>JBBSGA010000268.1:0-8786 GCA_038254585.1 Chloroflexales bacterium | reverse complement strand
TCGGAGCCTTCGGCCTCGAACTGCTCGTCGCTCTCCAGAGTCTCGCCGGCATCGTTCATTTCGCCCAGCTTCGACGTGTCCGTAATAATCATATCGGAGGCCGCGTCGTAGCGTGTCGCGGCGGAGGTCCCAGCTGGAGTTCCGCTCGACCTCTCGGACGAGCTCGTGGCACGTTCCGTCGTCGCCCCAGCGCTCTCAGCCGCCGGGCCCGCCGTCTGCTCCACCGCGTCCGCGGCCTGACCGGCTGCCTGCTGAACCGAGCTCGCGGCCTGGCTCGCCGTCTGTTTGGCTGCCGCGGCGGCCTGGCCCGCGGTATCTCGGGCCTGGTCTACCACCTGGCCTGTCGCCGCCGGAGCTCCGGCGGTTACATCCTTGGCCCGATCCAACGCGGCCGTACCCGCCTCTCCCGCACTAGAGATCGCCGAGTTACCTACTTGACTGGCTCGATTGCCGAGATCGGAGGCAGTCTGCGAGACCGAGGCTGTAGCATCGGAGGCTTTGGCACTCAAAGTCTGGGCCGTGGTTGCAGCAGTTTCGGTCGCACGCCCAGCCAGATCCCGGGCCCTATCGGCGGCTGTCGCCGTCGCATCGCGTGCTTTGCTCGCCGCCGTCGACGTAACGTCACCGACCTTCGTCGCCGCCGTCGAGGCTGCGACGCTCACCTTCTCGGTCGTCGTCGACGCGACCTCGCCGACCCTGCTCGCGGCCGTCGAAGCCACGTCTTGGACAGTCGAGACGGCATCGGTCGCTCTATCGGCGACGCTTGTGGCGACGGAGCTTGCGCGCTCGGCCACGGTCGAGGCCGCGCCGCTCACCTTCTCGCCGACGCTGGAGGTGACATCGCCGACGCGAGAGCTCGCCGTGGTCGCCACGTCGCCGACGCGATCCTTCAGCACCAGACCCTTTTCCATTACTAGCTCGCGGTTCTGCGGCCCGCTCCGCGGCGTGAAGAGACTGGCCAGCGCTGCCCCTACCAGAGCGCCGACGAAGAGACCGGCTGCAAACGACCAGCTATTGTCTTCCTCATACATACTGGAGTACCTCCATATGTGCTGCTTGAATTACCTGCGCTTGAGGTTCCTGCGCCACAGCTGCCATGCTAGCACAAAGCAGACCAGCGCGATACCGCTCAGCCAGCTTATCGTCTGGTCGCTCGGCAGGCGGCCGCGCAGCATGATATTCTGGAAGCCCAGGACTCCATGTGTTACCGGCAGAATGTACGCTACGCCGCGCACGTACCGCGTGAAGTTCGCCAGGGGCAAAAAGAAACCGGAAAAGAAGACCGAGCCGAGGAGCGCAATCATCGAGAACTGGACCGCCTGGCTCTCGGACTTCGAAATCGCAGAGATAAAGAATCCGAGGCCCAGCGACGCCCACACGAGCAGCAGCACGACCAGGGCATACCAGTATATGTTCCCGACGAAGGGAACTGCAAGGCCATAAAACAGGCCAAGTGTCAGAGCCGCGGCGATGATCCCCGCGAAGATCGTGTAGGCGAGGTATTTGCCGATCATGATCTGCATGCTGCCGACCGGCGCCACGCGGAACATCTCGACCGATCCGAGCAGATTCTCGCGGACCAGCGAGAGCGCCGCCAGGGTGACTGCCATATGCTGTAAGAGAAGTGCGACGACACCTGGGGAGTAAAAGGTGATATAGCTCGGCTTGTAACTGGTTTGGGCGATATTCTCGGGCCTGCTGATCAGCGGCGAAACAAGCACCTCCGGCGGCACAGCCTTGAGCTGGTTCGCAATCGTTTCGATTTGGCTGAGCCTGGCATTGATATCCGCGATGCGCTGCTGCTGCTCCTGCACCTGGCCGCTCTGTTGGGCATTTTCGAGCGCCGCGAGATCGTTCTGGATCTGCTGCACATCCTGTTGCCCTTGCTGGCCCTGGCCGGACTGCCCGCTTAGCACCAGGCTCGCCAAGATGAGCCCGGAGTTCGCGCGAAGGCGCTGAATTGCGCTCTTGACTTGTGGGCTTCCTGCCACCTTCAGACCAGTCTGAATGGTTTGAAGCTGCCGGCGTGCATCCTGAATGTAACTGCCGACGCCGCCCGCCTGTTCTTTCGTTCCGCTGGCTACGTTCAGGAGGATCGCCGAGTTGAGCTCCTTGACCTGCACGTAGGTAAGGTACTGAATCCACTGCTCCTGGAGCGGATCGATCTCGTTGTATAACACAGTGACCGGCGATTGGGCCGTGCGGCCAAAGATCTGGTCGACGTCGGGAGGCACGACCTCGACAATGTCGGTCTGCCCAGTGTTGAGCTGCTGGCGGGCCTGTTGGAGGTTCGACGTGACTCCCAGAACGTCGAAAGACGGCCCGAGATTCTTCGCGATGTTCTGCACGCGCGGATCGGATTCCATCCCGGCCGGCACGACGAGCATCGTCTTCAGCTGGGGCTGTTCGCCACTGTAGCCAAGGCCGAACAGAGCGAGAATCAGAAAGGGTCCCAGAACAAGGCTCAGAATCAATCGCGGCTGGCGCCGAATTTCGGCAAGCTCTTTGGAGAAAAATGAGAAGGTGCGGACGATGCCTTTAAACATTGACCGCCTCCTCATCTGCGATCTCGGGGTCGTCGCGGGCGGCCTGCTCCATCAAGATGATGAAGACATCGTCGAAGGGCGGCTTGAACTCCTGGGCGTTGCGTGTATCAATCGTGCTGTCGGTTCCCAGCGCCTGGATCATTTCCGGGATGCGTCCGCCAGCATTGTCGACAAAGACGTGCAGGGTGCCGAGGGGCTGGTTGTGCGGCCGTTCGATCTCGTCCACGAACGGCAGCTCGCGCAAAACTCTGCGCGCGTTCCGCTCGTCCTCGGCATCCACGTGCAGCGCGATCACCTCGCGTCCACCGAAGGCACGGCGGCGTAGTCCCTCCGGGGTATCGACCATAAGCAGCTTCCCGCCACGCATAACGCCGACCTGGTCACAGTACTCGACTTCGGAGACGTACTGCGTTGTGACGAGCAGGCTGCGGCCCTCGGATTTCAGCCGCCTGAATCCATCCCAGAACTTGCCGCGCAGTACGGGATCGACCCCGGCCGTGGGCTCATCGGCGAAGAGGAGCTGCGGCTGATGCACGAGGGAGCATGCCAACTCGAGCCGGCGCTTCATACCGCCTGAGATATTCTCGGCCAGGGTGTTGCGGGCCGGAGTCAGCTCTACAAACTCGAGCAGCTCGCGTAGATGCTTACGCCGACGGAACCAGTTAAGGCCGTATAGCGAAGCGACGAAGTTGAGATTCTCCCAGACGGTCAGCGTTGGGTAGAGCACAAAGAGCTGTGGCATATACCCGATACGCTCGCGCGCGCGCTTATCGAAGTTGTTCGGGGTCGCCCCGAGAACGCGAAGATCCCCTTTAGAGGGCGTGTAGACGCCGGTCAGCATGCGTATCGTCGTCGTCTTGCCGCAGCCGGACGGGCCTACCAGGCCGAAGATCAGGCCGGCCGGAACGTCAAGCGTGACGTCGCGCACGCCGACCTTGTCGCCCCACTGTTTGGTAACACCCCGCATCTGGATGACATAGCTATCAGTCGCCTCACGTCTGGCCATTATCACATACCTTGCTAAGCGGTTGGGACTGCTTCCGTGCCAAGCAAGATGAATGCCAACCCCCGAGAGGTGCACGGTGTCGCGGCCGGTCAGCTCGACGATGCCCGCAGCCAGCTCCGATGTGAATGCTGCTTCGCGGGTCCCGACGACATGATGAGGAAAAGCGGTATGTGTGCGGTCGCCAGCTCTGTCGCGTCTCACGCACCGTGCTGATCTAGCTGCTTGGCAGCAGCAGACTGATCTGGACCACGCGCCAACGCTGTTGGTCGGCAATAGCGAAGCCGGACTGCTGAAAGCCGCGGTTGAGCGCTTCCTGGCCCGGGAAATAGACACCACCGGCGCCGATTAGGCGCTGGAGTAGGCGCCCTCGACGGGTCCGCGCCGTAAGGAGGTTCATCGAGACCATGCGGCCGCGCCCGCCGAGGACCCGCCGTGCCTCTGCGAGCATTCGAGTAGCGTCGCCAATCTCGTTGAGTGAGCCACCCATGCCATAGCCAGCCGCCGAGCCTGCTCGAAACGGAAGCGCCTGTGCAGCCGCACGTACGAGCGAGATCGCCCGTCGCTCCCGCCGCGCGAAGCGCCGCGCCTCTCGCAGCATGGCCCATGAATGATCCACGCCTGCGATAATTGCCTGCGGCGCAACCTGCGCAACCGCGCGTGCGTAGAGCGCCGTCGAGCAGGCGACGTCAAGCACGAGCTGGTTCGGCACAGGTCCCAACAGCGTGCAGATCTTGTGGAGCTCCTCCGTAAGCGGAAAGCGGCGCCCACTAAGCAAACTTAAGGAGGTCCTGCGCCACAGCCGTTCGTAGGCCCAGGCAGCTGCCGCCGTGTAGTTGACCAGCTGGGCGGCGGTAACAGGCACCGGTCCCGCGCCGATCGCATCCACAATGCCCTCGCGGATCGACATGACGTGCATGCAGCGCTCACACTTCAGCCCACCCTCGACCACCTCATCGCCATCTTCGCGACCCACCACCAACAGGAGCGGTGCGTGGCTGCACGTCGGACACTGTAGGAATGGCAGCAGGTTAGGGTACATAGCTCCCGCCATGAAAAGGTTACTAGCCAACGGCCAGAGGCACACAGAGCGGCCTCCACTACGCATATAGAGTAGCATCTCATCCGGCAGCGTGGATCGAGTAAATCGAAGGGCCGCCTTGTTACCGGCTGCCAGGCAGTGGCAGATCGCGCAGCACGAGATCCTCCAGAGTTTCCCGGCGCTGGATCGTGTAGGCTCGACCGCCGCGGAGGAGCATGAGCGCGGGCCGCGGCACGAGGTTATAGTTGGAGGCCATGCCGAGCGTATAAGCGCCGGCCATGGGCACCGCTACGAGCATTCCCGGCTCTAAGGGCGGCAGCTCGACATCGCGTAGGAGTACGTCGCCGCTTTCGCAGTAGCGTCCGACGACAGTCACGCGCTCCGCCGGAGCCGCTTCGAGCCGGTCGGCCCGCACGGCAGAGTAGCGTGTGCCATAGAGCGCGGGGCGGATGTTGTCGCCCATTCCGCCGTCGACTGCCACAAAGGTGCGCACATCCGGAATGCGTTTGACCGACAGGACGCTATAGATGGCGACGACTGCCCGGGCGATCAGCGCGCGCCCCGGCTCGAGCACCATCCGAGGCGGCTCCGTGTTCGTCGCGAGCACCGCCTCCCGCGTCGCAGTTGCCAGGAGGCGCACATACTCCTCGATCGACGGCGCAGGATCGCCGGAAGCGTACGGAACCGCCAACCCACCGCCGGGGCTAAACTCTTCCATCCGCCAGCCATATTGCTCGCGCATCGCGGCCCCGAACTCGAAGAGGCACACAATGCCCCGCCGGAGCGGCTCCAGGGCGCTGATCTGCGAGCCGAGGTGCATATGCAGCCCGAGGAGCTGCAATCCAGGCGCTGCCAGTGCGAAAGAGACGGCGGCGCCGGCCATGCCGGTGGAGATCGGCAGACCGAACTTCGAGTCGAGCTGCCCGGTCTGCACGTGCGCGTGGGTGTGCACGTCGATGCCGGGGTTGAGCCGCAGCAAAATAGGCTGCGGAGCGTGGCGCTCGGCGGTGAGCTCACTCAGCGTCCGTAGCTCGTCCAGGCTATCGACAATGATTCGGCCCGTGCCCCACGCCAGCGCCTGCTCAAGCTCCGGCCGCGGCTTGGCATTGCCATGGAGGTGGACGCCGCCCAGGTTCACTCCCGCACGGCGTGCGATTGATAGCTCGCCGAGTGATACGCAATCGAGGCCAAGTCCGCACTCGACCATCACCTGGGCGACGGCGGTGTTGAGCAGGGCCTTGCTCGCGTAGTGCACTGTCGCCGATGCCGGGTAATACCGCCGGAGGGCGCTCAGGAAGGCATCGGCAGTCGCGCGTACCGTTTGCTCGTCAAGCAGATACAGTGGCGTGCCATACTCGCTCGCAAGCTGCGAGACATCGCAATCCGCGATGAACAGCCCTCCGGCTGGGCTCTGGTGCGCGGAGTCGGGCCACAAAGAAGGATCAAGCACCATAGGCGCAGAGCATACCGGAGCGTGCCCGACGGCGCAAGCTCCGGGCATTCGGCCGCTGCTATAGTTGATCGTTCATTTACGGGCACACCTCATATACGCTGTGCGCTGAGGTGCGCGGCGGCGTGGATAACCTGATAGGCCTATGGTGCAACCGTCAGGGCGTTTTCACTATCACCTCATTCACCCCCGGTGAGGCCGCTGCTAGAATGCGGGCACTCTACGACTGGTACGCCTAACAAGGCTTCGAAAGGAGTGAAACGGATGGCAGATCGACGGTCGTTACGCTGGATCGGCCGAGGCATCGCTGCGACGGCGCTAAGTGCGACGATCTTCAGCACACTTCCGGCCCATGCCGCACCATGGTCTGGCACTCGCTTCCAGTTTGCCAACGACAGCTTCCGAAACGTGTGGAACGAGACGGATGCGAATCCGGGTAACCGGTCGCTGACCTGGGGCCCCCAGCCATGGTGGGACTACAAGGAGTTCTACAAGCAGTCGCCTAACGGCCTGCGGCAGGTCCAGTACTTCGACAAGGCGCGCATGGAGATCAACCAGCCGAACGCGCCGAAGACCCGCTTCTATGTGACCAACGGGCTGCTGCCGGTCGAGATGATCTCCGGCCGTGTCAAGCTCGGCGACGGCACGGGCGCGGACCAGAACGACCAGCGCGAGCCGGCGCAGATCCCGGTCGCGGGCGACCTCGCGAAGGTCAACCCTGACGCCCCAACCTACGCCTCGTTCCAGCTCGTGGCGACGACCGACAACGGCTACCGTGACCAGAACAAGATCGGGCAGAAGGTCAGCTCAACCTTCGACAAGAACGGCAACATTGGCGCACGGCCGGACCTGGCGCTGGCCGGCACGGAGATCGTCAGCTACAACGCCGTGACCGGGCATAACGTCCCGGCGATCTTCAAGACGTATCAGGATTTCTACGACCAGAACGGCGGCGTCACGTCGCTCTTCGCGTTCGGTCTCCCGATCACCGACCCGTATTGGACCAAGGCGCGCGTAGGTGGTCAGGAAAAGGACGTCATGGTCCAGATCTTTGAGCGCCGCGCGCTGACCTTCACACCCTCGAATCCGGAGCAGTACAAGGTCGAGATGGGCAACGTCGGCCAGCACTACTTCCAATGGCGCTATCCTAATCAGGGCACGCCGTGGGACACCGACAAGCAGCCGTACATCCCGCTCGCCTTCGGCTCGAACCGCCGCTCGCCGGGGCATCTCGAGATCTTCACGACCGACGCAACAGGCGCAGGCCAGAACTTTATTACAACCGGCGGCAACACCAACGTGGCTTTCTCGATGCTCCGCTCATGGGACCAGGACAAGATCCGTATCATCGGCGACTCGACCCGCGATGGCGGGCGGCAACTCTATAGCTACACGATCAACGGCAGTGACCAACGGCGCATCCTAACCTCCAACTCGAACGACTACAACGGCGCGGCCTCGCCTGACGGCACCAAGATCGCCTTCGCGTCGAACCGCGACGGAAACACGGAGATCTGGCTCCTCAACTTGAACGGCGGTGGGTTGGCGCAACTTACCAAGACGGCAGCACCCTGTGTTAACGACTACCCATCGTGGTATCCGGACGGTTCGGCTATCGTCTACAACTCCAACTGCGGCGGCAACTGGGAGATCTATTCTGCCGATCTGCATTATGCGCAGGATAAGGGCAACGAGCTCCAGGCGTCCCTTGCGAACGTCACGAACCTTACCAACAACGCCTCGGCCGACCGGTATCCGCGCGTTTCCCCGTCGGGCGACCACATCGCCTTCAGCTCGGATCGTGGTGGCAGCATGCAGGTCTATATCATGCGCTCGCGCACCGGGCAGGCCCTGCGGCGCGTGACGACTAACACGGTAGGCGAGGCCTCTGCTCCCAGTTGGTCGCCGGACGGCGCACAGATCGTCTACCAATCGAACATCGAAGGAGATTTCGAGCTCTACATCCGCAACTTCGACGGAACCGGCGGGCAGCGCCAAATCACGGACAACACCACCGACGATCGCTGGCCAATCTGGGCTCAGTAAGCCCGCTCCCCCACCTTCACACGGCAAGAGCGCGACCACTGGTCGCGCTCTTGCCGTGTCACGGAGCTGCGGTGCACCGGCCGGCAAAGACGTGGGCAAGTTTGGTCAAAAATCATTGCAAAGCTCGCTTGGGCATGGTATACTTCGCCGTGTTGTTTGGTATGGTTTGGCAATTGCCCTGGACGTTCCTGCCTCCGCAGTGCTTTCCCCTGGCTCATTCGCTCCAAGCCTTCGAACAATACGGTCTTTTCATTCTTTAGGAGTTGCGAGCAATGAGCTACGCAGACAAGACGATGACGTGCCGCGAATGCGGCTCGGAGTTCACGTTCACGGCGGGAGAGCAGGAGTTTTACGACCAGAAGGGCTTCACCAATGCGCCGACGCGCTGTCCGGATTGCCGGGCGGCTCGCAAAGCCGCCGGTGGCCGCGGCGGCAGCAGCTACAGCAGCGGTGGCGGTGGCGGCTACAGCAGCGGCGGTGGTTACAGCAGCGGCGGCGGCAGCCACGGTGGTGCCCGCGAGATGTACACCACCACATGCTCGTCGTGCGGTAAAGAGGCCCAGGTACCTTTCGTACCTCGCGGCGACAAGCCGGTCTACTGCTCGGACTGCTTCTCCAAGCAGCGCAACTCGAGCAGCTCGTACCGCTAGGTCCGCGTAGCGGCCGATAGCTCGGCCCGGGGGGCTGGAGCAGGGGTGT
>JBBSGA010000267.1:0-8832 GCA_038254585.1 Chloroflexales bacterium | reverse complement strand
CTTTGCCGTATTATGGGGGGCGACGCCGGGGGGGCAAAAACCGACCCCACCAACCCGCGGGCCGGCCGAGCCCCCCCCCCCCCCCCCGATTCGATCCGGCGGGATACGTCACACTATGCCTGGGTCTGGTTGCCGCCCTGCCCCATGCTGCGCTTAAGCGCTGCCAGCTCGGCGTCAAGCTCCTGGTTCTGCTCAAGATCCTCGAAGCGCGACTCGAGTGTGCCATGGTTGAGCTTGTCCATGGCATTCGCCCGCGCCAGGCGATCGTCGACGCGCTCCTCGAGCTGGCCCAGCTTGTCCATGGCATTGACGTTGCCGAGGCCTGCGACCGTGCGCTGGATCGCCTCCTGGGTCTGCGCGCGGCCTTGCTTGGCAACGATCAGCTCGCGCTTGGAGCGCGCCTCGGCGATCCGCGACTCGAGCTTGACGAGGGCATCCTGAAGCTCTTCGACCTGAGCATCCTGCTCCTCATACTGCTGCTTGTAGGTATCGGCCATCTTCTGGGCCTGAAGCTTGCGGGCGAGCGCCTGCTTTGCCAGATCCTCATCGCCGGCACGCAGAGCTGCCTGAGCCTTGGACTGCCACTGGTCGGCCTGGGCCTGGTTCTCCACCATTTTGGTGTGGAGCTTGGTCTCGTCGGCCATGGCACCGGCTACGCTGATCTTGGCCTCGTTGAGGCTCTGGGTCAGCTGCCGGATGTACTCGTTGACCATTTTTTCGGGGTCTTCCGCCCGGTCAAGCATCGTGTTCAGGTTCGCGCTGACAAGATCTCGGATCCGTGTAAGCATCGAGCTTTCCTCCATCGGTGAAGGCCGGCGTACGCGCCAGCCGCGCAGCCCGCTTCTCTTAATACGCATCTCGCCACGAAAAGTTTCGGCTGCGCCAGGCTATTATAGCGGACGGCGGGCCGGCACGCCTACTGCACGCGGTAGCCCGTCCGGGGTCGGGCACTGCTTGTCGACGACTACGAGGGTGCGCGGCTCCACGCCCGGCAGATCGACCGGCAGAATCTCGCGCAGCTTCCCTCCGAGCCGGCCGATCGCGCGTGCAGCCCGCGCTGCCTCCTCGGCGCCATCAGCACCCTTGGGAGCGACGAAGCAGCCACCCGTCCGGCAGAGCGGCAGCGCATACTCGCTGAGCACGTCCAGCGGCGCGACGGCGCGTGCGACGACGCCGTCGTAGCGCTCCCGATGCGCCGGGTCCCGGCCGAGCTCTTCGGCGCGTGCCGTCACGACCGTGACGTCGTGAAGCTCGAGCACAGCCATGACGTGTTCGAGAAAGGCGGTCTTCTTGCCGATGCTCTCACCGAGAGTCAGCGTCGTAGCGGGCCAGACGATTTTGAGCGGGATGCCGGGGAAGCCTGCCCCGCTTCCAATGTCGACGAGCGCCGCGGGCGCGGAAGCGAAGCCTCGCACGCAGGAGAGCGAGTCAAGAAAGTGACGTACAACGATCTCGCGCGGCGCGGTGATGCGCGTGAGGTTTACCCGCTCGTTCCAGTGGCTCAGCTCGATTGCATAGGCGACGAAACGCCCGATCTCGATCTCACCTACGGCCAGTCCCCAATAGGCGGCGAGGGGCACGAGAAGATGGCGTATATGGAACTCAAGCTCCGCCGCGATAGATTCCATGATCCCGGATGTACTCGATCACTTCGTCCGGCATCTGATAGCGTACGGGAGCACCACGAGCCAGCCGCTCCCGGAGCTCGGTTGCCGAGATGTCGAGATGGAGGTTGCCCAGCTCTGTAATCCGGCCATCGGCAGCCGGCAACGCCTGGTAGAGCTGATCGAGGTTAAGGGTATGGCCGGGGCGCGTGACGATCGCAAAGCGGCAGAGATCGAGCAGGCGCTCGATCGCGTGCCAGCGTGGTAGGTCACGCAGCACGTCGGCTCCGGCTACGAAGGTCCACTCGGCGCCAGGATTCTGCTCGCGCAGGGTGGCCATGGTGTCGATCGTATACGACGGCCCGCCTCGCTCGATTTCGAGGTCGCAGACGGCAAACGACGGATTGTCCGCCGTCGCGAGCCGAACCATCGCCAGCCGGTCCGCGGCCGAAGCGATGTGCTTCCAGGCTTTCAGCGGCTGTTGTGCCGTCGGAACGAAGAAGACGCGCGCGACGTCGAGCTGCCAGCAGACCTCCGCGGCAATAGCTAAGTGGCCGAAATGGATCGGATCGAAGGTGCCGCCCAGAATCGCCAGCCGCTCGCTCACGCGCGGATTATAACGGATAAACGGTCGAAAAAAGCGCGTCAGGCGCCGGCGAGCCCCACATGGCCGGCGCCTGGGGCGCCTCGCAGAAAAACGAGCTAGCGCCGGCGGCGCTGCTGCATCTCGATCTTCAGACCCTCCTGGAAAAGATCCCAGACAAGCCAGGCAATCGAGCGCTGGTCGTCCTCGCTGAGATCCTCAACATAGGGCGCCACCAGCTCCGAGACATCCTGTCGACTCAGGTTATAAACCTTGCGCTCCATGCGGCCGTAGAGCTGGGCAGCCAACAAATCTGCCAGCTCACGAATATCGCTCTCGGGAAGGTCCTCGCCGGCCGAATAAAAGTTGCCGCGCACCGCCTAAAAGCCGCGCCGTTCCTCGGCATACTGCTGCGTCGGGCGGGTTGGAATGGACGACGGCTGCATCCCCTGCGTCTGTGCCGGGGCCCGCTCGCCGTTGCGTCCGCTGTTCGGCAAGAGCGACGTATCGGTAAGGGCCTCGCTGATATAGTCGAGATAGCCTTTGATCTGATCGTTATCTTCGAGCGAGCTGAACGGAACGGTGGCACCGGAGACGCTCTTCACGCTCGAGGCGATCTCCTTCATCGTGCCGTCGATGCCCCGGACCAGGCCGCGCATGACGGAGGCGAGCTCCTCGCGTTCCTGCACCGTAAGATTGGCAAATCCGATCAGCGCCTTCTCCTGGGCACGCAGCAGCGTATTGCGCAGGATCGCGATATCGGCCTGGGTCTGGAGCTCATAGCGCTTGACCAGGTGAGCCTGCCGGACCTGCTCGACCAGCTCGTCGGAGGTGACGGGCGTCCAGAGCAGGGCCGGAATGATCACGAAGCCGATGATCCCGACCAGCACCTGCGGGAGCACGTAGCCGCTCTCGGCTACGACTGGCTGCGCGAGCCACCAGGCATACTGGATGTCATACGAGTAGTAGAGCAGAAAGAGCGCGGCGACGGTGATGACCGTATAGCCCCAGGTGCGCGCGTTGATCTTCTGTAAGAGCATACCGGCCGGAGACCAGGGAATCAGGAACGAAACGAGTGTCGGCGGCGCCAGCACCATGATGGCGGTAAAGGCCATCGCGACGATCACGTTCGACGTGAGCTGGCTTTGGACACCCCACCAATAAGCGGCGGAACCGACCATTGCGATCACGGCCAGAATAGCCAGGCCAGTCTTAGCGGTAAACTGAAATCCACCGCGCCGACGTTGGCCCCGGACCATATCCAGGTAGCGGCTGCTCATGGACGTACCTTCCCTTCCGTATGCCTAGCTGGGCAACGCCACAGCGTAGTGCGCAAAAAAAGCAGCACCGCGTGCTACTTCGGCTGAATATCCTGTGTTTGATAGATAAAAACTTCGGCCCATTCCCCAACGCCCGCATTTTTCATGCGCTTGACGATCGCGTCCGGCACCGTAAAACCGTACTGTTGATTTACGTGATATGGCAGCTCCAATGCTCCGAGCCATTCTCCACGAATACGAAATGTCGCCTGTACGGCGAACTCGCCACGAAGCTGTCCAATCGGAACGATCTGCCCGAAAAGCGGATCGAACCACCATACAACCTGATACGCCGGGCTTACATAGGGACGAGGCTTATCGAGGGGGGTGCGGTCGGTCTGTATCTGGCGCCAACGCGCCTGGAGCTCGACCGGGGACGGAAGCTGAACGTTGGCGAGCACGGGATTGACGGTCGGCGTGACTGCCGAAGGAGGCGGAGGCACGGGTGCCTGGGTGGCCTGTGCGGCAGGAGCCTGTGCCGCAGGCGGCGCTGGCAAGGCTGTCGCAGCCAGGCCCCCGTTCGCGGGCGGCTGTCCCGCCGTCGCCGCCATGGGCGCTGGGCCGGCACTGGCCGCTCCCTTGACCTCCAGGCCGCGCGTCGCCGTGGGGATGCCGCCCGGTCGATTTTGCCCGCGCAGCGCCAAAGGCTGTCCACAGGCAGAGAGGACCAAGCTGAGCGCAAGTGTTCCGAAGGGGATGTATTGTTTGTAATGCATCGGACTTACGCTTCCCTCACTGCCAGCTCTAACTTTAGCTTCCGACGCCAGCTTTGGCAAGATAGACGCAGTCCTTACTACCGATGGTACTAGAGCTTAGAGCGCAATATTACCATACCTTGTCGGGCGCAAGAACCCCCCACTTTTTGCCGGTCATGGTAGCATGTATTGTACCACTGTGCTTGACTATGTCAACTTATGTATAGGTCTTTCTAATGCTGTCGATGGCCCCCACGATCGCTCCCCTGATCGTGCAGAGCGACTTCTCGATCCTAGCCGACATTCACGCGCCCGACTACGAAGAGGTAAGGCCGGCGCTGGCACGATTCGCGGAGCTGGAGCGGTCGCCCGAGCACATCCATTTCTATAAGATTACGCCGCTTTCACTTTGGAACGCCGCCGCGGCAGGGATGAGGCTGGAGGAGATCGTCGACGTCCTTGGCCGTTACAGCCGTTTCGCGCTGCCACCCAATGTGGTGACCGACATAGCCGACTACCTCGGGCGCTATGGCAAGCTACTCATCCTCCAGGACGGGGCAACGCTCCTGCTCTGCTCGAAAGAACAGGCACTGCTAGAGCGGGTTGCGGCCGACGAGCGCATCAGCTCAATGCTCGGACCTCGCCGTGGCCTCGAGTGCTTCGAGGTCGAGGTGAGGCTGCGCGGCGACCTGAAGCAGGCTCTCGTCGAGCTAGGCTATCCACCACACGACCGCGCCGGCTACGTCGAGGGAGCGTCCCTCGCGGTGGATCTTCGGCCGGTGACCCGCTCCGGAGAAGATTTCGGTCTACGCCCCTACCAAGCCGAGGCCGTCGAGGCGTTCTATGCCGGCGGCTCCGTGGAGGGCGGCAGCGGCGTGATCGTGCTGCCGTGCGGCGCAGGCAAGACAGTCGTCGGGCTCGGAGCGATCGGGGCGGCAGGCACGCATACCTTGATCCTCTGCCCAAATACGGTTGCAGTGCGGCAATGGATCGCCGAAATTCTGGACAAGACCACGCTCCAGGCCGAAGAGGTCGGCGAATACTCGGCGGAGCGCAAAGAGATCCGTCCGGTTACGGTCGCGACCTACCAGATCCTGACTTACCGGCCGTTCACCGTCGATCAATCGACAGGAGAGGTTGGAGACTTTCCCCATTTGCGGCTGCTGCGGCAGCCCGACTGGGGTCTGCTGATCTACGACGAGGTGCACTTGCTGCCCGCGCCGGTCTTTCGCGCGACGGCCGAGCTTCAGGCGCGGCGGCGGCTGGGGCTGACGGCGACGCTCATCCGCGAGGATGGCCGCGAGCGCGATGTCTTCTCCCTGATTGGGCCCAAGAAGTATGATCTGCCCTGGCGTGACCTGGAACACGGCGGTTTCATCGCGCAGGCCGAGTGTATCGAGGTGCGGGTCGAGATGGATGCCGACCGGCGGATGGAGGCGGTGCTCAGCGAAAGCCGGCAGGACGCCTACCGTATCGCGGCGGAGAACCCGGCTAAGCTGGACGTGTTGCTGGCCCTGGCCCACCGCCACCGGAATGACCACATCATCGTCATCGGCCAGTACCTCGACCAGCTCAATGCCGTCGCGAAGCGACTGAAGGCACCGATGCTCACCGGCAAAACGCCCACCGCGGAGCGCGAGCGGCTCTACGGAGCCTTCAAGCGCGGCGACATCCCGCTGCTGATCGTCTCCAAAATCGCCAACTTCGCGATCGATCTGCCGGATGCCGATGTCGCAATCCAGATCTCAGGCACATTCGGCTCGCGCCAAGAAGAAGCGCAGCGACTCGGACGAATCCTCCGCCCGAAAGCAGATGGCCGGCCCGCACGCTTCTACACGGTCGTCACGCGCGACTCCCGCGACCAGGAGTTCGCCGCCAAGCGGCAGCTCTTCCTGGCCGAGCAAGGATACCACTACTCGATCTTGGACGCGGCAGAGTATCTGTAGCGATACAGCAGGTGGGTCACGGTCGAGCCGAGCCGAATAGGTGGCCCAGCATGAGACGTTCGTGCTTCCGGGGCGATTGCCAATCCCCGTCCATCCCGGTATCATAGCCTCGTAAAGATGTATTTGACCATCGACGACAGAGTGTGGTAGGGTAATTTTTGCTATGTCGCGCCGCTTCCAGCGCCATCGTCGCCCCCTCCTGGTAGCCCTCTACGTTGCGCTGCTTGGCTTCTGGGCAGCCCTGGCCTACGACACCTACGGCATATGGCTAGGACGGCAGGCAGCGATCGCGCGGGGGCTGGCAGCCGCGGCACTTGGCCCGACACCATCGCCAGCAGCCATCACGGCGGCTACGACAGCAACGATCCCCCCGGCGCCGACGGCAGAGACCGCAGCGGAGGCCACGGCGATTGCGCCGCAGCCGCGAGGAGCGCCGGCGCTCCCGGCCATCGTCCATCCCAAGACTGGCCGGTATGTCGCCGCCTGGCTGCCGACATCGTTCGACGCCGATCAGGCGCGGGCCTCGTTCGAGGCAAACAAAGACATTCTGGATGAGATCAGCCCTTTCTGGTATTCACTCAGCCCGTCCGAGGGACAGCTCGTGCCGGAAGCCGGGGCACGCGATCGTGGGCTCGTCGAAGCCGCACACAAGGCCGATGTGCTGGTGATCCCGACCGTGCACAACGTGACCAACCCGCTGGAGATTGTCCCGCTGCTGCGTGATCCCGAGCGGCGGAAACAGCATATCGTCGCGATCATGGCCGACGTACGAGCGTACCAATACGACGG
Organism: Chloroflexales bacterium; assembly: GCA_038254585.1. GTDB lineage: Bacteria > Chloroflexota > Chloroflexia > Chloroflexales > Kallotenuaceae > JBBSGA01. The sequence continues at coordinate 1,896 of JBBSGA010000267.1, read as the reverse complement.
CATCGACATCGACTATGAGTCGCTGCCCGCGGGTACACGAGCGGTCTATAGCGACTTCATGCGTGAGCTCAGCGGTGCCCTCCATGCAGAAGGGAAGCTGCTGACGGTGGCGGTGCATGCCAAATCGTCTGACGGCGGCGGACTTGGCGCCTTTCAGGATTGGCCGCTCCTCGGCCAGATCTGCGACCGCGTCCGCGTCATGACCTACGACTTCCACTGGCGCGGTGGGGGACCCGGGCCGATCGCCCCCCTGAAGTGGGTCTCGGAGGTCGCAGAGTACGCGCGCGCCGTGATTCCTGCCGGCAAGGTGCAGCTGGGGATTCCATTCTACGCGTACAACTGGTCGGGCGGCTCGGAGGCCCTGGCCCAAACCTGGGACGACGTCCAGCACATCCTCAACGAGCGCCAGCCAGACGTCAACCTGATGGAGGTAGATGCGAGTGGACCCGTCGAGGAATCCTGGTTTACCTACCGAGAGGGCGGTAAGGCACACACGGTCTGGTTCGCCTCGTATCGCGCGCTGGCGGCCAAGCTCGATCTGGTCGAGAAGCAGGACCTGGGCGGAATCGCGATCTGGCGGCTCGGCAACGAGGACCCGCGAAACTGGACTGTCGTCCGCAAGCAGCTGGTGGATAGCCCGGCGGTGATCCAGCGGATGATCGAGACTTATTTGCCGGAGCATTGATGGCCGAGCCAGCTCTAAAGACCTTCGGCCGCCGCGCCGACCAGCTGTATGAGCGAGGAGTTGCCGCGGCGAAGGGCGGTCAGCGCACCGTCGCGACCGGCTTACTGCGCCAGGCAGTACGCCTCAACCCGCAGCACGAACAGGCGTGGCTCTGGCTCGGCGGCGTGCTCGCCGACCCGGAGGATGTCGACTTTTGCCTGCGCTCCGTCCTCCAGATCAATCCGCAGAATGAGCACGCACGCCACGGCCTCGCGCAGCTGGCCGAGCGCCCCGCGCAGGCGGGGGCCGTAACTGTCGTGACACCGCGCCCGCGGCTCCCCGTCTTGAATACCGGGGGCGACCAGGCGCCTGCAGCCTGGTGGGTCGGCTGGCGCGATGCGCAGCACACGTGGAGGCTGGCTGTACGCATCCTCTGGCTGATCCCACTGCTGCTGATCACGACGACGGTCGGCATCCGCGCGATCGTCGTTCTGCGCCCACTGCCAACCCTTGTAACCTATCGCGATCTATCCGTATCGCCCACCCACGCACCGGGGCCGGCCGCAAAGGCCACCGCCACGCCAGCGCCGACCGAGACCTCCATTCCGTCGGCCGATCCTGCCGTGGCGAGCCACTATATCGAGGCCGTCCGCGGCGAGCAAGTGCATCTTCAGCAGGCGATCCAGTACTACCGCAAGGCAACTCAGGAGAGCCGGACGACGGTCGAGCGTGTCGCAGCGGCAAGGACACTCGGCGACGAGCTCAATCAGGGACGCGCGGCGCTTCAAAATATTGCGCCGCCACGCGGGGCCGGCGCGGCCCATGCCCAATACCTTGAAGGCCTCTTCCTCGAAGGCCAGGCGCTCCAGGATCTCCTCACGTTCTACAGCAGCTACGATGTCTCCGCAGTAAACCGTGCCGCGCTGCGCCTCCAGGATGCCCGCTCACACATCGACGCCGGGAAAACCGAGTGGCAGGCCTTCGCGCAGTTGGCAGCGCCTACGGCCGAGCGATCTACGCTACGCGTCGACCCGACGGACCGCTGAAACCCTGCTCAATGCCACGCTGCAGTCGCAGCACCGTGTAGGACCGAGCGGCCTGCGCAGCTAGGACCTTTCGGTCTCGTCTCACTCCGGCCGGAACGCTAAGATTCGGAGATGAGCTCGCGCCTTTCCGATTCACGCCCACTTCCACCGGGAAGCCACCCAACGGCCAGTTGGCTCGATCGCCGG
>JBBSGA010000266.1:0-8926 GCA_038254585.1 Chloroflexales bacterium | reverse complement strand
TGGCGGCCGGGTGGCGCGTAGGGCCGCTCACGCTGCCGCCGCTGCCCTACCTGCTTCCAATGGCCGGGATGTGGGCGCTGACGATGGCCTTCATCTTCATCCAGCGCGACCTCGGCGGCGCCTTGCTGCTCTTCTGCATCTTTCTGGCGATGCTCTACGTCGCCACGGGCAAGGGCTGGTACGCGCTGGTAGGGCTGGCGGCCTTCGCCGTCGGCGCCTACGGCATGTACCATGTGATCGGCCGCGTGCAGGACCGCGTCGCAATCTGGCTCAATCCATGGGCCGACGCGCCCGGCACCGGCTATCAGATCGTCCAGGGCCAGTACGCGATCTCGGCCGGCGGCATCTTCGGGACGGGGCTTGGGCAGGGATCGCCCGCGGTGGTGCCGGCGATCCACACCGACTTCGTCTTCACGTCGATCGCCGAGGAGCTTGGCCTGGCCGGCGCCATCGGCGTGCTCCTGCTCTATATTCTGCTGATGTATCGCGGCTACCACATTGCCCTGCGCCTCACTTCGCGCTTTCGCGGCTTCGAGCAGCTCCTGGCGATCGGCTTGACCTCGATCATCGCGGTCCAGACCTTTATCATCGTCGGAGGTAACCTGCGCGTTATTCCGCTTACGGGCGTCACGCTTCCGTTTATCTCCTACGGCGGCTCGTCGGTGCTGATTAACTTCCTGATCGTCGGCCTACTTATGCGCATCTCTGCCGGCCGGACGAGTTAAGCCGGAATGAGCACCTCGAAACCTCCATCCTTCGTCCTTCTTGGCGTCTTGGCGGTTTAGTCGTCTGCGAGCCTTCTGGGCAGCGTGCTTCTGGGGCTGGGCCGCCCTCGGCATCTTTGAGCTGCTGCTCCCGCTCTACGGCCGGGCGCTGGGCGCCAGCGACGCCACGATCGGCTACCTCTTCGCCGTCTTCTCCATCACCGCGCTACTCCTCCGGACGGTGCTTGGCAAGCTCCTCGACCGCTATATTCGTAAGCACGTCTTCGTGGTAGGCCTCGCGGGCTACGTGCTCGCACTCGGGCTCTTCGCGGGAGCATCAAGTGTTGAGATGCTCGTCGTCGCGCGCCTGATCCAAGGATTGGCTTCGACCGCGGCCTGGCTGACCGCGGCGGTGCTGCTCTCAGAGTGGAGCGGCGACGAGCGGGCCACGCTTTTCGGGCGCTATCAGGCGGTCACCGTCTGGGGCTCGGGCGTCGGCGCTGCCTGGACCGGCGCGATCACCGTGCTGCTGGACCGGGAGACCCGGAAGAGTATCGCGGGCCTGATCCCTCTCCCTCCGTGGCTGCCCGTGCCATGGCCGGCGTTGGATGTTCTGCACCTTGTCTTCGCGGGAAACGCGCTCTTCGCCGCCGTCGCACTCGTCTTTGCGCTCAGAGTTCGCGAGCCGGCTCGATCCGTGGGCGTGCGCGAGGGCGGCCGCAGCCTGCTGCGACCGCTTCGTCCGCTGCTTGCCGTCGGCCTGCTCGCGGGCATCGCCGGAGGTCTGATCGTGCCGGTCCAGGTGCTACTGCTCAACGATCGTTTTCGTATCGGTACCGCGGGCGCGACCTTCGCCTATGCTATACCAGGAGTAGTCTACGCGGTAGCGCCGGAGCCCCTGGGCCGCTGGGCCGACCGGCGTGGGCACCGTATCGCCGCGGCGATCGGCGTCGGGCTTCCGATCCTGGCGTATCTGCTGCTCCCTTTCTCGCCGTCGCTGGTCGCGGCAGGCGCGCTCCTGTGTATCGAAGCCTTGGGCATCAGCCTCGCGACGCCATCGCTCTATGCGCTTGTCGCGGATCGAGCGCCGGCGCAGCGCGGGAGTGCCTACGGTCTCTACACGATGGCCGGAGGGCTCGGCAGCGCCGCGGGCTCGGCAGCCGGCGGTTGGCTCTACGGCAACTGGACCCCGGCGGCGCCCTACTTGCTCGCCGCGGCGTTTCTAGCAATAGCCACGCTTTGGCTCGTCATGGATCGGATGCGGACCGGCGTATACTGATTGCAGAGGCCGATGGGCTACATGCGCGCGGAGTAACACCTATGCGATGGGTTTTAACGGTAGTCGCTGTGCTGCTGATCTGGGTCGGGGGCGTCTGGTTCCTGCAGGGCATCAGTATCCTGCCGGGCAGCTTCATGACGGGGCAAATTCGCTGGGCGATCATTGGATCCGTAACCGCGATCGTGGGGCTCGTGCTTCTGTTCTATGCGAACCGCCGGCGCCGAAACGTGCCGCCGGCCATGGACCGCTAGGCGGGCACAGCCTGCACCGGCTGCTCATCTCGATACTGCAGCCTTATGAGTTGCCGGCCCGGCCGCGTGCACGGGCGAACGCGATCAGCTCGAGCACAGCCCAGATCGCCATCGTGAAGACGATCCAGAGCAGCACTACCGCCAGCAGGCCTCCGGCGCTGCCGAGCGTACTCTGCATCGGCCGCCCTAGTGTACGGGACAGCGTGTACGGAAGATAGAGCGCCTGGAAGAAGCCCGAGCGGCTACTGAGCGGCGGCCCACCGGCGTCGAGCGCGGCAAGCGCGCCGTAGACTGCCACCACGATCCAGGCGACGGTGAGGGACGCGGCGACCAAAAAGCGATACTGCTGGCGGCGTGACATAGGCAGTCCTCTAGGTGCCGTCCCGGCAGCCCAGTCGTGGGCCACGCCCCGGCAGATTATTAGTGCCTCGAAGCGCCCGCGACGAAGAGCAGGGGTAGAACGCAAAAGGCGACGAAGACGATCAGTGTCAGCGCGATGTTGATGTAGCCCAGCACAAGCCCGGCGGTGGCCAGGCCTTCGCCGCTGAGCCGGCCGTTGGACTCGCGGATTTCACGCCGGCCCATGTGCCCGGTGACGACGGCGCCGATCGCCCCCAGAAAAGGCAAGAAGATCCATGAGAGGATGCCGAGGATCAAAGCGAAGACGGCAAGATTGCTCGTCTGCGCCGTGCCGCCTACCGGCCCGACGACATAGGGCGCCGGGGGGCGCCGCGCCGGGATCTGGTAGACGCGCGCTCCCCCGGCCGCACCGCCTCCGCTGGCGGGTGGCGCCTGAGCGCTATCGACCGGAGCTGTCGCCGCGGCTGCGCGGTAATCGCGGCTGAGGTCGATCGTCTGTTCCGTGGAAGGCTGCTGGCGGGTGACTCCGGGCCGGAGGGCGCTCCCGCAGCGGTAGCAGTAGATGGCCTCGGCTTCGTTCGCCGCGCCACAGGCCGGACAGTCCATCCTTCGATCCTTTCATGCGTTCTCAGCGCATGCTATCATACCAGCCGAGGGAAGACCGGCGCAACCGCTGCGGACCGTGTCGTTCGTCTATCGCTGGAGGAGGCGGTATGATCTATACCCTGGTATTTGGCACGCCGGTGCGTAGCGGCAACCATGAGTTCGGGACGGTGAGCCGGATCATCGTGAACAACGGCGTCGCCAACCAGTTCACAGTGAACCCGGCCGGGCTCTTTAGTGGCCCGAACCGCCTGGTGCCGATCAGCGACGTCGTCGATGCGACCGAGGACGGCGTGACCCTCGACATTTCCGAGACCGATTGGAAAGCGTATCCCGCCTTCGACATCGAGCGGCTCGTCGTCGCCGACCAGGCGGCCGCGCCCGACTTGTTGACAACCGCTCCGCTCAGCAACGAGGCGACCACCGAGGCGGTCAATGTGCCCACAGCCGAGGCGCCCGCCATCGAGCGCTCGCTCCACGACGTCGCGGTCGCGCTGACGAGCACAACGCTTGTCGGCGATATGGGCCGGCTGCGGGGCATGGTGGCCGACACGGGCATTCCCCAGCAGCTCCTCGTGGAGGGCGGGAGCGCCGTTGCCTTCGAGCAGGTCGGCGTGATCGACGAGAAGCATATCGTGCTGGGCGAGGTCGACGGACGCCGCGACGGCGCGACGGCCTCGCAGAGCTCAAACCAGGCGCAGCAGCGCATGGACGGGGCGACCCCGCCGGGAACCATCGGCCAGGAGCGGCGGCATGATGCCTAAGATCTGTCGTCTCACAGACATCGCCGGGTAGAACGATGGCCGGCGCTAACCTTCGTTACCTCGCCCTCCGCCGCCGGATCGCCGGACTGCTTGCCGACGAGCCACATGCCGGGGTCACGCTCGTAGCGCTCGTTGGGGAGCTCTATCGCGGGCTCCCGCATTATCGTGTGATCGGATTCTTCCGGGTCGTCGACGACATGCTGGAGCTTGTCGCGGGACGTGGAGCCGATCTGGCAGCTGCCGCCGGCGGCCTGGCGCGTGCCGCCCAGGAGACGGCTTCCCTAGTCTTCGTTCCCGATATCCGCCGTGACGAGCGTGCGCGGCCTGCAGATGAGGGTGTCGTCGGCGAGATCGCCGTGCCCGTTCTTCAGTTGGGCGAGGTCGTTGGGGTGATCGACGTCCAATCGGACCGCTTGGGCAGTCTGGGGCCCGGAGATCGCGATCTCTTGCAGTGGCTCGCCGGGGAGCTGGGATCGCGTTTTCGGGCGGAGATCGGCAGCCGTTAACACAATGCTCCGGCGACGGCTTGCCGTCGCCGGAGCATCTCCTCTGCGCGGGCTACTGGCTCCTTACCTCGGCACGATCGCCGTCTCGGCAGCAGTCGCCGACTTGCCCGTGCCCAGGATCGCCAGCGCCTTCTTGAGCTGAAGATCGGGTGAATTCAGGATGTCGGCGTCGCTTAGCTGCTTGGCCGAGGTCGGGGTGACCGGGCGGACTCCCGCGGGCAAGCCGACTGTGACGTCGGGCGTCACGCCCTCGCGGCGAAGATAGCGCCCTTTCGGCGTCTCCCACTGCGCCGTCCCGAGCAACACTGCCGAGCCATCGTCAAGCGCGATCGTAGAGAGAACCGTTCCCGTTCCCGCCGTCGGCACGCCAATCAGCGTCGCGCGAGAGTAGTCTTGCAGGGCGCCGGAGAAGATCTCCGCGGCGGAGGCCGTACCCCCGTTTAGTAAGACGGTCATCGGTAGGTCCAAGTAAGGCTTGCTCTCATTCGAGCGATAGGTCTTCGTCGACCCGTCGCGCTGGGCCTCGAGCAGCACCGGCTTCCCTTTTGGCACGAACAGGCTGGTGACTTTGATCGCCTGATCGAGCAGCCCACCCGGATCGTCGCGTACGTCGACGATCAGCGCCTTCGCGCCCTGAGACTTTGCCTCGTCCAGCGCCTTCCGCATGGCGCCGTCGGCATTCTCGGCAAATTGCGAAAGGCGGATATCGGCGACCTTACCGGGGAGCATCCGCCACGTGACGATCGGCACCGTTACCTCGGCACGTGTAATCGTCAGCTCGACCGGACTCTCCTCGCCAGTGTGGCGGACCTGCAGCTTGACCTGTGTACCCTTCTTCCCTTTAATACGGCTGACGACCTCGTCAAGCGTCAGCCCCTCGGTCGTCTTGCCGTCGATCCGCAGGATCGTATCGCCCGGCAGAATGCCGGCCTTTTCGGCCGGGGACCCCTCGATCGGCGCGACGATGATCGGCAGCCCGCCTTCAGTGTCGACGAAGGCGCCAATGCCTTCGAAGGAGCCTGTCAGCTCCTCGTGAAAGCGTTGTGTCTGGTCGGCGGTGAGGTAGCGCGTATGCCCCTGGTCGCCGAGCGAGTCGAGCATGCCGTTGATCGCGCCCGAGATCATCGCGTCCGGCTTGATCGCCTTCTTGTCGACGAAGCGCGCCTCGGCGATATTCCAGACCTCCCAGAAATCCTTGAATTTGCTGCAGACCTCTTGCGACTCGGTACAGGTGGCCGGGCTATTTTCGGCACCGCGCACATACCCCACACCCGATCCAAGCGCAAGTGTAAGCGCCATGAATACTGTGACCAGCCAGAACGGCGGGCGCCACGTCGCAAGTCGCCGCATTCAGTTCCTCCCCACGTGCATATCGTTATTATGATACTACGCCCATAATCCGGCGGCGGTTCTTGGGAATCCTGCAAGCAGGAGCTGGAGGGCGCCCTCCAGCCGGGCCGGAGCATACGGCGCGCCGCGGGGTCGCGGCGGTGCCCGCGTTCCGCTCGTTTACGGTACACTGAGCGGCGGCGCGAACGAATACGCCGGCTACACCGAGACGCTAGAGACGAATACTATATGCTCAAGATGCTGCACCTGGCCGATATCCATATCGGCATGGAAAACTATGGCCGCACGGACCCCGCTACAGGTCTCAACACACGCCTCCAGGACTATCTCCGGCGCTTCGACGAGGTGCTGGACTATGCGATCGCGACCGAGCCGGTCGACATTGTCCTGATCGCCGGAGATATCTACAAGAATCGCACCCCCAACCCGACTCACCAGCGCGAGTTCGCGCGCCGGCTCAACCGCGTGGTACGGGCCCGCATCCCGGTGCTGATCCTCACCGGCAATCACGACGTCCCGGCGGCCAGTGGAAGGGCACATTCGGTCGAGATCTTCGATACACTGGAGCTCCCTGGCGTGACGATTGCCTCGCGTATGCGCAGCTACTCGATCGAGACCCGGCACGGTCCGCTCCAGATCATCGCGGTGCCTTGGCTCAACCGCCAGGCGCTGCTCACCAAGGAAGAGCTTCAGGGCTTGCCGATGGCGGCGCTCGACACCGAGATGATCGACAAGGTAACCAGCTGGATCGAGGCGACCCTCTCTCAGCTCGACCCCGGTATACCGACGGTGCTGACCTTTCACGGCACGCTCGCGGGCGCCACCTACAGTTCCGAGCGGGCGATTATGTTGGGCCATGACCTGGTCCTACCGCGCTCGGCTGTCGCACAGCCTGGCATCGACTACGTCGCGCTCGGCCATATTCATAAGCATCAGGTGATCGGCACCGACCCTCCGGCCGTCTACCCCGGCAGCCTCGAGCGCATCGACTTTGGCGAGGAAAAGGAGCTTAAAGGCTTCGTGATCGTGGACCTTGAGAAGGGTGCTACTGCCTGGCGCTTCGTGGAGGTCGAGGCGCGCCCGTTTGTCACGATCGACGTCGACGCGCGTGACGCACCGGACCCGATGGAGCGTTTCCTTCACGCATTGGGACGCCGGCCGGCCGGCGGGGCCGTGGTCCGGGTGTTGATCAAGTGCCGGCCGTCGCAGCGGGGGCAGCTTCAGGAGCGTGCGATCCGCGAGCACCTCGAGGCCGCGGGCGCGAACTACGTCGCGGCCGTCGCGCTGGAGGTCGAGCGATCTGCCCGCGGCCGTTTCGCCGAGCTGGCCGGCGAGCTTCAGAGCGGCCTAACCCCGCGCCGGGCGCTGGAGCTCTACCTACAGACCAAAGGCGTCGCCGCCGCCCGCCAGCAGCAACTTCTTGGCGCCGCCGACGAGCTTCTCCGTGAAGAGTAGCGCCTCCCACCTGGGAAGACGATGAAGCTTGAGGGTCAGACTGTCCTGGTCACAGGCGCAAGCCGCGGCCTTGGGCGGGCAATGGCCCTGGCGATGGCCGAAGAGGGCGCTCAGCTCGTGCTCGCCGCGCGCGATGGACAGGCGCTCGACGCCGTCGCGCTGGAGGTCGAGCGCCTCGGCTGCGACGCCCTCGTGGTAGGCTGCGACGTCCGCAACCCGGACGATGTCGCGCGGCTGGGCGAGCGCACTCTGGAAGCCTTCGGCCAGGTCGATACGCTCATCAACAGTGCGGACATCGGATTACGCCGCCCGGCGGGCGATGTGACCGTCGCCGAATGGGACGACCTCTTCGATACCTTGGTTCGCGGAACGATGCTGACCATCCAGGCGGTTCTGCCATCCATGATCGCTCGGCGGCGGGGCAACATCGTCAACCTCGCGGCGCCACTGGAGCGGATCGAGCTCCCCGGCTGCGTGGCCTACACCTCGGCCAAATACGCCGTCACGGGCCTGACGCGCACCCTCGCCCGAGAGCTGCAGCGGTACGGCATCAACGTCAACGGCCTGCACCCGGGCGACTTCGCCGACACGGCGATGGCACGCGCGGTCATGGGCGAAGCCGCGGCTTCAGGCAATGGGGAGGGCCTGCTCGATCCGGCGATCATTACCGCGGCCGCGATCGCGCTCGCCGCCCAGCCGAGCCACGGCCTCACCGGCGCGATCGTCGACGCGATCGCGTGGAACACCGACCAGGGCCTGGGTGCGGGTCTGGGCTAGCGAGTTCCACCCCGAATCGGGGTAGTCTGCCAAGACATCAACCTCGCCGCTGCGCAAGCCCAGGGCATGTTGGAGAGACCTCGTAGACGGCGTCTCTCCACTATTCAATGTGTCATCAGGCTCCCGATCTCACCGGAGATTCCCGGCTCAGATGCCACCTCACGGCCCGGCATTTGCTTCGGGTCCTCGCCATCGCCCGGCCGATGCTCCAGGGCTCGCAACGAATTGGCGGGCAGGTGGATCCAAATGACCTCGGCGAGCGTACTATTGGTGAATCCGTTGTTGCTCCAATTGGAGCGGCGACCTATAACCATTGCCCGTCCCCGCAGTTGCGGCAGTGGAGAACGTGGTGATTGCAATGCGAACATTCTCTGCCCACGACGCGGAGTCGCGTGACGACGCCTCAGGCGTGCTGCCTACAGGCGGCTGGGATGAGCCCGAAGTTCTCGACGTCGACGAGGAGGCTGTGCCGGTTGAAGATGCGATCCAGCTGTACTTGCACGAGATCGGACAGCATGCACTCTTGACGGCGGCGGAGGAAGTCTCGATCGCGCAGCGAATCGAGCGAGGTCGCGAGTCAATGGCACAGTTGCAGAGCGACGTGCCGCTGACGGCGGCGCAGCGCGCTGCGCTCGAGACGAGTGTTGCCGACGGAGCGTTGGCACGGCAGGAGCTGATCCAGGCCAATCTCCGGCTGGTCGTCAGCGTCGCCAAGAAATATATCGGCCACCAGCTTACGTTTCTCGATCTCGTGCAGGAAGGGAACCTCGGGCTGATGCGTGCGGTCGAGAAGTTCGACTGGCACAAAGGGAACCGCTTCTCGACGTATGCCACCTGGTGGATCCGCCAGTCTGTAAGCCGCGCGCTTGCAGAGCAT
>JBBSGA010000265.1:0-8952 GCA_038254585.1 Chloroflexales bacterium | reverse complement strand
GCCCGGGTTCAGACAAACGGTATTCGTATCGGTGCAGTTCGTTATCTCGGTCAGCTGGCCGTTGGTCGCGCCGGTCTCGACGGTAACCGTGACGGGCACCTGGCGATTGCCGTAGACCACCTGTACCGTATGATTGCGTCCCTGGGTCTGGATCGCGCGGTTCGGAACCAGGACAACATCCTTGACCGTCTGCACCGTGATGTTGGCGTTGGCGGTCATGCCGAGCTTGACCGGCGTCGCGCCGGGGTCGAAGCGGACCTGGACCAGGTAGGTGACCACGTTTTGCTGGACCGTCGAGTTGGTCGCGATCGTCTCGACCGTGCCGCTGATCACGGTGCCGGGGAGCGCGTCGAAGGTCAGCTTGACCGGCTGCCCGGTCTGCAGGCGTCCGACGTCGCTCTCGCTCATGTTCAGATCGATGTGCAGCGACGAGCGGTCGGTCAGCGTGACGGCGGCCGTGCTGGCCGACACGATGCTGCCGGGAACAACGCTCACGGCACCGAGGGTGCCGTCAAAGGGCGCGAAGAGCGTGCCGTGGTCGAGGGTGAGCTTGGCGCTCTCTAGCTGCGCCCCTGCCTGTGCCACGCCGGCCTCGGCGGTGGCAATATCCGGCTCGGCGGCGGGTGCCGTCAGCTTTTCGACATTCGCCTGGGTCTGCTCGAGCTGGGCCTGCGCGGATGCGATATCGGCTGCCGTGCCGCCCGCGCGTGCTTTGTCGAGCTGCGCCTGCGCCTGCGTGACGGAGTCGCGGGCAATTGCGATATCGGAAGCCGAGCCGCCCTGCTGGAGCTTGGCCAAGCCGGCCTTGGCCTGGTCGACCTGCGCCTGGGCGGCGGCGAGGTCGGCGGCGGTCGGGCCCTGCTGGAGCTTGGCCAAGCCGGCCTTGGCCTGGTCGACCGCAGACTGCAGGGGGATCAGGTCGGTCGGCTTGGGACCTTGCAGCAGCTGCTCGAGCTGCACCTGGGCATCGTCGACCTGCGCCTGCGCGTTCGCGATGTCGTGCGTTTCCTGCTGCTGGGCGTTGTCCGAGGCAACCTGCGCCTGCTGCAGCTTGGACTGCGCCTGGTCGAGCTGGACCTGGGCATCGTGGAGCGCGGCGGCGTATTGCTGCTGCTGCGGTGCCGAGTCGAGCTTCTCCGAGGAGAAGGACTTGTTGGTTTTGGGATCGATGCCGCGCTGCGCCTGCTGGTCGTTCCAGTAGGCGGTGCTGAAGGCCTGCTGCGCGAGGCGTACGTTGTCCGCGGCCTGCGCCAAACTCTGGACGGCGGTCGTCTTGGCGGCGGAGTCGGAGGCACCGGTCTTCTGCAAGCTCTCCTGGGCCTGCTTCAACTTGGCCTGGGCTGCGCTCACCTGCTCAGGCAGCGGCCCGGCTTTGGCCGCGTCGAGCTTGGCCTGGGCGCTGTTGACCGCGGCCTGGGCGCTGGCGATGTCGGCGGGTGTCGTATTGCCGGTGCGGACTTTCTGCAGGTTGGCCTCGGCATTCCGTATGGACGCCTGGGCGCTGGCGATGTCGGCGGGCGTCGTATTGCCGGTGCGGACTTTCTGCAGGTTGGCCTGCGCGTTGCGGATCGACGCCTGGGCGCTGGCGATGTCGGCCGGCGTTGAGCTGCCGTGCTGGGTCTGCTTCAGCTTGTCCTGCGCCGCCGCCACTCCGGCCTGGGCATTCTTGATGTCGGCGGGCGTCGTATTGCCGGTGCGGGCTTTGTCCAGCGCGGCCTCGGCCGCCTGGATCTGTGCCTTGCCCTGAGCCACGTCCTGCGGTGTCGCGGCGCCATTGCGGGCCTGGTCGAGCTTGGCCTGCGCCGACTTGAGGTTGGCCGCGGCCTGCTCGACCTGGAGCTGCAGGTCGCGGGTGTCGAGGTGGGCGAGGGGCTGGCCGGTCTTGACGCGATCCCCGGCTTTGACGAGCACCTCACGCACCTGACCCGCCGCCTGGAACGGTAGGTCGACGCTGCGGGCCGGTTGGACCGAGCCGCTGCCCTGGGTCGTAATGTCGAGGTCGCCCTTGGTGACGGTAGCGGTGGGAGCGGCCACGGCGGCCGGTGTACGGGCCGCCTGGACGCGCCAGACTGCGAGCACGGCCAGCAGCGCGACGAGGCCACCGACGAGCAGCGGCCAGCGGCGTCGGCGACGGCGCGCCTCGGGCTTGCTCGGCACTGCTTCACGATCATTACGGCGGACAGGAAGCGCGAATTTCATTATCCGTAAATCTCCTCTTCCACTCCAAGGGGCAGGATAGTCACCTGCACGCCACAGGTGGGTCACATTCAGGTGCGACGATCAACTGTGACCTTTAGCTGTTTCAGGCAGGACCAGGGCGAGGTAACGCGCGAAGCTGCGGCGAGATGGCCGTCCGTTTGCGGGCAGCAGGCGGGGAGCGCTGAGACCAGACCAACTGGTGATGTTCTATACTCCATCCGGGACTACCAGTCCCGCATTTGTTCTCGTGAGGAGAATAGTACCGCGGCCTGAGGTCTTGCTGAGAAGTTTATAAGAGGACTCTAAGAATCGATCGAGATCTTCAACGCTGCGCTCGAGAAGCTACCGGCAGGCGAAGTGGCCTGCCGCTGCTATGCGGGCCTCCTGCCGCTCTGCAGCTAACGCTGCGGGCGCCCGGCACGCTCCGGCCGGGACGATGCTTTCGCCCGGTCGCGACCATTCTGCGGATGTACCGCGATGAAGTGTGAGACCGCCGGGGAAGTGCCGTCCTGTTGAAGAGCAAGCGCCTGCTCTTCGATCTTGCGATCCGCGACTGTGATGCGCTCGTGCTGGCGCAGGTGCTCGGCCCAGGAGGTGACGACGAAGGTTTCGACATATCGCTCGGGATTAGCCGGATCGCGAAAGAGATCCCATCGCAGAGCTCCATCCCGCAGCCGGACCGTACGTACCGCATCCATGATCTGGACAAAACCCTCGGCCTGCACGGCGCCAATGTGGTACTCGATCATGACCAGGACCGGCCCGTCGCCAGGATCGGGCTCGATCGCCAACTCCGGCTCCGGCCAGTGCTGGGATGGGCTAAGGTCGAACTCTTCGCCACTCCGCAGCGGCCAGTGCCAGGCGGTAGCGATGCCGAGGACCAGGACGGCGGCGGAGCCCAGAAGCGCTCCTCCATCGCCTACCTGGCCGGCGACGGCGCCCCATGCTGCGCTGCCCAGAGCAAAACCGCCCTGAAAGACGAGCAGATAGACGCCCAGGGCACGTGCCTGGACCCATGCCGGGGTCGTGAGCTGCGCCGAGACGTTCAGGCTCGAGGTCAGGATGAGCCACGAGACGCCCCCCGCGACCATCGCCGCGTTGACGGCCCAGACGTTGTGGATATAAGCGAGAACCAGGGTCACGGCGGCGTAGACGAGCGTGAAGGCGATCATCAATGCATTGGCCGAAAAGCGCTCGCGCAGACGCGGCAGCACGACTGCGCCGCCGACGGCGCCCAGACCGAGGCTGCCCAGAAGTATGCCGTAGCCCAATGCTCCGAGCCGTAGATCCTGGACGGCGACAACCGGCAGGAGAGCCCACATCGCGCTGGCTGCCACGATGAAGGCGGCAGTGCGAACCAGGACCGCCTGCAGTGACGGCGCGTGACGGGTGTAGCGGGCGCCCGCCATGACTGCTCCGAAGACGCCCTCGCTGTGGGAGGTTCTTTCGCGTGGCGCGGCTTGCCAGCGGTAGATCACCAAGATCACGGCGAGAAAGGATGTCGCGTTGAGCAGAAAGACGGCCCCCGGCCCCACCGCGGCGACGACGATGCCGCCGAAGGCCGGCCCCACCGCCCGCGCCAGGTTGAAGCCGGCGCTGTTCAGCGCCACGGCCGAGGCAAGCTGCTGGCGTCCGACCAGGTCGGGGATGATCGCCTGCCAGGCCGGAGCGCTCAGCGCCCCGCCGAGGCCGAGCACAAAGGTCAGCGTGAGAAGTCCCCAGGGACTCATGAGGCCGAAGACGGTCAGCACGCCGAGTGCGGCCGCCGCGGCAAGCATCCAGATCTGCGTGACCAGGACCAGCCAGCGGCGATCGATCACGTCCGCGAGCGCACCGGCGGGGAGCCCGACGAGAAAGAGCGGTAGACTTGCCGCGGTCTGAAGCAGCGCCACCAACTCAGGAGCCTTCGTCAGCGAGGTCATCAGCCATGCTGCTCCGACACCCTGCATCAGGGTGCCGACGTTGGAGACCACGGCCGCGAGCCAGAGCGCGCGAAAGACGGGCTGAGCCAGCGGACCCCAGGCGGATCCGGAAGCTGGACGAGTGTTAGCCGTGGGTCACCTCCGCGCTGCTTGGAGCACGTTCAATATCAGTCTCTGCCCACGGGGCGTTTCGCGGCCCAGCCTTGGCAGCGACGTCACGGTCTCAACTCGGCTTGCGGGCTGCGAGACCAAACATCAGCGGGAGGCTCGGCACGTCCTCGGGCGGGTACATGCGATGTCCCGGCATCTCGCGCATGCGCTTGAATTGTTTACAGCCATTCTCGTATGGATATTCCTCGAAGGCCGTAATCTGCATCCCTGCTTCGAGGAAGGCGGTGAGAAGCTCCCCGATGCCCCAGGGCCACTCGTGGCCGGGATGCGGGTTCACGAAGTCCTGGACGCCATCCAGGTAGCCCGAGGGAGCCAAAGGGGGTCCCGACATTTTGACATAATCACCAATGCCCGAGTCATAGCTGATCGTCCGGCCCTCGGCGAAATAGGGCGCTGCATGTTTCCACTGCTCGTCGAAGGTCATAGCGAAGGGGTGGAACTCGACGATCACGAAGCGCCCACCGGGCCTGAGGATAGCCGCGATACCTCGCGCCCAGGTCTCGATATCCGAAAGCCAGCAGAGCGCGCCATAAGAGGAGAAGACGACGTCGAAGCGCCGTTCCCCGCGCGCGGTCTGCTCGAGCCAGTCGTACACGTCCATACGCTCGAAGGTCGCGGGTATCCCGGAGTCATGCGACAACTGCTCCGCGAAATCGATCGCGGTGTCGCTGATGTCGACGCCGGTGACTTCGGCGCCGAGCTTGGCAAGGCTGAGTGAATCCTGGCCGGCGTTGCACTGGAGGTGTACGAGCGCTGCTCCCGCGATGTCGCCCAGCAAGGCAAGCTCTTCGGGAAAGAGGGTTGTGCCGCCGCTCCTGAGGAACGCCGCCTGATCGTGCTTGTGGCTGTTATGGACGGCGGTTGCCTCGTTCCAGGCCCGCCGGTTGTCTTCGTGGAGATCCTTGTGCAGCATCAGGGCTCACCTCGGTCGGGATGTACGCCACGCAGGCGGAAGTTGGCCTGCGCGATGACGGCCGGATTGACAACGTTGGCCGGGACATGCCCGTGAAGTGCCTGGACGACGCGCTCGGCTGCTTTCTGCTCCAGCTCGGCGATGGCGGGCTCCGAGTAGAAGGCGGCATGAGGCGTCACGATCACATTTGGGAGCAAAAGCAGCGGATTCGAGGGATCGGCGGGCTCCTGTGCGAGCACATCCAGGCCGGCCCCGGCGATCCAGCCGTTCGTGAGCGCCTCCAGCAGAGCAGCTTCGTCGCTCACTGCGCCCCGCGCAGTGTTGATCAGGAAGGCGCTCGGCTTCATGCGCCGCAGCACCCCCCGGTCGATCATGCCGCGTGTTTGTGACGTAAGGGGTACGTGAAGGCTGACGTAGTCGGACTCGCGTAGAAGCAGATCGAGATCGTTCGTCGCGGTGCCGAAAGGTGCCAGCGCGTCCTGTGCAATGCGCGGCGTGTAGGCAATGATCTCGAGGCCGAAACCGAGCGCTTTCGGGACGACCGCGCGGGCGAGGTTGCCGAAGCCGATCAATCCGAGCGTCTGGCCGCGTAGGCGCGGCAATGGCTTTCCGACGTGGAGATCCCAGACGCCGTCATGAGTCGCGCGCGCGAACTTGACGATACTGCGGGCGCAGGCGAGCAGCAGCGCCATGGTATGGTCCGAGACCTCGTCGACGCAGAAGTCGGGGACGTTCGTGACCAGGATTCCGAGGTTGGTGGCATGATCGACCGCGATGTTGTCGAGGCCGACGCCGTAGCGGCTGACGATCCGGCAGCGCGGCGCGGCGTCGAGCACAGCCGGCGTTACCCGCTTCCAGTTGGTCAGGATCGCATCCACGGGTGGCGCGAGTCGCACGAGCTCGGCCTCCTCCCCGGTCTCGGCCACGATCATCTGCGCTCCGGCGGCCTCCAGGATGTCTCGCTCGATCTCGAGCGTCGGCCATGCATAGTCCGTGATGAGCACCTTGAAGGCCCTACGGTCTTTCTGTCTAGCGAGCAGCACGTGCGCGATTGTAGCACGCTCTTCCAGGCGCGTCTCCTGCCCGCGTGGGATATCTGGTGGCGCACAGGTTGCACGTGAAGGGACAGAGATGCTGGATGGGGAAGGAATGGGAACGACGCAGAAAGGCCTGCTTAAGGGCCCCAAGTTCAACGGAAAACATACGACGCTGATCGCCGCGGCCGAACGGGTCGTCGCACGCCTACGCGACGACCCGCGCGTCACGAAGATTGTGATCGGCGTTATCACTTCACGCCGCGGCCGCACGACCACGATCAAGGCCGTGCCGATCAAGGCAGGTCTGCAGGTGACGGTCGTAACCCCCCAGAACGTTCAGGAAATGTACATCTACACCGGTGATGTTCCGGGTATTCAGGCCGTGATCGAAGAGATGAAGGCGGGCTAGGCGCCCCCGAGACGGTACTGAAGGTGGACCGGAGGTGCGGCGCACCCCCCAGTTCGCCGCATCTCCGATCCACTAAACAGAAGTCTAGCAGGCCCCGGTAAGCTCTCGGTAAGCTGGCAGGAGTAATGTGGCCGGTAAGGGAGCTACTCTATGCTACCTGAGGTGGCTAAACCCCCCGGGCCACCACGCCCCCGGCGAAGAGCCGGGGGCGTTCTCTTGCCGGGGAGACGGCGGAACGATGGAGCCGGCTATTGTAGGGGTGAATAGTCCGTCGGCTTTAGGATCATGTTCTGGACGCGCTCGGTGAGCGGACCGGCCTGCTCGGTCTCGGCTTTGACCTTGAGCCACTCCGGATCGGTCGAGAACGCATCCCAGCGCTGCTGCCGATCGGCCAGGTCCTCCCAGGCGAGGATGTACGTAAGAGTGTTCGTCGAGGGGCCGACGTAGGTCGTCCAGTAGCCGATGGATCGAATGCCGTGCTTCTCGAAGAGCCGAAGCGTGCCCGTCTTGAAACGAGCGTGCAGCGCCGGCAGCTTTCCCGGGACCGCGTCGTAGATTCGCATTTCGTAGATCATGTTTCCTCCGCGTGGGTTGCAACCTCGCCACCCGAAGCCTTTGTGGCGCCAGCCGGCATCCGCTCCAGGCGCCTGCGCATTTTATGGGCCGCAACAGTTCCGAGCAAGCGTCACGCCTTCCGGCCGGCGCAGGTTACTACGCCGTCGCGTTAGAATAGAATGCTGAGGGGCGTTTACCCTTGAATAGGAAGCGTGGCGCGTGACCCAGGCATCAGCGCCAAACCGGGAGTAAGCTATGCCAGGTCCATCGTCTGTCGCAATGCCAGGTGAGCTCGCTGGACGTCCAGCCGGGAGATGAGGTGCTGACCAGCGATCACGAATACGGTGCGGTAAATCGTGTCTGGCGCTTTAACTGCGATCGACGGGGCGCGCACTACATCAATCAGCCTATCTCAGTGCCCGTGGAGAGCGAAGCGGACGTCGACGCGCTGGTCGGAGCGCTCGGCCACTTGCACGGTAACCGCTGAGACGAGTGTAGCAAAGATGGCGATCCTCGATCTGCTGCGACTCGACAACCGGGTAGCCCTCGTGACGGGCGCGAATCGCGGTATCGGGTCCGCACTGGCGGTTGCGCTGGCAGAGGCGGGAGCCGATATCGCCCTTGCCAGCCGCGAGGGCAATGCACACGACACGGCTCAGCGCGTCGAGGCGCTCGGTCGCCGCTCGGTGCAGCTTGCGCGGGACCTCGCAGAGTCCGAAGTGGCCGGGGCACTGGTCGGCGAGACGGTCGATCAGCTCGGCCGCGTCGATATCCTGGTCAACAATGCCGGCATGATCACCCGGGCGCCGGCGCTCGAATACGAGCAGGGTGACTGGCAGCGCGTGCTCGACGTGAACCTGACCGCGCTCTTCGTGCTCTGCCAGGCCGCCGCGCGCCGGATGGCTGCGCAGGGCGGGGGGAAGATCGTCAACGTTGCCTCGGTGCTCGCGTTCCAAGGCGGCATACGTGTGCCGGCCTATGCTGCCGCGAAGCATGGAGTAGTGGGCCTTACGCAGGCGCTGGCCAACGAGTGGGCGCCGCTCGGCATCAACGTCAACGCAATTGCGCCGGGATATATTGCGACGGACAATAACCGAGCGCTGCGAGACGATCCGGTGCGCTACCGCCAGATCCTCGATCGCATCCCTGCCGGGCGCTGGGGGACGCCCGACGACCTAGCGGGAGCGGCGGTCTTTCTGGCATCACCGGCCGCCGCCTACCTACACGGCGCAACGCTGACCGTGGACGGGGGCTGGCTGGCGCGTTAGCATGGCAGTCCTCGTTATTCGACGGCGGCCTTGAGCGCGCTGAAGCGACCGGCGGGATGCACCTCGTAGGCGCCGCTGCTGGCCGGTACGACGACCGTCTCGAAGCGTCCCAGCGTCTCCACCCAGCCGTCGCCCACGGCCTGCGCTTCGCCGTCGATCACGGTCAACGTGTGGAACGACTCCCGTCTCGTATCGAGCGAGACCGGACGCGCCTCCCCCGCGATCAGCTCAAGTGCAAAATAGGGGCACTCGACCAGCGTTACCTGTCCTCCGTCCTGTACCTCCGGACGCGGCTTTGCCTCGCCCTCGGCGCCGGGGTCGGCGACTGCCAGCGACTGGTCGACGTGCAGCGCGCGCCCGGCCGACTGCGGCCGGTTCCAATCGAAGACGCGATAGGTTATGTCGGAGGTCTGCTGAACTTCGTAGAGGAGGAGCCCCGGCCCAAGCGCATGGATCGTTCCCGCGCCGACGAAGACCG
>JBBSGA010000264.1:0-9013 GCA_038254585.1 Chloroflexales bacterium | reverse complement strand
ATATTGCCCTGTGCGTTTTATCCCTTCCTAATCACCTATTCCGTCCACCCTGTTTTGAGGCGTCCACTGTGTATTGTGGGCTTGGGTGTCACTTTGGGTGTCAACTTGGGTGTCAAATCCGAACCATTGCTGACGAACTTTGACCTCGTCCGCGTAGTCATTCACAGTACGTACAACGCCGCCTATAGTAACATCTACTATGGCAAGCTATGGGACCAAGAGGCATCGATTGCCCCATCCAAAACCCACTTGCCCATCCGTAACGCACCGGCTCCCACGGCAGCCGCTCAGCTATTGTCAGTTTCTGCAATACCGGCGATCGTATTGTCAAATTGCGTCTCCTTTTGACAATAGCGGGGGGCAGGCTGTCATCAGTCTTGAATCTGGCTGAGTTGGTCAACCAATTCCGCCAATCGGCCCCGGATCGCCTGGGCACGAGCGCGTAGATGCTTCCTGTCGCTTTTGCCCTGGGGCGCGGATTCTCCGGGAAGGAGCGCCGTCACAATGGCAGCCCGAAACATACGAGCTCCGGCCGCCGCCTCTGGAGCCGCGAACCATCGGCCCTCACGCTGGACGAACCCGCCCGCATGCAGGACGGCTCGGATCGAGCCCCGGTGTACCACGTGACTTTGCCGCTCACGTATCGCAGCCACGAGCTCCGCAAAAGTGAGCCCCGCCGGCGCCGCCTCGAGAATTGCCTGTAGTGAGGCGCGGTAGGACTCCCCGAGCCCACCGCGCAGTGCTGCCAGGGCGTCGAGGTCGACCAGCCGCGTCTCCTCCGCCTGAACCTCGGCGTCGTGCCCCGCGATCCGTAGAACGATGACATCAGGCGCCCACTCAACTCGTAGCAGATCCCCGGCTTGGCGCCATCCAAGGTGATCGGCGAGCTGAGGGCCGTAGAGTCTGTCCTGTTCACGGTCGAGCCAAATCCAAAGTCGCTCCCCACTTTCGAACCAGAGTGCTCGTAGCACCGTCACTGTGCCCTCGCCCAAGGCGCGCGCCGGATATGCGGCACGCGCCGAAGACGGCGCTGGCACAAACCCGCCGACCAGGTGTGCGGTCCGTAGTGGGACTACCCAGGCCGTTCTGTTGGTACTCTCTTGCCCGCCGAAGAGCATCTGGCCTGGTGCGAGCCCTCGGTCCTGGCCGGAAGTCTGCACCTCTTTCGAGCCTCCTGACTCACGCGTGGGCTTCAGGTGCTGTTCGTTGAGGTCACGCCGAGGGGTGAGTGGCATCACGCGGAGTCGTGCCTGTTGGGGTGTCGGTGGCAACTGTTCGATGGGAATCCAGGAGTCCTGGCCAGATCGAGCAACCTCGGGCCAGGCGCATAACCACGCCCGGACGAGCAGCCAGCCCTCGCGCCTTTCGCCCAACGACCATCCGAGACGTCCCAGGGCTTCGGTTACCTGCCGCGTGCTCCAGGGCACCCAGCCCTCCGCACTCCACTGATCGAGTAGAGCGGAGCTAAAGGCCTCAAGCTCGGTCTTCACAGCTTCAGGCAGCTCGATGGTCTCTTCACGATCCGCCCGCTCGAGCACACCATTGGCGCACGTAGTGAAGCGCTGATCGAGCGGGCAGAAAATGTAGTGAAGATTGTCCTCCGCGCTGATCCGGGCAAGCTCCGCGTCAAGATCGCGTCCATCCCAGGCGCTGTCGGCCAGCATACTTAAGAGGCGATCATTTGCGAGACGATGCACGGCGAGGCGCCAATGGCGAGGGTGCTTACCTTCCGCCTCACGCGCCAGGACGAAGCGCGGGTCAGTCTGGGGCGAGACCTCGTAGCCCGCCTCCCAGACGGAATGGAGCGCTTCCTCCTCGGTAAAGGTGCGGCGAGTGTGAAGGAGCCGTGCCTCCGCTGCATCAAGCAGACGCTGGAGTTCCCGACTTTCGCCAGCTTGCTCCATGCCCCCAAGGTCCACGATAGTGCCAGCGCTCACGTTGACTCCTCACGGTACTTAGGCAGCTCTATACCACCGGCCAATGCATCGCGCCCTTTCTGTGTAATCGCGACGGCCGAGTATGGCTGCCCCGTCGCGCGGTTCATCCGATCCGCGAGCTGCAAGTAGCCGCCTTCCACCAGGACGTCGAGCGTTCGGCGCACCCGTTCCGCGTCCGCTCCGCTGCCTTCCAATTCTCCGAAGTGGTCTGATGCTCGGGCTAGGTCGGAGAGTCGTCGCACCTCGCCATTCACCGTGACCTGGGGAATGCCAAGCAGCATCTTCTCAATCGTCCACCGTCCGAAGAGCCGATCATGGTCGCGTACAGCTCCCAGGAGCGCCATCCGTGGATCGACACGAAGTGGCTCGCCGTACAGCCGCAGACCAGGATCCCAGGGCAGTCCTTCACTGGTTGGGCTACACAGATCACACTTCCCACAGCGCGGAGTATCGTCGCGTCCGGTCAGATAATTGACCAAATACGCGCTGCGGCATCGGCCCTGCCCTTGGCGTAGCTTGATGTAGTCGAGCATTGCCTGTAGGCGTTCCTCGAACCGCTCGAAGCGGGCTACGAAGCGTTCTTCGATCGCCGCCAGTCGGGTCACGTCATTCAGCCCAGCGTCCAGCCTGAGCGTTACGCCCCGATGGTAGGGACGGTAGAGCAGCATCTCACGTTCCGCCAGCCGCACCAGGAGTGGATCGACGGCGCGCGGGTCGATACTCGTCGCCTCATAGACCTGTACCGCATCGTATGGTACCTGCCGCTCTTCGCTGGCGCCGATTGCGGCGAAGAGTCGTTCTGCCAGATCGCGCTCCATATCATCAGCTACGCCTTCGAGTATCGATGGAACCGGCTGGTTGAGCAGGATCGTCCCCTCAAGTGTGCAATCGGGGCCACGCTGCACGAGACCGGCCTCTTCAAATGCAAACAGGAGCACCCGCGCTTGGGTCGGCTCCACGCCGGCCAGCCCGGCCATCTTCTCCGGATCACACAGCAGCGTGCCATCCCGCAAGCGGACCACTCCTGTTCCTGAGCTATCGGCGGTGAGTAGAGCGTGGCGATACCCGTCGAGTACCGCGGATTGTGGTAGACCCTGGCGCGTGATAAAACGATGCGTGCGCTGAGTCTGGCTGTGGTAGAGCAGGATCGCATACGCCTCTTTCCCATCACGTCCCCCGCGCCCGGCCTCCTGTGCATACGCCTCAAGGCTCGCCGAGTGGTCGTAGTGCAATACGAACCGAATCTCCGCCTTATCGACACCCATACCAAACGCGGTCGTCGCCACGACGACATCCAGCTCACCTTGCATGAAGCGCTCCTGGATCTGGTGGCGCTCGGGCGTCGGCAAGCCGCCGTGGTACGCCTGGGCCGCGATATTCCGGTCGCGCAGCAGGCGAGCGAGCTGCGTTGCGGTGCGGCGTGTCGCCACATACACGATTCCTGCTCCGCCCCGCTCCTCGTTTTTGACAAGCTGGTGGACAATGCCGAGCGCCAGCATGTCGCGCTCCTCGCGCTTCGCGACGGAGTAGACGCGAAAGACGAGATTGTCCCGTAGGAAGTCTCCGGTATGTGTGACCAGCTCGCGTGCGGCGCCTTCCGCACCCATACTGAGCGTGACGGCGATCTCCTGCTGTACCTCTTTGGTCGCGGTCGCGGTGAGGGCATGCACCGGAAGCTTCGCCCCACCTGTGCCCGATGGCAGCAGCCGCGCGATCTCCAAGAAGTCGGGCCGGAAATCGTGCCCCCAGGTCGAGATACAATGGGCCTCGTCCACCACCAGTTGGATCAGGGGTAATCGCGGCAGATAAGCGCGGAAACGCGGGTCGCGCAGGCGCTCGGGCGACACATACAGCAGCCTAAGTTTGCCTGCCGCAGCGCCGCACAAGACCTCCTCCTGGCTGCCGGCATCCATGCCCGAGACGAGCGAGGCCACGACCGTCATGCCCGGAACCTCGCGCAGCTTCTCCACCTGGTCGCGGATCAAGGCGATCAGCGGCGAGATCACCAGCGTCAGGCCCGGCCGGATCAGGGCTGGGAGCTGGTAGGTGCGGCTCTTGCCCGCGCCGGTAGGGAGCAGTGTCAGCACATCTTTGCCCTGCAGCACATCGCGCATGATCGCTTCCTGGCCAGTACGGAAGGTTGTTTGACCCCAGATCGCTTGCTGCACGAGGAGCAGGCGTGGTCGTACAACCGCCTCGAAGTCGGCCTCCCCTACGAAAACGTCTGCAAGCTGCTGCTCCGTCAGAACACGTTGGAGATCGGGAACGGTTGGCGCCGGCAGATCGGCCGGGTCAAAGGGTATTCCCATCCATTCGGCGATGCGCCGAAACATCTCGGCGTCCGACTCGTATCCAATGGTTGGGTTGGGCAGCGAGCGCAGCACCTCCGTGCGGTAGAGGGAACTGCGCAACCGCTTGTCGAGCAGGACGGCGGCTCCGTGGTCCGTCCCTGACCGAATCAGCCGCCCGAAGCCCTGCTTGAGGACGATGATCATTTTTGGGAGCAGGTAACCGTAAAAGGCGTTGCCGCCCGCCTCCTCGACTGCCGCCATCCGCGCGGCTTCGACCGGGTCACCAAGGCTCGGATAGGGCAGCTTTTCCATGAAGAGGTACGAGAGTGATGGTCCCGGCACGTCCACGCCTTCCCACAACGAGCGCGAGCCCAGCATCGAGCTTGTCTCATCATCGCGGAACTCTTCGAGCAGTCGCTGGAGGCTGCCCTGGCCCTGGCGTAGGACGAGATAGCCGGCTTCGGCCAGCGGCGCTGCCAGGCGCTCGTAGACCAGATCGCGCCGCGCGTTCGCCGTGAAGAGCCCCAGTGCCTTGCCGCCGAAGAACGGGATGAAGCGTCGCAGCAGGGCGGCGACCGCCTCCGGAAAGTTGCGCTTGAGGTCGCTGTCGCGCGGCGCGGGCAGATCGTTCGGCAGCATCAGCAGCGCCTGGTCGTGATAGTTGAAGGCGTGCGGCAGCTCGCGCGTCACGACCGTGCGAGGAGGGTCGGCTGCGGCAAGACGCGCCGGCTCAAGGCCGATCCGCCCGAGGAAGAAGTCGAAACCCTGGCCAAAGACGTTCAGCGTCGCCGACGTAAAGACCGCCGCATCAAGCCGCGACCAGAGCCGCGCCCACAATTCAGGACCGACGTTGATCGGGACACCGCTGATCGTAATAGGACCTCGCGCCGGCGCTCTGGGCGCACTCCCTGCGTCTTTAGGCGCGGTATTCGGCTCGATCCGGCCCAGTTCGACGATGCGGACATAGCGCCCGCCATCGCGAAATGCCCAGAACCAACCGTACTGCCGGATCACCTCGCGGAAATCCTGCAGCAACGAGCGTATGAGCCGGCTGAGTCGTCGCACCCGAAAGTTTGTGCCGTCTACCGCAGGGCTATCCGTCGTGGCCCCAATTCGCTCGCGCAGTTGCTCCAGCGCCACGCGCTGCTCTTCCAGCGCGCGCTCCAGTGCCTCCGCCGTCGTTCGAAGCGCGGGACCACCGGCCGTGGCGAGCGCGGCAGCGTCGATACGAACCCGCACGCCATAACGTTCGAGGTCAGCCTGTGCGACGACCGTCTGCGAGGTGACATAGCGATAAAGTTGCGTGGTGAGTCCGTCGAGCGCCGCCTGGGTGCTGTCCACGGCGCGCGCGACCGCGACAAGGGTCTCGTCGGCGGCGGGCAGCCCAAAATGCCGGCGACAGTCGACTACGAGGCCGCCGCGCGTCTTTGGATCGTGGATCGCCCGCAGCATTCGGCGGAGCGCCCGCTCCTCCACGCGCTGCTCCAGCGCGAGCGTTGCCGCCTCCTCGAGCGTGTGCGCCTCATCGCACACGAGGCGCGTGGCAAACGGCTCCTCGCCGGCGCTATCTCGGAGGAAACTCCGCAGGAGCAGGGCGTGATTGACCACGACGAGGTCAGCGCGCTCGGCGTTGGCTCGGGCACGGCGGTAGAAATCGGGTAACGCGCCCCTGCTTTGCCCGTCGTCCTGGCTCGTCCTGACACTTGCCAAGACGTGCAATGCCGCGCCATCAGCTTTGAGGTACTCATCGATACCTTGTGGTGTGTAGCCCAGCTCTTCGAGGTTGCCGTGCGCGCTTGTCTCGGAAAAGCGCACGAGGGCGGCAAGCATCCAGGCGCGGGAGGGCGGCAGATGCTCCTCGGCCAGCGCGTCCTCTACCTCCTCCGCGAGGCGCGAGTTCGACAGGTAGTTTGCCCGTCCCTGCAGCTGGGCGTAGGTCAGCTCCGGCACAAGCTCGCGCACGAACGGCAGCTCACGCTCGACCAACTGTGACTGCAACACGCGCGTAAAGGTCGAAACCGCCACCGGCCGGCCGTCACGTTGGGCCTGAAGCGCAGCCGGCACGAGATACCCCAGGCTCTTACCTGTGCCCGTGCCTGCCTCGACCGCCGCGTATCCCCCGGCGCTGAAGGTTTCGGCCGCGAGTTGTGCCAGCTCGATCTGCGCCGGCCGTCGCGACCGGCCTAGCTCCTCCGCCCGCCCGAAGACTGCATCCACACTCCCCACGCCGGATGGGTCTCCCGGCGGGGCCTCGCGCTCAGGCAGTGGCGGCGCGAGATTTGCGCCGCACCGGGCGATCACGTCCGAGGCGATCGGGCGTTTGGGTGACGCCTGCAGGAGCATGGCCCACGGGTCGCCGGCCCGGCGCAGGAGATCGTAGACCGCCGCGCCGCTCGGTCCGCTATGCAGCTCCCGCTCGAGGCCCTGAATGACCCCGGCCAGCATCTCCACGTCGGCGTCCGCTCGGTGCGCATCCGGTCGCGCGCACCCAAATCGCTCGGCCAGTGTGCCAACACGATGGGCTAGCTCCGCCGGCAGGATCGCCCGGGCGAGCGGCAGCGTATCCAGCACCTGAAAGGAGGACGGCAGGGGCAGCCCGATCCGCTCGCACGTCGCCTCGATCAAGGGCCCATCATAGCTCGCGCCGTTGTGAGCGATCAGCGGCAGCTCGCCGGCATAGGCGAAAAAGCTCTGGAGTGCATCCTCCACCGGCGGAGCATCCCGCACTTCATCCATCGTAATCTGTGTGAGCTGAACGATATTGGCAGGAATATCAACGCTGGGGCGTACGAAGCTAGACCAGGCATCCTGTCGCCGTCCATCCACCCATCGCTCGGCCGCGATCTGGATGATCTCCGTCGCGGGCGCCCGTGCCTCCTGTCCAATCGCCTCGAGGTCGAAGACCACGTAGCACCCCGGTTGCAGCACGCGAACTGTAGCGGGTGCGGAAATGATCGCTTCGCCGGCCTTGGTCGCCGTCTCATCCGGCGCCAGCACGCCACCATCAGTTCGCAGACGCCAGCGCCCGTCCCCTCCCTCGACGAAGCGCTGTGGCAGCGCCCGCAATTCGCGGGCGATCTGCGCGGGGGGCAACTGGCGGCCGACCTCCCTGCCCACTGCGCGGGCCAGTGCCTCGATCGTCAGCCCGGATGCCTCGCCCCTAAGGCACTTCCCGGCTGCGGCTAGCACCTGCTCTTTGAGGCTCATCGCAACTGCCTAGCCTGGGATTCCGTCGTCGGTCACATCCGGCGGCTGATCCGAGTCGCTGGTGTCCACACTCTGAGCGTCTAGCTCACGCTGTATGAGCTCGGCCAACTCCTCACGTAGCTCACCGAGCAGCTTGTGGCTGCCGTTGCGCTCGACGCGTACCCAATCGTAAATGCTCATCGCAGACCATCCCGTGGCTTGCTTGCCCCATGCCAGATAGCTCAGGTGCTGACCGTTATATTCCACCCGATTCTCGTTGAGAACCGTAGCGTAATAATCGCTATTGCCGGTATGGATTGACACCTTTTCGCCCGGCTTGATGAGCCCGCGGCGAAAAAGGTCCGCGACTCGGATACTCGTGACAGCATTGAGAGTCCGTACAGCCGTGGGCCGGCGCGTGGTCGTACTTCGTGATCGGCTGTCGGCAGGATCGGAGAATCGAACAAGGAAGTCATCGAGTGTGGGCGGCGGAATCTCCTGGACGATATTGAGAAAGTATTGCTGGTTGAACTCGATGATGTTGATCGCTATACAGCGTAGGGCAATCCCGTTGCGGACCAGCCAGCTACAGCCGGAAAGAGTCTGATCGTCAAAGGACGAACCGATCAAGATGATACGCTGCTTCTGGTTGAATGTTCGCTCCGCGGCATTGGTCTGCAAGAACTCTCGCAACTTTGCCGTAGCGACCTCGATCGGCGTGCGTCCATTCAGATTGAACTCATTCGGGTGCCGGGCGACATACGGGGCAAAGAGCTTTTCGACGAGCTCCTCGGGCGTCTTAATCGTCGCGCACGAAGCTGCATAGCGAATCGCCTGCGACTCGAAGGGCTCTGCTCGGCGCGCCATGTCTTGCGCGTCACGTTTCAATTCAATCAGAACCAGGTTTCCTTCGCCGTCTACAGCCACCAAGTCGGCACGACCCTGCGAGACGTTGATCGGTTGCTGCCCGATGATCAGCAGGCTCTCGTCGTCTTCGAACAGCAGGCCTATATTTGTGCGCACGAACTCTTCGAGGTTTGCCTCGGTGATGCCCATCTCGCCCAAACTCCGCTCAACGACAGAATCCTGTGCCGGAACGATCACGCGGCGTCCACCTTGCCCTCCCGGCGGTGCAAGCTGCACCGGTACGACCTTTTGCTCCATCACCTACCTCTGCTCGTTATGTTGCTTAAGCTGTAATAAGAGTTGCAGCGCCCGGAAGAACTCACCGGCTGCCGCTCGTACATCCTCCACCGGAAAAGCCTCGCCCTCGTCCGTCGGTACGTGGTGCGTTTCGGCAAACGCGATCAGATCGTCAAACAGTGCCTGGCCAAGTTCCAGCATCTCGGCAGCAACCAGTTGGCGATCAACAGTTTCAGCGTTTTGGCCCGCTATACTCATGCTTGCTTTACTTCTTCACTACCTGGTTTGACATGATTAACCACCACACTATGCCGGTGAACGCTTATTGCCATGTTATAGGCGTGCAGTAACACCCTGCCTATCGGGATCGTCTCGATGTTTCGATGCTCAATCGCAGCCTTGATCTTTTGCTCCAGAATTTCCCAGAGCTCCTCCCACACTTCAAGTTTCTTAAGT
>JBBSGA010000263.1:0-9039 GCA_038254585.1 Chloroflexales bacterium | reverse complement strand
CCTGGCCGGCTTCAACGACGATACGCGCGCCTTTGCCTCCATTCGGAGCCGCCACGACATCTGGCGCCGGGTCGCGAGCAACTGGCTCGCGGGTCTCGTGGCCCGGGGTCTCGTGGCCGAGGACGAAGCGCGTGAGATGGCCGTCGAGTGCGCGTACGGCCTCGCGAAGCGGGCGTACAGGCTTGACACGTAAAGCCTAAAACGTACGCGGAGAGGCTGGCCAAACGCTCCAAGCTTTACGTTTTACAGACGAGAGGTTTCATCCAATGCAGTCGAACCTTTCCGAGCTCTTTAGCCTCGAAGGCCGGGTCGCCATCGTGACCGGCGGTACCGGTGTGCTCGGCGGCGCGATGGCACGAGGCCTGGCGAAGGCAGGTGCCCGAGTCGGTATCCTTGGCCGGCGCGCGGCCCTGGCACAGGAGGTCGTCGCTCAGATCGAGTCCGAAGGTGGGGAGGCGGTCGCCCTTGCCGCCGACGTGCTGCAAAAGGATCAGCTTGAGGCTGCGCGAGAAACAACGCTCCAGCGCTGGGGGCGCATTGACGTGCTGATCAACGCTGCCGGGGGTAACATGCCCGGCGCGACGCTTACTGCCGAGAACACGTTTTTCGACCTGGACGAAGAGGCCTTCCGGCAGGTCTTCGACTTGAACCTGCTCGGGACTCTGCTGCCCTGCCAGGTATTCGGCGCGGCTATGGTGCAAAGTGGGACCGAGGAGACTCAGCGGCGTGGGCGCGGCGCGATCGTCAACATCTCCTCGATGGCGGCGCAGCGCGCGATCACACGCGTGGCCGGCTACTCCGCGGCGAAGGCTGCCGTGGACAACTTTACGCGCTGGTTGGCCGTCGAGCTTGCCCGTAAGTTCGGCGATGGCTTGCGCGTCAACGCGATCGCGCCCGGCTTCTTCATCGGCGAGCAAAATCGTCGTCTCCTGCTGGAGGAGGACGGCAGCCTGACCGCGCGCGGCCAGACGATCGTCGCCCATACTCCGGCGGGTCGCTTCGGCCAGCCGGACGATCTCGTGGGGGCGGTTGTCTGGCTGTGCGGCCCCGGGGCGGCGTTTGTCAACGGCATCGTCGTGGCCGTCGACGGCGGATTCGGCGCGTTTACCGGGGTATAGGCGCCCTTCACTGGCACGGCGGCGACTACAATCTCGAACAGTCGCTGGCTGAGACGTGGGACGAAGATATTGCGCTGATGCGGTGGTGCCATTTCAACGTGGGGAGTATGGTGAGCGAGCCCGATGCTCCTTACGTTTGGCCACCGGCTGTTGTTCTTGCACTACAGGGTGAATCGTGGAGTTGTTCTGAGTAGCGTTGGTGGACGCCACATACTCCCCCTCAGCCTCGGCTACAAAGGGCACTCGTCGTTGCCGGCTCAGTTTGTTGCCGGCTCTGTAGAGTAGCTTGCACTGTGTCCAAGAGTGTTGCGATTAGCCGTGGCCATGGCTCCCGAAAGGCACATGCGCCGAGTGCGAGGAGCTTGCGGTTTCCTTCGGGCGCCATCCCTTGCATCGCACAAACACGTGATGCCCATGCTTGATGGCTTCAACCGCGAAGCGCAAGACGAAAGATGTAATGTGTGGAGCGGTGGCATGCCACCGCTCCACACATTGATCAATCCGTTTGGAGTGACACGCGCTGCCCGGTGCGCGCCGATTCGATCGCGCCGAAGACCATCGCCAGACTTTTGATGTTGTCGTGACACTCGCCCATCGGGGTCGCGCCGGTCCTTAGGGCGTTGAGGAAGTCACGTAGCGATCCGGCGATGCCTCGCGGCATTGTTTCGTCGACCTCCATCGTGCGCGGCTCTGTCTTCGAGACGAACCCTCCCGGCTCCACGACCACTTCGGCGCGAGGCGCGCCCTCGCCGTCCCACGTCGCCGTGCCATGCGGCCCGACGGCGCGCCACTCCGCTTCCCAAGAGGTGTGCAGGCCTTCGCTGCACCAGCTTCCCCGATATGTATAGCGCAGCCCGCCGGTCATCTCGAAGATCGCGGTTGCGCAGGCGTCGCCCGTGTACCAGCTCCACGGCGGGTTGAACTCGTCGCAGTAGACCGAGACCGGGTCGGCCCCGCAGAGAAAGCGCGCCGCGTCGAGGGTATGGATCGCCATATCGAGCATGAGCACGTTCGGCATCTCGTCACGGAAGCCGCCGAAGTGCGCGCCGATATAGAAGTCGGAGTTTAGAATGCCGAGCGGTCCCGTCTGTTGCGTAATCAGGGTGTGCATCGCGTGGAGCCGTGGGTCGTAGCGCCGGCTCTGGCTGACCATGTAGAGCTTGCCGGCGCGCTCCGAGGCCGCGACCATCTCTCGCGCATGCTCCATACTGTCCGCCATCGGCTTCTCGCCCAGCACGGGCACGCCGGCCGCCAGCACCTCGAGCGTAACGTCGCGGTGGGCCTCCGGAATCGTCACATCCACGACGAAGTCCGGCTTGAGCGTCGCAAGCGCCTCGCCAAGATTTTCCCCTCCGCGAGCCCGCTCGAGCCCGATCTCGGCGATCGCCTCCGCGGCGATGCCCGGCCGCAGATCGACCCATCCGACAACGTCCACCTCATCGCATGCCTTGAGGTTTTTGCCCCAGGCACGGCCCATGCCGCCCGCGCCGACGATGATTGCCTTATACTCTGCCACTGTTCGCATCTCCATAATTGGGAAGACCTGAATCTTCTCCCCGCTGCCCCGCATACAGTACGCGAGGTGATTGCGGCTCATACTCGCTAAGAGACCCGTACCTCCGGATGCGCGGCCATCAGCTTGCGCAGGGCACGAATCGCGGTGCGCATGCCCTCTTCACCGCTGAAGCCGCCCGCGGGCCCTGCGATCTGCAGATGCGGCTCGAGCGTCAGAAAGCCGGCATAGCCTCGGCTGACGAGCGCGTCGAGCAATCCCGGCAGATCGCCGTCACCCTCCCCTGCCGGGAAGACCTTGCCGTCGGCCAAACGAGCGTCCTTGATATGGATGTGGGTCGTGCAGTCGGCCAGCAGCGGCCACGCATCCACCATCGGCCGCACGCCGACCTGGACGAAGTTCGCGGGATCGAAGGCCATTCGTAGTGCCGGGAGGTTGATCGTCGAAAGCAGATCGTGGCAGCGCTCCGCCGTATCCCCATAGATACCTTTTTCGTTCTCATGCAGCAGGCGCAGACCCGCCTCGGCCGCCCGCTCGGCCAGCATCCGCATCCGCCCTAGCACCTCGTTACGGTGTTCGGCGGCCTGGCCCTCGGGCACATAGAAGGAGAAGACGCGGATCTGGTACGTACCGAGCGCCTTTGCCGCCGCGATGGCGCGCTCGAGCCGCTCCATCTCGAACTCGCGCGGCTGGCTCAGCTCCGATTTGCCGATCGGGCTGCCGATCGCCGATACCCGGAAGCGCCGCTCCTTGAAGAGCGCCGCGGCCTTCTCGAGCTGCGATGCGTCAAGGTCCAGCACGTTGCGGCCCCAGGCAGAACGGAACTCGACGTATGTCACGCCCTCCGCATCGAGGACGTCAAGCTGCGTCGCGAGATCGTCGTCGATCTCATCTGCGAAGGCGCTCAGGGTAAACTTTGCTGTAGACATTGATGCTCCTTGCCGGCAGTTGCCAGATGTTGCGTGTCAGCGTCCGTTCCAACTTTCCCGCATGAACTGCACTGCAGCGGGAGCTTCCGTCTGAAGGTCGTTCCACGAGCACTCGGCCGAGATACGCCGATCATAGCCGGCTTCATGCAGCGTCTGCATGAAGCCGGCATAATCGTAGCCGCCATTGCCCGGCGCCCGCCGTCCGCCGTCCGCGACGTGCACGTGCGCTAACAGTGGTGCTGCTGCCCTGACGGCCGCGAAGGATTCGTGCTCCACTTCGAGGTGATAGAGGTCGGCGAGGAGCCAGAGCCCTACGATCTTTCGCTCCTCGATGAACGTTTGGCACTCGTGTAGCGACGTGAAGACATTGCACTCGGTCTGGTTGAGATGTTCGAGCGCCAGGTCGATCCCTGCCTGGGTGGCCTCGTCTCCGGCGATGGCGAGCGCTTCGGCGAGCTGATCCAGCGCCTCCTCGCGCGGCATTCCGTCGGGGATCCGCCGTGCTCCGCCGCTGCCGAGCACGACCGAGGCTCCGCCGACCTGGACCATGCGTCTGAAGGCCCGCCGGAGGTAGGTACGCAGGGCTTCGAGGTCCGCACCCGGCCCGACCATGCGTAGCTGTGGAGGCACGAGTACGTTGAATGCCTCCGGACGGAGCTGCGCGGTTTCGAGCGCACGCAGTGCTGGCAGCGCCGCGCCTTCGTCGTCGAAGGGCATGACGGCGCGTGCCTGCAATTCACAAAAGTCGAAGCCGGCGTCGGCCAGAATACCGATCTGTTCCGGATTGACACAGCAGCCAAATCGCATTTCTGTTCCTATCCTCGCTTCATCGCCGCGGCACCCGGATGACGAAGCCTATGTATTCAGTGCGCGTGCCTCTGCATATCCAGTCACTTGGAAAGAACTTGCTCGACGTACCAGTCTACGAAACCTTCGCCGTCGACCTCCAGGGCGACATGCACCGGTGGGTTCACGCCTTCGGCCACACAGGTAATCCCTCGTCCGGGCCCACTTGCTGTTAAGACCTCCAGGCTGAGGTCTTGGGTCTTCACACGGCCAGGGTCGAAGGCGACGGCGAGTGCGAGCGGGTCGTGCAAGATCGGCAAATGGTTAGGCTTCGCCTTCCAGCTGCGCGTAAGCGTCATGAGCCAGTGGGTCGGCTCGTCCTCGGCCGCCTCCAGCTCTGCGATGTGACGAGCCTGCATGCCGGTCCTCGTCGTCACGTCGAGGGGCACGAGTGTCAGGGGCAGGCCGGCGCGCAGCACAATCGCAGCCGCCTCTGCATCGCAAAGGATGTTCCACTCGGGTGCGGCACGGCCGACCTGCCCGCCCATCGTGACCACCCGCGGGATGCGCTCCGCAAGCGAAGGGTCGATCGCCAGTGCGAGCGCAAGATTGGTGAGAGGCCCGATTGTCACCAGGATAACATCGCTTCCCGGCTCAGAATAGGTCCCCAGGATCGCCTCGACGGCGTGCGAGTGGGCGGGGTTCATGACCTCCGCGGGTGTTAGATCGAGCTGTGGCTCAAGCGGCAGGCGCGGCACCGGCTCCATCAGCGGCTTGCCGCTCCCGGCATGCACCGGCACGTGCCGGTGGCCGTAGAGGTCGAGCAGATGGCGAGCCATACGCGCCCTCGCCTGCGTATCGCGAAAAACCGTCGTCACCCCAATCAGGTCGATCGCCGGATGGCGCATAGCCAGCGCCAACGCCAGCGCATCGTCGATGTCGTCGCCAATATCGGTGTCGATCAGAACACGCATGATCACTCCTCATAAGACGAGGAACGCTCGCCACGGAGAAACGCAGAAAGGAAAAGCGAGAGAACGGATTATCGAATAACTTGGCTCTTCGCCTTTCGCATTTTTTCTTTCTCTCTGCCTCCGTGTCGCAACGTCTCCCTAGCCGGGCCTTACCACCTCGCCCGTGCGAGCAGCTTCGTAGATGGCGAGCACCAGCGAGAGCGCACGGCGGCCTTCTTCGCCGGGGACCAGAGGCTTGCGGCCGTCCCGGATCGCCGCGGCGAGATCCGCGACCAGATGTGTATGGCCCTCGGCGCCGATGCCCGTCGGGCTGGCGCCCGCGCCAGCCGCCACCGGTGCCCGTCCCCCATTTGCGATCGGACTCTCCGCCCGCTCCGGCCGGGGTAGGTCGACCTCCCAGCGAGCAAGCATCTCGCCCTCGATCTGCACGCCGCCGCGATCGCCGTAGATCTCGACCCGGTAAGGATAGCCCGGAGCGGTTGCCGTCGTGGCGACGACGCTGCCGAGCGCTCCGCTCGCGAAGCGCAGGGTTGCCGCGACGGTGTCCTCGACCTCGATCGTCCGCGCAAGCGTGTCGGCAGAGGCGCGAACCTCTGCCACGTCGCCCATGTACCACACCAGGAGATCTACGAGGTGGATCCCCTGGTTCATGAGCGCCCCGCCTCCATCGAGCGTCCAGGTGCCGCGCCAGTCGGCGCTCGCGTAATAGCTTTCTGTACGGTTGTAGGGCACGGTTACGATGCCGAGCACCATCCGGCCGAGCGCCTCTACCTCGACCGCTTTGTGGACGGCGCCGAAGAGTGGATCTGTGCGCCGCTGCTGTGCGATTTGCAGCACCACGCCGGCCTCACGACAAGCCGCGATCGTAGCGTCGGCGTCGGCAAGCGCCAGCGCCATGGGCTTCTCGAGCAGTACATGCTTGCCCGCCCTCGCCGCCGCGATCGCCTGCGCCGCGTGGAGTCCGCTGGGCGTACAGATGCAGACGGCGTCGACGTCCGGGCGTGCGAGAAGCGCCTCGTAGCTCGTCTCGCACGGCACGCCGAAGCGTGCCTCGGCCTCGGCTGCCTGCTCCGCGCTCGACCTGCAGACCGCGACGAGCCGCGCACCGTCGGTCCGCGCGATAGCCTCGGCGTGGTACCGCGTCACCCTCCCGGCGCCAACGATTCCAAACCCTATCTCACTCATTCGCACTTCGCACGACCGCGACGTACTATCTTGGTGCAACCCACGACTATCGATTCCCTGCTCGTAGGTCTGACAACAGCTCGGAGTAAGCTGCCCGGTCGAGCGGTAGCGTCACCGGGCGATCCGTGTAGCTCGAAAGGGTAACGGCGTTGGCAAGCTCTAACGACATCAACCCCTCCCGTCCATTGGCGCGCGGCTGGCGCCCTTCGATGATGGCAGCGTAAAGGTCACGGTAGACCGCGAGATGTCCGCCTCCATCTCCGGGCAGATCGACGATCTCGGTATGGACTTTCGGCGAGCTGAACATCTGCTCGCTGGCTGCCATATGCTCCCTGAGCGCCGGCTCGAAGCGCGTGATCGTCAGCTGAGATCCTGAGACCACGATCCCGCCTCGATCGCCGATAACCTCGAGCCGCCCCTCGGCGCCGGCCTCGACGGTGGTGGTACACAGGTAGCCAGGGGCGCCGTTGGGATACTCGAACATGGCCTGCGCCGAATCCTCGACCTCGATCGCATGCGCCGCGGTGCGTGTCCACCCCCACACTTTCCCGGGGAGGCCGGCCAGATGGCACAAGAGGTCCATCGTATGCGGCGCCTGGTTCATCAAGACGCCGCCCCCCTCGCCTTTCCAGGTGCCACGCCAGGAGGCCGAGCGGTAGTAGGCCGCGGGCCGGAACCAGGGCTCGATACAGAGTGTACGCACCAGGGGCCCGATCGCCCCTTCGTCGATCAAGGCGCGCGCTCGCTCGATCACCGAGCGGAAGCGCTGCTGAAAGTTGACGGCCAGGATCTTGCCCGCGGCATCCGCCGCCTCGATCATACGGTCGGCGTCGGCCACCTCGACGGCGATCGGCTTTTCGACGAGTACGTGTGCGCCGGCCGCGAATGCATCGATCGCCAGTGGGGCATGGAATGGGTGGGGCGTGACGATCACCGCGATGTCCGGGTGGAGCTCACGCAGCATATCGCGGTGGTCGACGAAGGACGGACAGCCGGTCTCTGCCGCGCGTGCCTTGACGCCCTCGGCGTTGATGTCAGACATCCCGACGACCTGCAGGGCAGGTATTTGTGCCAGTGCCTGAAGGTGAGTCGCGGCAATTCCGGCCGCGCCTCCGATCAGCACGACCCGGAGGGTCGGCCCGTCGTCCGTCCCATGTTGCATGTCCATACTAGTCTTTCCCTTCCCTCGAGCCGGCCGTGCCGCCCAGAGAGGCAGAACGATCGCTCTTCATCACCTGGCATCAGATTATAACTCTCGGATCGGGCACCTCCTCCACGATTGACGGCCGAAAGAGACAGTTCTACACTCAGCCGGCCGCGACGAGAGCCGGCACACTGTGGGAGGAGCGTGAGGATTAAAAGATGGAGGACTGCATCTTCTGTGATATCCTGGCGGGTACGCTATCGGCAAGCTTCGTCTACCAGGACGATCGTTGCGCCGCGTTCCTGGACACACAGCCCGTCAATCCCGGCCACATCCTTGTGATCCCGCGGCACCACGCGGCCTTTCTCGCCGATCTTGATCAGGATACGGGCGCGCATATGTTTCGCGTCGCCCAGCACCTGGCCGGCGCATTGCGCAGCAGCGGTGTCACATGTGAAGGTGTCAACCTTTTTCTGGCCGACGGTGAAGCGGCGATGCAAGAGGTTTTTCACGTGCACCTCCACGTCTTTCCACGCTATGTGGGCGACGGCTTCGGTCTCACCTTTGGCCCCGCCTACGCGAATAAGCCTGTCCGGGCAGAGCTCGACCAGACTGCTGAGCAGATCCGCGCCGCACTGGTTTAGGCCAGTACGCGTGGTTCGGCCTTCCGCCGCGCGGCTCGGATCTGCTGGGTCTACCTCGACGTCGCCGTTCGCAGCGACAGTGCTACCTGGATCGGATGATTCTCAACGCCGCTCCAGCTTTCCGGCCCCGGCATCAGCCGGACGGCTTCTACCTGTAAGGGACGGCGCTCGCCGGACCCGCGTCGCCATCCACGGCGAGGTGCCGGATCGACAAACGAAGGCGGCGCCATGTGGCGCCGCCCTCGTCCCCGGAAGATGCTATTGGCCGAGGCCGGAGTTGACGCTCGAGAAGACGGTCGAGACCTTGGTGCCGAGCAGCGTCAGGATACCGATGACCACGATGGCGATCAGGACGAGGATCAGCGCGTACTCGACGAGACCCTGGCCTTCCTCACGAGCGAAGAAATTGCGAAGCATTGTAAGTTCCTTAGAAGCTGTTTAAGTATTTATTATGTTTCTACATTGTCGTATATCGATATCTCAAGACCATATATCAATTCATCGTTTTGGAATTTTCCAGTACTCTTGGCCCGTATTAGTATCCGTTCAGCCGCCCTTGGAGCAACTCAAGGCGACTAGATTCAGGGGTTGACAGCGCCGGTCCATTCCTGCATTCTAGCGCCATGAGCGAGCTTGAGCCACCCCTTGGCATTTCGCCAGCGGACTGGGAGGCGACCCCTCCCACCGTCCGAGCCGTCGTTCTCGCCCTGCTCTCCCACGTCCAATCTCTTCACACCCGCCTCTCT
>JBBSGA010000262.1:0-9076 GCA_038254585.1 Chloroflexales bacterium | reverse complement strand
GGCCGAGACGGCGACCACGGCCGGTGGCGCGATGACGGCCGAGACGGCGACCACGGCCGGTGGCGCGATGACGGCCGAGACGGCGACCACGGCCGGTGGCGCGATGACGGCCGAGACGGCGACCACGGCCGGTGGCGCGATGACGGCCGAGACGGCGACCACGGCTGGCGGTGCGATGACGGCCGAGACGGCGACCACGGCCGGCGGTGCGATGACGGCCGAGACGGCGACCACGGCTGGCGGCACGGGCGGTACGTCCGGTGTAGCCATGGCTGCGGCATGTCCTGATACGGCCAAGGGCCAGAAGATCACCATGTGGAGCCCGCTCACGGGGCCGGATGGCAAATTCATGACCGACCTGGCCAACCAATTCAGCAAGGAGAACGCCCAGGGTATCCAGGTCATCCATCAGCCGCAGCCGGACTATCTCATCAAGATGAACACGGCGCAGGCGTCGAACTCGCTGCCCGAGATGACGGTGATCCGGGATGGCGACAATATCACCCAGGCGGCGCGTAACATCCTGCGGCCGATACCCGACGACGTCATGAAGCTGATCGGCGTGGCCGACTCAGACTACCCGAAGGCGGTTTGGGATCTTGGTGCGTACAAGGGCAAGCGCTACTCGATCCCGCTCGACGTTCACCCGCTCGTGCTCTACTATAACAAGGATCTGTACAAGGCTGCTGGTATCAATGGGCCGCCGACGAACAAGGATGAGCTCGAGAAAGCGGCCGCGGCGACCACCAAGGGCGACGTGATGGGCTGGTCGATTACCACCGGCACCTTCCCAACCCTGTTCGAGTTCCAGACGTTCCTCCACCAGTTCGGTGGAAGCGAGTTCAACGCCGACGGCACGCAAATTACCTGGAACAGTGATGCCGGCGTGAAGGCGCTCCAGTATATTCTGGATGCGCAGAAGAAGTACTCCAAGCCGAATCTGCCTCAGGATGCCGGCGTCAACGCCTTCAAGCAGGGCAAGTCGGCCATGGAGTGGAACGGTATCTGGCAGCTGAGCAACCTCGTGACGCCATATCCTTTCGGCGGCGCTGCGCCCCTACCCCAGATTGGCAGCACGAATGCCGTATGGGGCGGCTCGCACCAGTTGGCGCTCTTCAACCAGAAGAACCCTGATGCGGCGAAGACCGCGGCCGCGGGCTGCTGGATGGGCTGGCTATCGGCGCACTCGTACGACTGGGCCAAGTCCGGGCAGATCCCGGCCAGCAAGTCCGTGCGAAACAGCGCGCAGTTCAAAGCTATCGAGCCTCAGGCGGCGATCGCTCCGGAGATCGAGTATGTCTTCTTTGCCCCATCAGTTCCTGGCATCGGCGACGCTATTACGGCGCTGGATCAGGCGGTTAGTGCCGTGACGGCGGGCAAGGGGAGTGACGCCAAGAAGGCGTTGGACGACGCTGCTGCGAAGGGCATGCAGATCCTGCAGCAGAACAAACAGAAGTACGGAGGCCAATAGACTACGCCATCGCGATACGGGGGCCCGGGTCCGCTGGGCTCTCGTATCGTGATGTAATGTTTCTCTCGGAAAGGGACGCAGACGATGGCTACTTCGCAACCTGTCCAGGCGCGTACTGCTGCAACACCCCGTACCACTGAGCGGCAACCCTTCAGCTGGACGCCTTACCTTTTCATTCTGCCGCACCTCATCTTTTTTGTTGCCTTCTTGGGGTGGCCGTTCTTCTATGGGATCTGGATCAGCCTCTTTAACTTCGATTTCAATAATCCGGGCTACCGGCCCTTTGTCGGCATCGAGAACTACAGGAATCTCTTCGTCAGTACGAGCATCCAGTTCGACGATTTCTGGCGCTCGGTGAAGAACACCCTGTACTTCATCGTTTGGAGCGTGCCGCCACTGGTGATCGTGGCGATGGTCTTAGCCGTGCTGCTGAACGGCAAGTACCGGGGCCGCAATTTCTTTCGTGCGATCTATTTCGCACCCTGGTCGCTTTCGGCCGTTGTCGCCTCGCTGCTATGGTGGTGGATCTTCCAGGATCAAGGCGGCTTGATGAACTTCTACCTCGCGAAGATCGGTATCCAGCCGATCTCGTGGTTGGGCGCCATGCCCTGGGCATGGGTCGCCATTACGACGGCAACCGTCTGGTGGACGGTAGGCTTCAACACGATTATCTTCCTGGCGGCATTGCAGGACATACCGGCCCAGCTCTACGAGGCTGCCTCGATCGACGGGGCGAATACGGCCCAGCAGTTCTTTAAGATAACGGTGCCGCTGCTGGGGCCGGTGCTCGTCTTCGTCATTACGATCACACTGCTCGCTTCGGCCAATCTCTTCGCCCAGCCTTTCGTCATCACGCACGGCGGTCCCGCGCAGGGTACCGAGTCGGTGATGATGCGCATCTACGCCGAGGCCTTCGGCGCCTACCGGATGGGCAGCGGAGCGGCAATGTGTGTCTTCGTCGCCGCGATCCTGCTGGTGCTCACGGCACTGAACTTCAAATTCTTCGGCGGGCGCGCCGACCAGCGGTAAACAGCGCGCGAACGCGTGTAGCCAAGGAGCGAAGCGTATGGCATCGGTTAGCGTTCCAACGAAGGGTACTGCAAGCGGCCCCGCCGGGCGGAGCATGCTCATGCAAATCCTGCTCTATATCGTCCTGATCCTCTTCGCACTCTTCTTCGTGCTGCCGTTGTTGTGGATGCTATCCACCTCGCTGAAGCCGGAGGCCGAGTGGATCAACACCAACTGGATCCCGCGGGCGTCGACAACCGCGAATTTCACCAAGATCATCAACAACCCGGCAGTACCTGTGCTGCGATGGTTCCTGAATAGCGTTATTGTCGCCGCGGTGGCGACGCTGCTGATCCTTGCGCTGGACGCAACGGCGGCGTATGCCTACGCACGCATGACGTTTCCCGGCCGCGACGCGCTCTTTAGCATCATGGTGGCGACCCTCGTCATGCCCGGCCTACTCTTCCTGGTGCCCAACTACTTGACAGTTGCGCGACTTGGCTGGTTGAACACGTACCAGGGCGTGGTCGCCCCCGGCCTGGCCGGCGTCTTCGGCGTCTTCTTCCTGCGGCAGTTCTTCCAGGGTATCCCAAAGGAGCTTGAGGAGGCGGCAAAAATCGACGGTGCGGGCACGTGGACCACTTTTCTTCGCGTCGTGCTTCCGCTGGCAAGGCCGGCGATGGCCACCCTTGCAATCATTACCTTCCTCGGGTCTTGGAACGACTTCCTCTGGCCTCTGCTAGTTATGACGGACGTCACGCGGCAGACCCTACCGGTGGGCTTGGCGACCCTTCAGGGTGCCTACGTCTTTGACTACGGCGGCCTGATGGCCGGTGCCTTAATTGCCGCGGTCCCTGTTCTGATCCTCTATATCGCGGCCCAGAAGTACATCGTGCAGAGTGTGGCAACCACCGGCCTGGCCGGCCAGTAGCGTTCGACCATCTGCGAGCGGAGAAGGAAGCAGGGACAGGAACGGATCGTGGACATCCGTTCCTGTCCCTTGCTCGATACCGACTAGGCGAAAGGAGAGGTATGCGTTCCAGCAGAGCCTGGAGGATTGAGCGTATCCGTCGCTGCACACCCGTGCTGGTGCTGCTGTTGGTCGCCGCGTGCGGCCAGCAAAACCAGGGGAGCGCGCCGGTCGCGACCCGGCCCGCCGCGACAACCGTCGCTCCGCCCGCGAACGAGGTCGTTTCCGCAACACAAACGCCCGCGGCAGTTACGCCGGCCACATCGACGGCCGGCATCACGGCTAGCCCCTCCTCGGGGGCCACAGCTGCCTCACCCGCTACAGCGTCCGTGGCTGCGACGGAGACGGCGACGGGAATGACCATGACCGAAACGGCCGCCGCAGGAGCGGCGGCCATGGCGACGCCCTCGGCGGGGGCTACCTCCACGGCCGCCACGACGGCAACACCCGGACCGGGCGAGTTCTCCAATCCCGTCATCGATCAAGATTTTCCCGATCCCGGAGGGCTCAAAGTCGGCGATACCTACTATGCCTACGCAACCAACTTCGGCAGCACCAACATCCAGATCGCCCGATCGAAAGATTTGGTCCACTGGGAGATGCTGGGCGATGCGCTGCCGATCCTGCCGGTCTGGGCCTCGCCCAACAATACCTGGGCGCCGGAGGTCATCGCCGCCGCAGATGGTAAAGGTTACCGCATGTATTTTACGGCGCGTGACACCGCCAGCAACAAGCAATGTGTCGGGGTTGCCACCAGCGACAAACCCGAAGGTCCCTTCAAGTCCACCAAGGACAAGCCCTTTGTATGCCAGCTCGGCGAGGGTGGGACGATCGACGCGAGCGCGTTCCGGGACGGCGACAAGTTCTATCTCTATTTCAAGAACGACGGCAACTGCTGTGGTATGACGACGTACCTCTACGTACAAGAGCTCACGCCCGACGGCCTGAGCCTGGTGGGCCAGCCGACCCAGCTCGTCAGTAATGACAAGCGCTGGGAGGGCAACGTCGTCGAAGCGCCCGAAATGGTGAAGCACGACGGAAGCTATTACCTCTTCTTCTCAGCCAATAACTATGCCGGTCTCGACTATGCCGTCGGCTATGCGAGCTGCAAATCAGCCATCGGGCCGTGCGAAGACGCCCCCGAGAATCCGATCTTGAAGTCGGACACGCAGGTCAAGCCGCCCGTGATCGGGCCAGGCGGCGAGTCGGTGGCCACCTTCGGCGACGAGACGTGGATGCTCTATCACGCGTGGGAGGTGACGGCGGCCGGGCTCGGCGACCGGCGCCTGATGTGGATCGACCGCGTCACGTGGGAGAACGGCAAGCCGCGCGTCCATGGGCCGACCGAGGGACCGCAGAAGATGCCGTAGCTAAGGAGCGTACATGGCAGCCGACTTCCGATGGATGACCGGTTTCGAGTGCTCGGCCTTTCCGCAGATCGGGGCGGATGAGCTGGAAGAGACACAGCATTACCGCTGGTGGGCCAGCGATCTCGTGCGGGTGCGCGACGTGGGCATCACGATGATCCGCTATGGCATTCCATGGCACCGCGTCAACCCGCGGCCGCACGAGTACGACTGGAGCTGGACCGACCAGGCGCTCGATCTGATGGAGACGCTCGGGATTACCCCGATCGTCGATCTCTTTCACTACGGCACGCCCACCTGGATCGAGGGCGGCATCATGAACCCGATCTTCGGCGAGATGCAGGGATGGTATGCCAAGGCCTTCGTCGAGCAGTATCCCCAGGTTACCTACTACACCCCCACCAACGAGCCCTACATCTGCGCGAGCTTTGGGGCTGAGTGGGCGATCTGGTACCCATTCCTGCGCGGCGACTTTAACGTGGCTCGGGCGTTCAAGAATGTCGCGGAGGGCATCTGTCGCTCGATGGCCGAGGTACGGCAGGTGCGTCCTG
This sequence comes from Chloroflexales bacterium, assembly GCA_038254585.1. Classification (GTDB taxonomy): domain Bacteria; phylum Chloroflexota; class Chloroflexia; order Chloroflexales; family Kallotenuaceae; genus JBBSGA01. The sequence goes on along the minus strand of JBBSGA010000262.1, from coordinate 3,709 downwards.
ACGCATTGATGATGATCGCGGATACGTGTGAGTATTACCATTCCGTCGGGGGCACATTTAAGGAGGAGGCCGAGTTCCGCTCGGAGCGCCGCTTCCTCGTGCACGATCTGTACCAGGGCCTGGTCAACCGCGAGCATCCGATGTGGGACTACCTGGTCCACCACGGCGTGGGGGACTGGGAGCTCGCCTGGTTTCTCGACAACCCTGTCCGGCTCGACATACTCGGCTGCGACTACTATGCGCACTCGGAGCACCAGCTTCGGGCCGGCCCACATGGCGAGCGTATCGACGAGACCGCGGAGCATCAGTTCGGCTGGGCGGAGATGGCGCGCCAGTACTCGAATCGCTACAGCGGTATCCCCGTCTTTCTCTCCGAGACCAATCTAGGAGGCGCGGTCGAGGAGCGTCTGGCATGGTTCGATGGGCTGGTCGGCCAGACGAGGGTAGCGCGCGCCGCCGGAACTCCCGTCTGCGGCATAACCTACTACGGCGCAGTGGACCACGTCGACTGGGACAGTGGCCTGCGCGTTCGCAATCTCAACATCAACCCCTGCGGGATGTGGAGCTTGTGCTGCGACGAGCGTGGCCGGATGGTGCGCTCGTCGACGGCGCTCGTCGAGCGCTACCGGCAGCTGATTGCCATGCCTACGGCTGAAAGCGTCGGCGAGCTCGCGTCGCCCGAGGCAGAGGCGCGCGTTCGCGCCGTGCTGGCGCCCGCGGCCGAATCATCGTCTATGCGCACCTAGCGGCATCCGCCCCTGTCAGATGAGGTACACGTATGTCCCCCCTTCCCTTCGGCGCGACCGCGTCAGATTTTGCCTGGTGTACGGGAATCGAAGACACCTTCGTGCCACAGACCCGGCCCGGCTTGCGCGCGCTCGACGAATATGAGTTGACGGGCCACTACGAGCGCTGGCGCGAAGACCTCGCGCTGGCGCGGGCGACAGGCGCTCGTATGGTCCGGTGGGGTATTCCGTGGTATCGCGTCGAGCCTGAGCCTGCTCGGTTCGATTGGTCATGGGTCGACCAGGTGCTTCCATACATCGTCGAGGAGCTCAAGCTCGTGCCGATCCTCGACCTGGTGCACTACGGCACACCATTCTGGCTCGACCGCTCCTTTGTCGATCCGCGCTACCCGGAGGCGGTCGCGGCCTACGCTCGCGCCGTGGCCGAGCGTTATCACGGCCTCGTTCGGTACTACACGCCGCTTAACGAGCCGGTGATCAGCTCGTTGATGTGCGGCATGCGTGGGGTCTGGCCGCCCAACCTGCGCGGTGACCGCGGCTATCTTGCGGTTGGGGTGGCGCTGGCCAAAGGAATCGTCCGTACCGTGCGCGCGCTCAAAGAGGTAGATCCGTCCGCGGTCATGGTCCACGTCGAGGCGGCCGGGCTGACACGTGCCGCCCGCGAAGAGCTTGAGCCGCTCGCCGCGGAGCACCGCAGGCGCGGCTACGTCTTCTTTGACCTGATTACCGGGCGCGTCGACGCCGGACACCCGCTGTATACGTGGCTGCTGAGCAATGGCGTGAGCTTGAACGATCTGCGCTATCTCTCCGAGCAGGCGATCGACCTCGACGTGGTCGGGCTCAACTTCTACCCGCAGTGGTCCACCAAGCAGCTGACGACGAACGTGAAGGGTCTACTCTATTACCAGCTGGCCGAGCGCGATGGCACAGGCTTCGCCGAGCTGATCGCCGATTTTTACGAGCGCTACCGCGCACCGATCATGGTGACGGAGACCAGCGCCAAAGGATCGATCGAAGTCAAGCGCCGCTGGCTCGACACCTCCGTCTCGACGATCGGACAGCTGCGTGTGCGGGGCGTGCCGGTGATTGGCTACACCTGGTTTCCGCTCTTCACGATGATCGATTGGAAGTACCGGACGGGCCGCAGCCCGCTGCAAGAGTATGTGATCGAGCTCGGTCTCTACGAGTCGGAGGTCGAGCCCGATGGCTCCTTGCGCTACACAGCAACCGAGCTCGTCGAGCATTTCCGAGGCTATACCCTCAACCCGCAGCTTGCGGTCGGGGATCTCCAACCGGAGCTTCCCGGCGCATCTCGCCGGGCGGAGGAGCGGTGAGCGAGCACGTCTTTCCGGAGCGTTTCCTCTGGGGCGCAGCGACGGCCGCGTTCGAGATCGAGGGCGCGCTGGACGCGGACGGGCGCCGTCCCTCGATCTGGGACCGGTTCATGTGCGAGCCGGGAAAGATTGCCGACGGCTCGCTGGCCACGGTCGCGAACGATCACTATCACCGATGGCGCGAGGATGTCGCCGTCATGCGCGAGCTCGGCCTCAAAGCCTACCGCTTCTCGATCGCCTGGCCGCGTGTGATACCGGACGGCGATGGCCCGGTAAACCAGGTGGGCCTTGACTTCTACGATCGCCTCCTCGACGCGCTACTCCAGGCCGGGATCGAGCCGGTCCCGACGCTCTATCATTGGGATTTGCCGCAGTCGCTCGAAGATCGAGGCGGCTGGACCGCGCGGGCTACCGTCGAGCACTTCACGCGCTATGCCGAGGTCGTGGCCGATCGCCTCGGAGATCGAGTACACCTGTGGATGACGCACAACGAGCCGTGGATCGCCGCCTTTCCCGGCTACGCTCTCGGGCGCATGGCCCCCGGCCGGACAAGCTGGGCTGACGCCCTGGCTGCCGCGCACCACCTACTTCTGAGTCATGCTGCCGCCTCCGAGGCGCTCCATGCGCAGGGCGGGCGAGATACCTCCGCCGGCATCATCCTCAACCTCAGCGCGTGCTTCCCATGGACCGAGAGCGAGGCCGACATCGCGGCCGCGCGCCGCTTCGACGGCTACCTCAACCGCTGGTTCCTCGATCCGCTCGTGCGCGGCAGCTATCCGGCCGATATGCTGGCCTCCTACGGCGACGACCGGCCGCCCGTCATGCCGGGCGATATGGAGCGCATCGCCGCGGCAACGGATTTTCTAGGCGTCAACTACTACCTTCGGACGAATGTGCGGGCTGCGCCGGACGGCGGGAAGCTCAAGCTGGAAGTTCCTGGGCCGCGCCCCGGCGCGGAGCGCAATGCGATCGGCTGGGAGATCTACCCGCGCGGCATCTACGAGATCGTGATGCGACTCCACAGGGAGTACGGCATCTCCCGCATCTATATCACCGAAAACGGTGCCCCTGTGCCTGAGGCGCCCGACGCCGCGGGCTATGTCGACGATTCCGCACGCATCGACTATCTCCGGCGCCACCTTGTGCAGCTTCACCGGGCGATCGACGACGGTGCGCCGGTCAAGGGATACTTCGTCTGGTCGCTGACGGACAACTGGGAGTGGGAGTGGGGCTTTAGCGCGCGCATGGGGATTGTACGCGTCGAGCGCTCCTCGCTACGCCGGACCCCCAAGGCCAGCGGCTACTGGTATCGTGATATCATCCGTGCGAACGCGGTCCTGCCAGCCGAAGCTTGAAAGTGGGCCGGCGCCCGCCTATTGGCTCTATCCTTCGACCGGCGCGATCTGTAGATTTTCGGGCTGAGCCCAAACCGGGGCTTCTTGGCGTACGACCGGCGTCGCACTGCCTGGCAAAAGCATCCATGACACGACCACGATGGCGAAGACGATCAGGGCAAGCACTACTTCCATTGCATTTCGCGGCCCTTACGGGGTTCCGCGCTCCTCTCTTTACCGGGGATAGAAGACAACCATACGAGCCGGCGGCGAGCACGGCCATTACATCTGGTAT
>JBBSGA010000261.1:0-9084 GCA_038254585.1 Chloroflexales bacterium | reverse complement strand
ACTTATGGTCTGGCGTGCAGCGGACCACCGAGCCATCATCAAGTGTCAGTTCGACTAATTGCGCCGACTTCCGGGTAATACGGGAGTGGCGACCCTCACCAATGACAATCCCGCCTGTTGCATCCACGGAATACACGTAGAACACTTCATCCGGCGGCAATGCCGCTAATTCGGCAAAGGTGCGCTCGGTACCGTCAAGCAGCTTGATCTTTGTGTCACCGGTGAAGCATCCAAAATTCCCCTGCCCGTCCACGAGCAGGTAGCGCATGTTCCATTCCTGCGCGAGTCTAACCATGGCATCGTAGACCGCGACATCGCCGTGTGGATGCATCTTGCCGAGCACGTCGCCGACGACACGCGCGCTCTTTTTGTACGACGTGTTATGCCGGATGCCCATATCCCACATCCCGTACAGGATGCGGCGCTGCACCGGCTTGAGACCGTCGCGCACGTCCGGCAGCGCCCGCGAGACGATTACGCTCATCGCGTAATCGAGATACGCCGTGCGCATTTGATCGACGATGTCGACTGGTCTCACTATCCCAATATCCACGCGCTCCTCCGATTTTCTTGACACGCTCTTTAATTGATGCTGATGCTCTATTATACCATGTGTGTCTCACCCCGTCGAGGCTGCTTGGAACGGATGTGCGAAGGGTTGAGCGGGTGCATGTGGCTCGGGATCGCGTCGATCGTGCTACCATACACAGCCGGATCTACCCGGCATGATAGGAGGATACCCGATGCGTCTGCTTCTGGTGCGGCACGGCGAGTCGCTCGGAAATGTGACCAAGGTTTTACAGGGCCGTGACGATCCGCTCACGGATCGAGGACGCAGCCAGGCCCGCATGATCGCTCGCCATTTGGCGAGCCGCGCCGATGTGCAGAACGTCTATGCCAGCCCGCTGGCGCGCGCCTTCGAGACGAGCCAGATCATCGGCGCTGCAATCGGCGTCGCGCCTGAGCCGCGCGAAAACCTCGCCGAGATCGACGTCGGCGCAGCTGCCGGCCTGACCTTCGAAGAATGGACCAGGCGAAACCCACAGGCGGCCGTGCGCTTCCGGGTAGACGGAGCCGGCTTTGTCTTTCCCGGTGGGGAGAGTGGGCGCCAGCTGGGCGCGCGCATCGCGGCTGAGATCGATCGTATTGTGCTCGCGCACCGTGACCGCGACGACGTCGTCGCCGTGGTGTCGCACGGCGGCGCCCTGGCATGGATCCTGGCCCATCTTTTAGGTGAGCAGCGCGATGAATGGCCGCCCTATGAGTTTGATAACTGCTCCTTGACCGAGGTGGTGATTGAGCATGGCGACGTTACGCTCGTCTGCCGCAACGAGATCGCTCATCTCCAGACGGAGCCCGAGGAGGAGGTCGCGACCGGCCGGATGTGACGGCACGGGGTCGTCAGGCTTCTGGCGCAGCTTCCATGCGCAGGTGTGCCGAAAGGAATGCGAGATGGCCGATCAGCGACGAGAGAGCGCCGAGGTGTCCCGGTCTGCACAGGAGCGCGCCCGCCTGGGGCAGCGGCTTCGAGAGGCTAGGGAGTACCTTGGCCTGTCCCTTGAACTCGTGGCCGAGCAAGCGGGCCTCATGCCCGCCGTCGTGGCGAGCCTGGAAGGCGGCCGGAAAAATATCGGCGACGCCGAGCTGGAGCGCCTCGCCCACGTCCTGAAGTGTCCCGTCGCAGCCCTGCTCGCAGACGACGAGGTGGCCGTGAGCGATGCCCCCCACGATGCTGCGTACCGTGCGCTCTTCCGGTCGGCCCGCGACCTCGGGGACGAAGATCGCCGCCAGGTTCTGCGCTTTGCCCGGTTCCTGGAGCAGGCCGGACCTGCGCCCATTCCTGCAGAAGACCGGCCGGAGCCTTGAGGACGGCGCGGTAAACGATGCTTAGCGAGTTTGCATAGCCATGGCTGATAGCGCGTCACGCCGGCCAGACCGGCCCTCGCCAGACGGGGTCCGCGCCGCTGCGCGCGAGCACGCCCGTCTCAAGACGGCGGAGAGCCCGCCTGTCGACATCTTCGAGGTGATCGAGCGCTCCGGGATCTGGCTGATGTTTCAGCCGCTCGCGAACCTCTACGGCACCTACGAGCGGGTGGGCGATGCGGCAGGGATTATGCTTAACGCCAAGCAGCCGCTCAGCCTTCAGCGTTTCACCGCCGCGCACGAATACGGCCATCACGTGCTGGGCCACGCGACCAGCCTTGACGACGAGGCGCACATCCTCCCCGAAGGCCCGGCCCTCAGCCCCCGTGAGAATGCAGCCCAGACCTTCGCCGCGCATTTTCTGATGCCGGCAACGCTGGTCGATGCCGTGCTCCAATGGCACGGCCTGCCGCCTGCCCCGCGGCAGCTCACGCCGCGGCAGGCATATCTCATCTCGCTCGACCTGGGTGTTAGCTACGCCGCGGCCGTGAGCCACCTCGCTACGCTGGGAAAGATCGACCGCGACATCGCGGTCGACCTCCGGCGCGTCGCGCCCAAGCGGATCAAGGCCGAGATCGCCGGGGAGCCGCGCCGCCGCAACGATCGCGCCGATATCTGGCTACTTCACGAGCGCGATGCCGGGCGCGTGCTCCATCCCCGGCCCAACGACGAGCTGCTCGCCGACCTGCCTGAGATGCCGTCGTCGGGCTATATCTGGAGCGTGAGCGCAGGCGACGTGGCCGACGTGCGCGAGAGCGACGCTCTGCACGGGACCCCGAGCAGCGCGGCACTCGCGCTTGTCGGCGACGACTTTCGTCCGGCTGCTGGCGGCGAGCCGGGCCGGCGTTATGGCACGGGCGGCAGCCGGCGCCTCGTCTTCAAAGTTCTCCGGTCTGGACGCCACCGGCTTCAGCTGGCCAAACGCCGGCCCTGGCTTGCGTCCGCCGCTCCCGCTGCACTCTGGGAGATCGACCTCGAGATTGCGCCTCAGCGCACGGGCGCCGCGAATCGCGGCCTGAGCGAGCACCAGAAGCCGCTTCTCGCGGCCGCTCAGCCGTAGGCCGATGGCAGGAGGGGGCGCGGAGGCGGCGACTGGAGCAGGAGCGGAACGCGTCGATCTGCGCGCGGCGTTTCCGCCGGTCCGCGATCAGGGTCCGCGAGGAACGTGCCTTGCCTTTGCCGTGACAGCTGCCCACGAGTCTACGCGTGCGGCCGGCCTGGCAGTCGCCGAAGATCTCGCGGAAGAAGTGCTCTACTGGGGCTGCAAACAGATCGATGCCGATCGCGAGTCCGGCAGCGCATTCCTCTCCTCCACCGCGGCGCTGGAGCGCTGGGGACAGCCGGACGAGCAGCACTGGCCGTACGATGCGGCCCGCGACGACGCATCCGCTAGCTATTGCCCGCCACCCGGCGCGCTCGATCCCTCCGTCTGCCGCCTTACGCGGCTGTCTCAGATCGAGGCAACCTCGGACGAGATTAGGCGCTGGCTCCGCCGGGGTCGCGCTGTCGCGCTTGGGCTCTGGCTGACACGGGGCTTCCTGGAAGGTCGTGGAGGAGCGATACCGGCACCTCGGGCCGGCGAGCCGCGGCTCGAAGGGCATGCCGTGCTCGTGGTCGGGTACGACGACGCGGCCGGCGGCAGCCAGGGCACGCTGATCATCCGCAACTCGTGGGGCCCGACCTGGGGCGATGGCGGCTATGGCTACCTGCCGTACGCCCATTTGGAGCTCGGCAGCGAAGCCTGGGTGGTCGATCCGGAAGGAGCCGTTGATAGGGGAGCGGCAGGCGGGAACACGACGTATGGCGCTACGATCGGCCGTATGGGTACAATGTTGGAGGAGCGCCCGTCTGGACGCTGACACGATCGAATGGAGGATCGCCATGAGTCGGAAAACAGGACAGGCGGACGGCTCGCATGCGGGGATTCCACGAGATGGGCAGGTACGACTTGTCACGCACGACGGCGAGACGGCCAGAGCGCTTGTGGACCCGGCAACCAATCAAATCACCCACGTGGTCGTCGAGGATCTGAACAATCTTGCCGGCGTCCGCACCGTGCAGAACAGCCTCGGAATTGCAGGCCAGGCACCTGCCGTCGACTCCCAGGCCGCGCCCCTACGCATCGGCGACGAGGTGGACACGGCCCAGGGATGGCTTGGACGGGTCGACTCATTCCTGGTCGACGCGCAGGACGGACGGGTCACGCACATGGTCCTATATGAAAACCAGCTCTTCGGCCAAACCGTCGTGCCGGTCCCGATCACGGCCATCGATCAGGTGGATCAGGGAGCCGTGCATTTGAAGCTCAGTACGGCTGAGGTCGAGTCCCTGCCGATCATCCCGCTGGACCATTGGCAGCCGCGGCTGCCGGGCAAGCCGGGCGCCTGACGAGCGGCGGCCAGACTGGGAGACGTCATAACGAACATAAAAACGGGCGCGGGTAGAAGGTCCTAACGCGTTTCAACGCGTTTCGCGGTAGCAGACGCCGATTTCAATCGGCAGCCGGGCTTCAGAGCTCCTTCATCATGTTGTAGTTCGTCGCGTGGTAGCCCTGCCGCTCATAGAGGTGCCGCGCCACGGCATTGTCGGCGAAGACGTTGAGGCCGATGCTGGCGACGCCCTGCGGCCGCAGCTCCGCCTCGAGCGCCTCGAGCGCCTGCTTGCCGTGGCCCTTGCGCCGGTGGGGCTCGTCGATGCCGATGAAAAAGATGAAGGCGCGCTTGCCGCCGCCCGCGATGCGCACCCACAGGTCGCCGACGACCTCGCCGGTCTCACGCGTAATCTTCCAGAGCCGGTGCCCCTCGGTGTCGAGACCGTCATTCAGCAGCTCGGCATACTGGCGCTCGGCTTCGGTACGCTGCTCCTCGACGGAGGTGTCGAAGTTTCGCGCGCGCTTGGGCATAATCTTCGAACGACACGCGCCTGAACGCTTCGAACTCTGCTTCGGTCATGGGTCGTAGCTTGAGCATCTGGAAAACTCCCTGGACTGAGTGGATCACCAGAGCCGCACGTGCGGCCGGCGCGCAAACGGCCCGCGGACCGGTGCATCCGTTATAATTCTCTCGTCGCTGCGCAAATCTTCGAGGATTATGGACGATCGCGAGCAGATCATCAACCTTGGTAAGTGCCTGGCGGGCGAAGCGCGTGCCGGTTATATCGACGCGCCTGCGGGAGGGCTGGAAGCCTTCCTGGAGCGCTGGCGCGTTGAGTCGAACGGCGCGGCCGGCCACCCGGTCGTCGAGGATGCGCTGGAGCGGCTCCGCGGATACGGCGTGCTGCCCGGCGCGGAGCGCCGGGCACGCGTCGATCGCTCCCTTCAGGAGTTGCGCGCGCTCTTCAAGCCTGCCGCGAGCGAAGCCGCTCCCGCGCCGCGTCCTGCCGTCGTCAAGCCTGCGCCGCGCGCCCCTCTCGCGCCGAAGTCGCCCATGAGCCTGCAGCCCTCCGATCCGCTCGCCGTCGTGCCGGGCGTTGGCCCGACGCTAGCCCGGACCTTTGCTCGCCTGGGCTTGCATACCGTCGCGGAGATGCTCTATCACTTTCCGCATCGCTACGACGACTATTCGTCGCGCCAGACGATCGCGGAGCTGATGGTCGGGGGCGAGGCGACGATCGTCGGCGAAATCGTGGAGGTCAAGACCTTCACGGCCCGCACCGGCCGCGGTGGTGTCAATCTCGTGATCAACGACGGCAGCGGCGTGCTGCATATCTCGTTCTTCGGCCAGCAGTGGCTCTCGAAGCAGCTCCATGCCGGCCAGCACATCGTCGTGAGCGGCAAAGTGACGGGCTTCAACGGGCGGCTGCAGATGAGCAGCCCGAAGTGGGAGCCTTACCGCGAGGATGAGCTGACGCACGCCGGGCGGCTGGTGCCAGTCCACCCGCTCACCAAAGGTCTGTACGAGCGCAACGTCCGGTCGCTGATCAAGCGCGTGATCGACGCGGCTGCGCCCCGCGTCGTCGATCACCTTACGCCCGAGGTCCGCGAGCGGGCGCACCTCATTCCGCTCGCGCGCGCGCTCCAGCAGGTGCATTTTCCCGACGATCAGCAACAGCTGGCCCTGGCGCGCTATCGCCTCGGCTTCGACGAGTTCCTCTTCATCCAGCTCGGCGTGCTCCAGCGCAAGCAGCTCTGGCAGGGCGAGCCCGGCTACACGATCGCGCTCGACCCTGCCGTGCACGACGCCTTCCTGGGCGAGCTGCCCTTCCAGCTCACCGGAGCGCAGGAGCGCGCCCTGGACGAAATCTTCGGCGATCTCCAACGTCCTGTCCCGATGGCGCGGCTGGTACAGGGCGACGTCGGCTCCGGCAAGACGGTCGTAGCCGCGGCCGCCCTGGTCCAGGTGATCGCCAACGGCCTCCAGGGCGCGCTGATGGCGCCGACGGAGATCCTGGCCGAGCAGCATTACCGCGGGCTGAAGCAGCTGCTGTCGAAAGTGGCGGTGCCGCGCGAGGCTGCCAGGCAGATCGTGAGCGGCGAGGAGTGGAAGGCCCGCGTCGACACGGCACAGCTCGACCGCATAGCCGAGATCAAGCGCCTGCTCGGAATGACCGACGAGGAGGACCGCGGCGGCGCAGGCATCCGGGTCGCTCTGCTGACCGGCTCGCTCAAAGGCAAGGAGCGCCGCCGCGTGCGCGAGGGTATCGCCCAGGGCGAGGTCGACCTGGTGATCGGCACGCACGCCCTGATCGCCGAGGGCGTGCAGTACAACAGCCTGGGGCTGGTCGTGATCGACGAGCAGCACCGCTTCGGCGTCGAGCAGCGCGAGCGGTTGAAGAGCAAAGGGCACCATCCGCACCTGCTCGTGATGACCGCGACGCCGATCCCGCGCACCCTTGCGCTCTCGATCTACGGCGACCTCGACTCGTCGGTGATCGACGAGCGGCCGCCGGGACGCCAGCCGATCAAGACGAAGTGGATCCGCAAGGCCGAGGTCGAGAAGGCGCACCGCCACATCTTCAAGGAGGTCGCGGCCGGCCGCCAGGCCTTTGTGATCTGTCCCCTGGTGGAGGAGTCAGAAAAGCTCGAGCTCGCCTCGGCCGTCGAGACGCAGGAGTACCTCCAGCACGAGGTCTTTCCGAGCCTCAACGTCGGCCTCGTGCACGGCCGAATGAGCCAGGCCGAGAAGGACCGCGTCATGGCCGATTTCCGCGACCGCAACTTTCACATTCTGGTCGCGACCGCGGTCGTCGAGGTTGGCATCGACATTCCGAACGCGACGACGATCCTGATCCTGGGGGCCGAGCGCTTCGGTCTGGCCCAGCTACATCAGTTCCGTGGGCGCGTTGGGCGCGGCGAGCAGCAGTCGTACTGTATCGTGGTGTCGGACGTCGAGAACGAGCAGACGCAGCAGCGCCTCGAAGCCTTCGAGCAGACCGAGGACGGCTTCGTGCTGGCAGATGCCGACCTCAAGCTGCGCGGGCCGGGCGAGTTCTTCGGCCGCCGGCAGTCCGGAACGCCCGATCTCAAGATGGCGCGCCTCGGCGACCTCCGCCTGCTGCACGCCGCGCGCCTGGAGGCCGAGCAGATCCTTGCCGGTGATCCGCGGCTCGAGCGTGAGGAGCATAAGCTGCTGAGCGCCAAGGTTACGGCGTTCTGGGAAGATGCCGGCCAGGCGAGCTAGTCCCCCTCGCCTGCCGCGGCGCCGGGATGAGGGCCTGATCTGGCTGCGCCTATGACGTCACGACGACCCGGCCGATAAACTGGCGCTCTCCGTCGGTATGAATCAGCAGCTGCACGAGCAGGCGCTGCTGCGTACCGCAATCGATCTCGCACAGCTCGTCGGCGCCGTCCCACGTGGGCTCGCCCGCCACGTCGATCCAACGACGCTGCATCGCATGCGGGAAACCGTTCTCGCGCAGCCATCCCTCGACCACCGAGGTCGCGTAGACCGAGCGCGGCCCGCTGTCGAGGCTCCCCGGAGGGGGAACGTAGCTCGCTACGACCGCGTCGACCGCTTCGGTCAGCGCGACGCGAAACGCTCCGCGGCGCCTGAAGTCGACGCCGAACTGGAGTGTGTCGAAGGCCTTGGCCGTCAGCTCGATCTGTGTCCGCCCTCCCGGCGCAAGCTGCTCGAGCATGCCCTGCCGTGTGACGCTCACTCCCGGTGGGAAGCCGCGGACCTGTTCGTCGCCGCTCAGGGACTGCAGGAAGAGCACTGTCCCGACCTTCGCATCGCGCAGCAGGAGCTTCACAAGATCGACCGCGGCGATCGGCCTGAGCTGAGCTGACACTGTGTAGCCGTTACGTTGGGCGAAGGCGAGCGCGTCGTCCGGGCTAGGAAATGCGGCGATTGTTCGCGGTCGGTCGGCACTGCCTCCCGTGCCGCGGCTGTCCGGCCCGACCCGAAAAACGTAGTAGCGCTGCTGCGGCAGGCGGGCACACGTCCGCTCGATCAGCTCGACGATCTGCGCTGCCGGAACGTTGAGCTCATGCGCCAGGTCGTCTAGGCTCGTCGACGCCATCCATACTTCTCCTCGCCGCTAAGAAGCTGTTTAAGATGATATTCGTGTCATCATCATCCGTACGGCCGGTTTACCGCATTACAATCAGCAATGATAGGTTTTGACAGTAAAAGGAAACGGCCGTTCTACCTGGCGGGTCCTTCCAAAATCGGGGCGCCGCCAAGTGTATCGTGCAGGAATACGGGCCATGAGTACTGGAAAATTCCAAAACGATGAATTGATCTATGGTCTTGAGATATCGATATACGACGATATAGGAACATAATAAATACTTAAACAGCTTCTAAGACGCCATTTAACAATGAATATACCGGATCAAGACAAGAATATCTTTGGGACACTCCATCTGCTAGAGATATGCTATACTCTGAGCAAATGATACACATGGGTCGTCCATATATATCTTTCAGTCAGGAGCAGCACACGGATCGAGAATGCATCCACGCCACACATTATCCGAGTGACATGAGTGACATAGGATGGGACGTTATCCGACCATATGTTGATATGCGAGAACATCTTGGTGCTCCACGTGTTGTCTGTCTGCGTTGTGTCATCAACGCTCTTTTTTACAAGAACAAGACGAGCTGTCAGTGGAAAATGATCCCACATGAGTATCCTCATCCTTCGACTGTTTATTGGTACCTGAAGAAATGGACAGATAATGGCACATGGAAGCGCATGAATGATGCACTCGTCGTT
>JBBSGA010000260.1:0-9089 GCA_038254585.1 Chloroflexales bacterium | reverse complement strand
CTTTCGGGTTAATTGTGCCGAAACGCACAAAGTGCACCTTGAGTATGGTTGAAGCAGCAATGAGCATGGACACAGCACCGAGGCCACAGGCAACTTAGTTATCCCTGCTCACCCTGCAACTAATGTTTGGCGAAGGTATTGTAATGAGCGAAAGGAGTTATTTCGGCTTCGATCACCCGCGCCGTTGTCAAATCGGTATCCGACGTACTCACGTCGAGGAGAGTCTCGTGGACAACACAGAAAAAAACACGGACAACAACCTCGGCCGCCCAAAGACACGTGTAACCCGTCGCGACTTTCTGCGCATCACCGGCATTGGTGCCGCCGCCCTGGTCACCACCGCCTGCGGCGCATCCAGTGCAACATCTCCCGGTACGGGCGCGGCGACCGCCGCGGCGAGTTCTGCATCCACCGCCGCCGCGGCGAGTACCGCTTCTGCATCCACCGCCGCCGCGGCGAGTACCGCAGTTGCTGGGAGCGCGCCGAGTGCGCCTGCGCTCATTACCAAAGGCCAAACGCTGAAGATCGCCTTGATTGGAGCCGAGGTTGGTGCGAACTTTAAAAAATCGGCCGATACGTTCCAAGCCAAGTATCCGGACGTCAAGATCGAGTTTACGCCGCTCCAGGGTGCTGACTGGGAAGCCTACTTCAGCAAAATCATGACGAACATTGCCGCCGGTAATGTGCCCGATCTTACCCAGGTCGCCACCGAAGGAACGCAGCTTTTCGCCGGCAAAGGTCTGGCCGCACCCCTCGACGACTATGTGAAGCGTGACGCGGCAGTCATGAAAGAATTTTTCAGCGATGTCCATCCGGTGCTGATCGAGGCCATGATGTATGAAGGCAGTCTCTATGAGCTTCCTTCCGATTTCAATGCCGCGAACATGTACTTCAATATGGATAGCCTCAAGCAAGCTGGGCTCACGGTACCGAAAGAGGACTGGACCAAAGACGACTTCTACACCATGGTCAAGAAGCTGACGAATAAGGGCTCCGGCACGTATGGCTATCAGTGGGTCAACCGCCTCTGGGGTGGATGGATGCCCTGGATTTTTGACAACGGCAGTAACCTGCTCACGGAAGAACGGGCACCCGGTGGCGACTGGCTGTGGTCCAACTTTTATAAGGACGATCCGAGTGCGAAGGGGCGGGCCGGTGGTTGGCGTTGGCCGGCACCCAAAGCCAATGATCCCGCCAATGTCGAGGCACTCGACTTTATGGTCCAACTGCAGAAGGAAGGGCTCACACCAACGGCCGATCTCGGCGGGGGTAGCTCGATTCAGGGCTTCTTTACCGGTGGCAAGTTGGCGATGACTCCGGCCGGTGGCTTTTACGCAGGTGGCCTGCACAACGCTGGTATGAAGCCTGACGCCTTTGACGTTCAGTTCTGGCCCAAGTGGAAATCCCAGCGCCACCAACTGGGCACGGGTGGCTACGTCATGTTCAGCCAGGCCAAGAACAAGGACCTCGCGTGGGAGTTTATGAAACACTCCGTCACCAAAGAGACGATGACGCTCTTCTTCGAAGGCAATCCGACGACCCCGTCACGTCGCTCGATGATGACACCCGAGCGGTACGCCCCGACCGGCCCGAAGAACTGGCATGTCTTCTATGATACGTTAGACAAGCATCCCGATACCGCGCCGATCCCTGCGCCGCCCGAGTCCAATCCAATGACGACGTTGTTCACCAAGTATACGGGCCTCGCGGTCACCGGTGAAATGACGCCCAAGGTTGCGCTGGATGCCATGCAGAAGGAGCTCGAAGCCCTGTGGGCTAAGCGCAAGAAGTAAGGGACGGTGTCGTCCGCATGCTGGGAACGCGCAGCCGCTCCCAGCATGGGCCAAAGGAGCAATCCATGCATTCGACTACTGATCTCAGACCGGCCCACACCAAGCCGCTCGGCTTCGTTGCCAGCCTGACCGCCGATACCATGGCCGGAATGCAGCGGCGTAAAGTCCTGATCGCCTACCTGTTTCTGCTCCCGACCATCCTGGGCATCCTGGTCTTCACGGCGGGTCCGGTGATCGTCTCGCTGGGCCTCAGCCTGTACAGCTGGAACATCATCGATCCGCCGGCGTTTATCGGCCTCCAAAATTACCAGCGGCTCATCGCGGATCCTGTCGTCTGGACCAGCTTCTTGAACACAGCGAAGTTCGTGCTGCTGGCGGTCACCCTGCAACTCACGCTCGCCCTGTTTCTGGCCATGGCCGTTCAACAGCGCATGCCCAAATGGCTGCGCTACTATTTCCGGACAGCCTTCTTTCTGCCGGTGCTCACCTCGGCGGCCTCGATCGCGATCGTGCTTGCCTACATGTTCCACCGTGAATTCGGCGTGGTGAACTACTACCTCGGAAAGCTGGGTGTGTCACCGATTCCCTGGCTGAACTCCTCCCGCTGGGCGCTGATCACGGTCGTCCTGACGTACGTCTGGCAAGGGTTGGGCTTCACCTTCATCATCTTTATCGGCGGCCTAGCGAATATTAACAAAGACGTTCTGGAGGCCGCCGACATGGATGGTGCAACCGGCTGGCGGCGGCTCGTGCACATCACCCTGCCGTTGCTCAGTCCCACGATCCTGTTTGCGGTGGTGATCGGTGTGATCAATGCCTTGCAGGTCTTCGCCGAGCCCTACGTGATGACGCAGGGTGGGCCGGGCGATGCGAGTCGGACGATTGTCATGACGATTTATGAGGCGGCCTTTAAGAATCTGGAGTTGGGCTATGGCTCGGCGATCGCCATGATCCTGTTTGTGGTGATCCTGCTGGTCACCGCCTTCCAGTTCTGGGTCGGCAAACGCTCCGTTTTCTACCAGTAGCAGCCGAGCAGCGCAGGAGATACCGATGAATGTTCCACAGACCGCTCGCCCCGCTCGCCACATGTCCGTTGATTGGGGCCAACGCATTCGCCACCGCTTCTGGTTCTGGTTTTCCTTGATTGTAGTCTTCCTCTTCAGCATGATCGTCCTGGCCCCGATTGTGTGGACCTTGTCCACGTCGCTGCGCCAGCCGATTGGCTCCTTTAGTGTCCCGCCACGGTGGATCCCAATCCCGCCGGATTTCAGTAATTACCGCGACGTCTTTCGGACCGTCCCCGGGGGGCAATATGTTCTGAACAGCGCGATTGTCACCTTCAGTACGGTCGCCGGCCAATTGATCACCGCGTCCCTGGCCGGGTACGCCTTCGCGCGCTTCACCTTTCCGTTCAAGAACGTGCTCTTCTGGATCATCCTGGCAACGTTGATGATCCCCGGCCAGGCCACGATCGTTCCGGTCTTCGTGCTCATCAGCAAGCTTGGCCTCAACGACAGGCTGATGTCGCTGATTCTTCCATCATGGGCCACGGCCTTTGGCACCTTCCTGTTGCGCCAGTACTTTATGGGTATCTCGAACGAGTACGAAGAGGCCGCCTTAATGGACGGCGCGAGCCAATGGCGCATTTTCACGTCGGTGTATCTGCCGCTCGTCGCGCCCGGCCTGGCGATCCTGGCGATCCTGTCCTTCAACGGTACCTGGAACGAGTTCTTTCGCCCGCTGATCTTCCTGACAACGCCGAGCCATTTTACGCTGCCGCTCGGGCTGGTCAACCTTGCGGGCTATTTAGGCACCGGCAGCATCTCGATCGTGCTGGCAGGTGTCATGCTATCATTATTCCCGGTGCTGGTGATCTTCCTGCTCGGGCAGCGCTACCTGATCGAAGGTATCGCCATGGGTGGCTTGAAAGGCTAGGATGCATCCCATGACCGATTCAACGACAGCCACATATCCGGAGCTGGACCCAGCGTTCCGGGCGCGGATGGCGGCCGATCCACACCGCCCGGCCTATCACTTCATCTCCGAGGGCAATTGGCTGAACGATCCGAACGGGTTGATCCAGTGGCGGGGCCACTATCACCTCTTTTACCAGTACAATCCCCACGGTCCCTTTCATGGCACGATCCACTGGGGCCACGCCGTCAGTGCCGATCTGGTGCACTGGACGTACCTGCCGATCGCGCTGGCGCCGACGCCGAATAGTCCCGATCAGGACGGCTGTTATTCGGGCTGCGCCGTCGACAATCATGGTGTTGCGACCTTCATCTATACCGGTGTCCGCGGTGCGGACCAACTCCCCTGTGTTGCGACCAGCACCGATGCTATGCTTATCACGTGGAAGAAGTACCCCGGCAATCCGGTCATTAAGTCGACCCCGCCCGATCTCGATCTGGTCGCCTATCGTGATCACTCGGTCTGGCAGGAACATGGCACCTGGTACCAGTTGATCGGCGCCGGTATTAAAGGGGTTGGTGGTACGGCTCTGCTCTACCGTTCTGCCGACCTGCTGAGCTGGGAGTACCTGCATCCGGTGTTAATCGGTGACAAGCACGCGACCGCTCCGGTATGGACCGGCGAGATGTGGGAATGCCCCGATCTGTTCCCGCTGGACGGCACACACGTCCTCCTGGTATCGGTTTGGAACGAGCGCCACCTGTTCTATACCGCCTATGTTGCCGGCGATTTCACCGCGTATCGCTTCACCCCGCGGGAGCACGGCATTGTGGACCCGGGTGGCAGCTTCTATGCGCCGCAGACCATGCTCGACGATCAGGGCCGCCGGTTGATGTGGGGCTGGCTCCGCGAAAACCGCACATTGGAGGCCCAAAAGGCCGCCGGCTGGTCGGGCTGTATGTCGCTGCCGCGGATACTATCGATCCTTCCGAATGGTCAGCTGCGCCAGGATCCCGTGCCGGAATTGCAGCGCTTACGGGGTACCCACGTGTCTCGCTCAAACATCGAACTAGAGCCCTCGTCGACCCAACGTTTAGATAATATTCGTGGCGATACCCTCGAGCTTATTGCGGAGTTCGAGCCGGGCGCTGCGGCCGAAATCGGGATTGCGGTACGCTGCGCGGCGGACAATGCGGAGCAAACGCGCATCGTGTATGATGGCGGGGCACAACGGCTGTTCATCGATCGGACTCGTTCGAGCCTCGCGCCCGATGTTGCGCAGGAGATGTTCAGTAGCCCGCTCGCGCTGACTAGCGGTGAGCCGCTGCGACTGCAGGTGTTCGTTGACCGGTCGATCGTTGAGGTCTTTGCCAACGGCAAGTGTATCACCGCGCGCATCTATCCATCGCGGCGTGATAGTGTGGGGGTCGAGCTCTTCGCTCAAGGCGGACGTGCAGTGGTGTCCCAGCTCGACGCGTGGGAGATGGCGTCGATGTGGACACCAGACACCGACACAGCACTCCCGTGATGCAATATTTCAAGCCACATGCCAGCAACCAATTTGTGGGCGATTGCATGCCATTCTTCCACGATGGCACGTTCCACCTGTTCTATCTGCTCGATGAGGAGCATCACAGGGGAAGAAATGGTTTCGGGGCGCACCAGTGGGCGCATGCATCGTCCACCGATCTCGTCCACTGGCAGCATCACCCCCTCGCAATTGCGGTCGGCGGTGAAGGAGCGTACGACTATTTGTCGATCTGCACCGGATCAGTGTTCTACCACGACGGCGTCTTCTATGCCTTTTACGCAACGCGTCGCTTGGACCAAACCGGCAGCCGGAGCGAGCATTTGTGTCGCGCGACAAGCACCGATGGCATCTCCTTCACGAAGGACCCGGCGAATCCGTTCGCCTCGCCCGGCAGGTGGTATGACACCTACAACTTCCGCGACCCCGCGGTGTTCCACGACGAGCGTTCAGGCCAGTTTCACATGCTCGTTACCGCGTGTATGCACGCGCCGGAGGTGGCAGACCACGCGGGCTGCCTCGCGCACCTCGTATCGGCTGATCTCGCCCGGTGGGAGCTGCAGCCGCCGTTTCTCGCTGGCTTGCCCGGTCGCCCTGGATACTATATCGCGCCGGAGTGCTGCGACTATTTCAATTGGAACGGCTGGTATTATCTCGTGTTCAGCGATCCGCCACATGCGACGACCTACCGGATGTCGCGAGAACCGTGCGGGCCCTGGATTGTTCCCTATGCTGGCTACTTTCCACATCCGCGCTCTTGTGCCTACTACTTTCGGGTTAATTGTGAAGATATGCACGTGGTTTCGTGCGGATGGACTTTCCGCACATTACGGGGAGGCAGACGCACCAGCGCTGCCTTGGCTCGCAACGGCGGTACAAACGCCTGCGGCTCGAGGGGCGTAGAGACCGAGCGAATGTGCCTCGTGAACGACGCGACCAGTCACACAGCGCAGGCAGCTACTCCACGACGACGTAGTCCGTGTGGACGGCACTCTCGCCCGGCGTCGTGGTCGCGAACGTCTTCCACTTCTCCCAGAGCCCGGCAATCTCAGGCGGCAGCTCGCGGTCGAAGCGCTTACCTTCTGTCGACTCGTCATACGCCGTCGGATAGAAGCGATCGCGGTCCGCCGTGTCCATCTCGATGATCACGGCGTACTTGCCCGCCCGGGTGCCCGGTCGCTCCTGGCGAGACATGCCTTCCAGCCGGGGTAGATCGGCGCATCCGCCACCTCCTCGAGGAAGAACCGCTCGAACTCACGCTGATCCACGCCCGGAAGAAGCTCGATCTCGTGGATGCTGAAGACTTTGGTCATCGTAGATCCTCCCGTTTCTCGACGGCCGTTTCGTTCGCGCTGCGCTCTATGATACGCGGCGCGTCAACCTGAGTGCGTTCCTGTAGGAACAAATGGCGAGCGATGGCCGTTTTGCCGGCGGAGCCCGCTCCGCGGCAAAACGGCGTAGAATGGGACCTGTTATGGTATCCCGCCGAGCTTGACGTCGATCCGCTCGGCTCGAGGTGGGAGAGAGATATGGCAACCGCTGCGCTGGTACACTCCGGGGTGCCGGGCCCGCGCGCCCTGCCGCTGATCGGCTGGCGGGTCAACGTGATCCGCTTCCTGCGCGATCCGCTGCCGTATATGCAGCGTACCTATAAGACTTACGGCGAGCTCGCCGGGCTGGTCCAAGGCGATACCCGGCAGATCTTCGCGGTCGGGCCGCAGTATAACCACCAGCTGCTGGCCGATACGTCGCTCTTCTATTCGATCTTCGAGACGATCACACCCGAGCGCATCAAGCGCACGCGCCGCGGTATCGGTCTGCTCAACATGAACGGCGAGCAGCACAAGCAGCAGCGCCGCCTAATGCAGCCCGCCTTTCACCGCAAGCAGATCGAGAGCTACAGTGACGACATGGTCGCCATCGCGCAGGATACACTGGACCGCTGGCATCCCGGCGGGACCGTCGACGTCGCGCACGCGATGCAGCAGCTGACTCTGTGCGTCGCGGGGAAGACCCTTTTCGGGCTCGACCTGCGCGACTCGGCAGAGGGGATGGGCCGGCTGATCAAGCGGATGCTGGAGCGGCCCTTCTTCGCTCCATCGGTGATGCTCTTTCCGTTCGACCTGCCGGGGACGCCCTTCCACCGCATGATGGCCAACGCCGCACGGCTCGAAAATGAGCTCCTGGCACTCATCGCGCGCAAGCGCATGGACGCGTCCGCGCAGCCCGACGTGCTGGCCGCACTGATTCGTGCGCGCGACGACGATGGAACCGGTATGACCGACGTCGAGCTGCTGGGACAGACGACGACGCTGCTGATCGCCGGCCACGAGACGAGCTCCAACGCCTTGACGTGGACGCTCTTCCTCCTATCGCAGCACCCCGAGGTCCAGGCGGATCTCGTCGACGAGCTCGAGAGCGTGCTCCACGGCGATGCGCCAGCAGTCGAGCAGCTGCGGTCGCTGCCGCTGTTGGAGCGCGTGGTCAAAGAAAGCATGCGCCTGATCCCGCCGGGTGCGCTCACGTCACGCGTCGCCACGGCGCCCTTCGCGATCGGGCCGTATGAGCTGCCCAAAGATGCGATCGTGACGATCAGCCAGTACCTGACGCACCGCCTGCCCGACCTGTACCCGGAGCCGCGGCGATTCCAGCCGCAGCGATGGGAGCACATCGACCCGTCGCCCTACGAGTACCTGCCGTTCGGGGCCGGCCCACGCATGTGCATCGGCGCCTCGTTCGCGATGATGGAGATCAAGATCGTGCTTGCGATGCTGCTGCAGCGCTACCGCCTGCAGCCGGTGCCGGGCACGCGCGTCGACTGGCAGGTGAAGCTCACGCTCGCGCCTAGCCGCGGGATGCCGATGCAGGTTGCAGCCCAGGACCGTCGCTTTACCAAAACTTCGGTCCGGGGCTCGATCCACGAGGTCGTCGACCTGGCCTGATGTCCTGCGCCCTGTACTTCCGTTGTCGGCTGCTATACTGGACAGCGCGACAGAGACTGCTGCGTCTGAGCGGCATCCTCTGCCCGCTAGAGCTCCCTCGCCGCATCGGGCACGTCCCGCGCGGCAGGGTGCAGGAGGGATAAGCATATGCTAGACACGACGACCGAGTTTGGGGGTTATGCAAAACCCCCCCATACGCATTAAGCTAAGCGAACACGACGAAAGCTCCTGTGGCATCATGCGGGATGCAACCTCGCTCACAGCCAACAGGAGCTTTCCAATGCCCATCATAGACCAGGTCGCTGACGCCTTGCAAGATGTGTTCGGCAGCGTTGCCCAGGACCTCGCCCACACAACCCGATTTGTCCAGCGCGAGTCCAAGCTCGGCGGGGCGCACGTCGTCCAGACGTTGGTGTTTACCTAGCTCGCCCATCCCGCTGCCACGCTCGAGGCGTTGAGCCAGACGGCGGCTGCCCTGGGCGTCGCGATTACGCCTGCAGGGCTGACCCAACGCTGTACAGCTGAGGCAGCTGCATTCCTCCAGCAGGTGGTCGCTGCGGCGGTCACGCGTCTGCTGGCCGCCGACCCGTTGGCCATCCCGCTCCTGGAGCGCTGTGCGGGGGGCTAGCTCGAAGCTAGCCCCACCAGTGGGCTCCCCGATGCGTTGCGCGACCAGTGGGCCGGCTGCGGCAACGCGACGGGGCAGGGACGGGCCGCGCTCACGCTCAACCTGCGGCTGGATCGCTGCACCGGGCGTCTGGCCAGCCGCACGCTGCATGCCGGCCGGATGCACGATATCCAGGCGTCCGCACCGCTCAGCGCCGTGTCCGGCGGCGCGCGCTCCCGCGCCGACCTGGGCTCTTGCGGCCTGGACCGGTTGCAGGAGCTCAGCCAGCACGGCGCCTATTGCGT
>JBBSGA010000259.1:0-9105 GCA_038254585.1 Chloroflexales bacterium | reverse complement strand
GACGAGCGACGCGGGAAGCAGTAATCGGCGGAACATCGGAAAGCCTTTCTGGTGAACTATCACCGTGGAACATCCGGCCGGTCCGTCCAGGGGGACTAGGGGGAAGTATCTACCAAAACAAGCACAGGGGCAAGCGCATGGAAGGCATAGAATCATGATGATTTACTTATAGCCGGCGACAGTCCACTCCCGTGTTGGGCGAACGGGCGAACACGGGCGGCAACGAGCCAGCAGAACAAAGCGCGGGCATATCAATTGCTGCGATCCCGGAAACATACGTTAGACGAGGGGGATCAGAGGATGGAATACAAACAGCTCGGCCGGACAGGGCTGAAAGTGAGCCCACTTTGTCTCGGGACGATGAACTTCGGCCCCCAGACCTCCGAGCCGGATAGCTTCGGCATTATGGACAAAGCGCTCGAACTCGGCATCAACTTCTTCGACACGGCGAACGGCTATGGCGGTGGGAAGCCGGGCGAAGGTATCACGGAGCAGATCATCGGGCGTTGGCTGGCGCAGGGTGACGGGCGTCGCGAGCGCATCGTGCTTGCCACGAAAGTGTACGGCAACACGGGCGACTGGCCGAACATGGGACGGCTCTCGGCCTACCACATTCGGAAGGCGTGCGAGGACAGCCTGCGGCGCCTCCAGACCGACCATATCGACCTCTACCAGATGCATCACGTCGATCGTGACACACCATGGGAGGAGATCTGGCAGGCGATGGAGCAGCTCGTGCGCGAAGGCAAGATCCTCTACGTCGGCAGCAGCAACTTCGCAGGGTGGAACATCGCGCAGGCCAACGCGATCGCCGCGCAGCGCCACTTCATGGGTCTCGTCTCGGAGCAGAGCCTCTATAACCTCAACGCTCGGATGGTGGAGCTCGAGGTGCTGCCGGTCTGCCGCGCCTTCGGGCTGGGTGTCATTCCGTGGAGCCCGCTGGCGGGCGGTCTGCTGGGCGGCGTGCTGCAGAAGGGCAAGGAGGGACGACGGGCATCGGAGAATATGCAGAAGGCGATCGAGAAGAACCGGGCAAAGATCGAGGCATATGAAGGCTTTTGCCGGGAGATGGGCGAAGAGCCGGCCGACGTCGCGCTCGCGTGGCTGCTGAGCAATCCGGTCGTCACAGCGCCGATCATTGGGCCACGAACCGCGGATCAGCTCGACTCGGCGCTGAAGGCGCTCGCGGTTACGCTCGCGCCCGATCAGCTTACGAAGCTGGACGAAATCTTCCCAGGACCGGGCGGCCAAGCACCTGAAGCATACGCCTGGTAGACCTGCCGGCACAAGGCCACATAGAGGGCACGGGCCCACCTGTTACGGTGGGCCCCCGTGGATCGACCCGGCGGCAGTGCGCCTACTTACCATACTTTCGCTGCCGGCGGCGCTCGTCGGTGTTGAGGATCTTCTTGCGCAGCCGCAAGCTCTTGGGCGTCACCTCCACAAGCTCGTCTTCCGCGATATATTCGATACAGTCGTCCAGGCTCAGGTTGCGCGGGCTATCGAGCCGCAGCGCCTCCTCGGCCGTCGACGAGCGAATATTGGTCAGATGCTTCTTACGCGCCACGTTGACTTCGAGATCATCCTCGCGGATGTGCTGTCCGACGATCATGCCCTCGTAGACATCGGTGCCGGGCGGGATGAAGAGCTGCCCGCGCTCCTGGGCGGCGTGCAGGCCATAGGTCGTCGCCGGGCCATGCTCCCAGGCGATCAACGAGCCGAAGTTGCGCGTCTGGAGCTCTCCCGCGTGCGGGCCGTAGCCGCCGAAGATCGAGTTCATAATGCCCTCACCCCGCGTCGCCGTCAGGAAGTGCTGGCGGAAGCCCAGGAGGCCACGCGTCGGCACGTAGTAGACAAAATGCACCGATCCGTCGTCGCGCACGCGCATATCGCGCATCTGTCCTTTGCGCTGGCCAAGCATCTCGACGACCGAACCCTGGAATGCCTGGCTCACCTCGACTTCGAGCAGTTCGTACGGCTCCTCCAGACCATGCTCCGTATGATGCAGGATAACCTCGGGCTTCGATACCTGGAACTCGTAGCCCTCGCGGCGCATGTTCTCGATCAAGATCCCCAGATGCAGCTCGCCTCGGCCGGCGACCGTGAACTGATCGGCCGAGTCGGTATCCGAGACGCGCAGCGCCACGTCGCGCTCAGTCTCCTGGTAGAGCCGCTCGCGCAGCTTGCGCGACGTGACGAAGGTGCCCTCACGGCCGCCGAAGGGACCGGTATTGATGCCGAAGGTCATGCGCACGGTCGGCTCTTCGACCTTGATCGGCGGCAAAGGGCGCGGATCGTCGACGTCGGCGAGTGTTTCGCCGATCGCCGCCTCGGTAATCCCAGTGAGCGCGACAATGTCTCCGGCTGCAACCTCGTCGACCTCACGCCGCTCGAGACCCTGATAGGCGAAGAGCTGATTGACCTTGGCTGGCGTCTGGGCTCCATCCGCCGCGATGCGCAGCAGATTTTGGCCCTTGCGCAGCATGCCGCTGTTCAGGCGACCGATTACGATCTTGCCTTTGTAGTCGTCGTAGCCGAGCGTCGTGACGAGCAGCTGCGTCGGGCCCTCGGCATCAACGTCCGGCGCCGGGATCGCGCTGAGGATCTCCTCAAAGAGCGGCTCGAGCGAGTCCGTGACCTCGTGCGGATGCAGACCCGCGCGTCCCTGCGTCGCCGAGGTATAGACGACCGAAAACTCCGACTGCTTTTCGGAAGCACCCAGATCGATGAAGAGGTCGAAGGTAGCATTGACGACATGCATCGGCCGCGCGTTGGGCCGGTCGATCTTGTTCACCACCACGATCGCCTGGTGGCCGCGCGCCAGCGCCTGGCGCAGGACGAACTTGGTCTGGGGCATCGGTCCGTCGACCGCGTCGATCAACAGCAGCACCCCGTCGACCATATTCATCACACGCTCGACCTCACCGCCGAAATCGGCGTGGCCGGGCGTGTCGACAATGTTGATGCGAGTGCCTTTGTAGGTAACCGCCGTATTCTTGGAGAGAATCGTGATGCCGCGCTCGCGCTCGAGGTCGTTGGAATCCATCATGCGCTCGGCTACGTGCTGGTTATCACGAAAAATATGGCTTTGCTTGAGCATCGCGTCGACCAGGGTTGTCTTGCCGTGGTCGACATGTGCGATGATCGCAATATTGCGGATGTCGTCTCGTTTCATCGTCTATGGGCGTCGCCAGCCGGCAAAGCCCCCTCCACACACAAAAAGCCCCGGCGCGTAGCCGAGGTTCATCAGAAATTGCGCAGTCCGTACGGTAGTATTGTACCATGTCGGGGGCGGCATAGACTGCCGACGCTACACTATATAGGAATATATGCAGAAAGAAATTACACGACCGCCGTCGATTAGGATCGCCTTCCGTACCTTTTGGCGCACGCTGCGCCATGCCTATGAGAACCTCGGCTCGCTAGGGATGTCGAGCGTTCTGTGGCTACTGCTTGCGATCGTCGTGGTCCCCCTGGGTCCGGCTAGCGCCGCACTTCACCGCGTCACGCAGCCGATGACCGAGGAGCGCGCAAGTCCGTGGAACCGGTTCTGGGAGCACTTCCGCGCGGACTGGGGCTGGAGCTCGGCACTGGTCTGGACCTTTGTGCTCGGCCTGGTCGTAGTGGAGGGCAACCGGCGATTCTACAGCGGCAGCGGCAACAGCACGCTGCTACTCTTCAGCGGCTTCTTCCTCATCATTATGCTGATCTGGAGCGGCATGCTGCTCTTTGCGATGCCGATTGCCCTGCGACAGACAGATCTGCGTCTCCGGACGACGATGCGTAACACGGCGATTATTGTGCTGGCGAACTTGCCCGGCGTGATTGTCTCGATGATCCTGCTCCTGCTCTCGTGTGTGCTGCTCTTTATCATTCCTCCCCTCTTCCTACTCATCCCCGGCTGGATCGCGCTCTGGACCGAAGAAAATGTCCGGCTGCTGCTGGTCGCGGCCGGGCATCTGCCGGAGGACGAGGTCGCCGATCGGCCCCGAATCCCGAGGTCCTAGCCGTGGGGTAGCTTCAGCCCTTGCCCAAGCCCGAGAGATGAGCGGACGCGCATGCCGCGGGTCCGTCTATCCGCAGCATGCGCGTCAATGTACAATATGCCGTTCGAAGCCACTCAGTGTGTTGGATGAGTTTGTTGAAAGGCACCCCCGTGAGCGACGAGCTGTGGTACAAAGACGCGATCCTCTACGAGATCCACGTCAAAGCCTTTTATGACTCGAACGGCGACGGCATCGGCGATTTCCGCGGCCTGACCGAGAAGCTGGATTACCTCCAGGAGCTCGGCGTCGATTGTATCTGGCTCCTGCCGTTTTACCCTTCGCCGCTGCGCGACGACGGCTACGACATCGCGGACTACTACGGCGTTCATCCCGACTACGGATCGCTCAAGGATTTCCGCGCCTTTCTCAAGGCGGCCCATTATCGCGGCCTGCGCGTCATCGCCGACCTGGTGGTCAACCACACGTCGGACCAGCACCAGTGGTTCAAGGCCGCACGGAACGATCCGCGCTCGCCCTACCGCGACTATTACGTCTGGAGCGATACGCCGAACAAGTACCAGGACGCGCGCATCATCTTTACCGATACGGAGCGCTCCAATTGGACCTGGGACGAGCAGGCCGGAAAGTATTTCTGGCACCGCTTCTTCTCGCACCAGCCGGACCTGAACTACGCTAATCCCCGCGTGCAGCGCTCGGTCCTACGTGCGATGGGGCACTGGCTCGACATGGGGCTCGACGGCTTCCGCGCGGACGCCGTGCCCTACCTCTTCGAGCGCGAAGGCACCAACTGCGAGAATCTGCCCGAGACACATGCCTTTCTCAAGGCGCTGCGCCGAGCCGTCGACAAGCGTTATCCGGGGCGCGTGCTCCTGGCCGAGGCGAACCAGTGGCCCTCGGACGTACGGGCCTACTTTGGCGACGGCGACGAATTTCAGATGGCCTTCAATTTCCCGATTATGCCCCGCATCTACATGGCGCTGGGGCGGGAGGATCGCCTGCCGATCATCGACATCCTCAACCAGACGCCGCCGATTCCCGAATCGTGCCAGTGGTGCATCTTCCTGCGCAACCATGACGAGCTTACGCTGGAGATGGTGACCGACGAAGAGCGCGAGTATATGTACCGTGCGTACGCCAAAGACCCGCGTATGAAGATCAATGTAGGCATTCGCCGCCGCCTCGCGCCACTGCTGGACAACGAGCGCCGCCGCATCGAGCTCCTCAACAGCCTCCTGTTCACATTGCCGGGCACGCCGGTGATCTACTATGGAGATGAGCTCGGCATGGGCGACAACATCTACCTGGACGATCGCAACGGCGTCCGAACTCCGATGCAGTGGAGCGGCGGTCGCAACGCGGGCTTTTCGCGCGCCGACGGCGCCCGGCTCTACAGCCCGGTGATCACCGATCCGGTCTTTGGCTACCAGGCGAACAACGTGGAGGCGCAGGAGCGCACACCTTCATCGCTCCTCAATTGGATGAAGCGGCTGATCAAGATTCGCAAGCGCTACCCGGTTTTCGGCCGCGGCTCGATCGAGTTCCTGCACCCGACCAACACCAAGGTTCTCGCCTATACGCGCGAGTACGATGGCCAGACGATGCTGATCATCAACAACCTGTCGCGCTTCGCCCAGCCGGTCGAGCTCGATCTGAGCCGCTACAACGGCAGGGTGCCCGTCGAGCTCTTTGGCGAGACGCGCTTTCCGCGCATCGGCGAGCTGCCCTATTTTGTGACCTTAGGAGCGCACAACTTCTACTGGTTCCGGCTGGAGAACGAGTGATACTGGCTAGAATTCGCCGAGATCGCCGATGCGCAGGCGCTCGATGGCGACGAAGCCGAGCACGGTCACGAGCATCAGCAAGCTGCTCATGGCCAGCGCCTGCCCGTAGTTTTCGATGCCGGGCTGCCCCAGGAAGCGATAGATCACGACCGGCATCGTGGGGAACTCCGGCCGGCTCAGCAGGAGGGTGGCACCGAACTCGCCCAGCGAGATCGTGAAGGCAAAGACGGCGCCGATCAGCACCGCGCGGGCGATGATCGGCGCGTCGACCTCCCATACAACCCGTCCGGGCGGCGCGCCTAGCACGGCGGCGGCCTCGCGGAGCCGTGGGTTGATCCCGCGCAGAACCGGCAGCACGGCCCGGACGACGAAGGGAAAGGCGATCAGCGTGTGCGCGATCGGGACCAGGAGGGGCGATGCGCGAAGATTCAACGGGGGCGCGTTGAGCGCGATGAGATAGCCGAAGCCGAGCGTGACGGCCGAGGTTCCCAGGGGCAGCATGAAGATCGGATCGAGGATCGCCCGCAGTCCGCGGCGAGGAGTCGTAAGCAGGTAAGCCGCGGGCAGGCCAATGAGCAGCGCCATGACCGTCGCGGCGACGGCGAAGAGCACGGAGTTGCGGATCGCGGCAGACGGGGGCACGAAGAAGTAGGAGTTGGTGCGGTTGGCGCCGAGGAGCCGGAAGAAGTGCAGGCTCCAACCACCACCAAGCGTAAGCGCGCGCGCCAGGAGCGCGACGAGTGGTAGCACCAGCAGGATGGCCATCCAGAGGATAACGGCGACCAGGAAGAGCCGCCGCCCTGGGCCGGTCACCGGGCGCTCCGTGGAGCGCCGCGGGCGTAGGTCAAGCGGCAGGGCGGTGCGCTCCTGCAGGCGGGTGTAGAGGGCGGTCAAGCCGAGCGAGACGGCGATCTGGAGCAGCGCGAGCGCGGCGGCAACCGGCAAGTTGAAGATTTCGACCGTCTGGCGGTAGATCTCGACCTCGACCGTCGCAAAACGCGGGCCTCCGAGGATCAGCACCGTGCCGAAGGCAGTGAAGGTGAAGATGTAGACCAGCAGCGCGGACGCGCCGATCGCCGGGAGCAACAGCGGCAAGGTCACTTCGCGCCAGACACGGAGACGGCTCGCTCCCAGGACGGCGGCCGCCTCTTCGAGACCTGGGTCCAGATTCGCCCACATCCCTCCTACGATCCGCAGGACGACGGTGAAATTGTAGAAGACGTGCGACAGCAGAATCAGGGTAAGCGTTCCCTGGAGTCTGATCGGCGGTGAATGGAGCCCGAAGGCACCCTGCAGCACGCGGTTGAGTGTGCCGCTTGGGCCGAGCAGAGCGCCGAATGCGGCGGCGACGACGACCGTCGGCAGGACGAACGGGACGGTAGCCAGCGCCCGCAGCGCGGTCTTGCCGCGCCAGCGATAGCGCGCGAAGACGTAGGCCGCGGGGAGCGCCGCCAGCAGCGTGAGCGCCGTCGAGAGCAGCGCCTGCCAGCCACTGAAGCCGAGCACCCGCACGAAGTAGCTGTCCGTGAAGAGGCTCGCCAGCGGGGCGAGCGGCGCGCCCTCGGGGGGAAAGAGACTCGTGCGCAAGATTTGGGCAAGTGGGTAGAAAAAGAAGAGCAGCAAGAAGATGAGCGGCACCACGCCGCCCACCTTCCACCAGGCTCTACGCCGCCACACGAATCCCACCTATTTCTGGACGATGCGCGTCCACGCCTGAATCCACTGGTCGCGCTTCTGTGCGATCTCGTCGGGCGGGATGATCGCCGGTTCCGCCGGCAGCGGCGCGAACTTCTTGAAGAGATCGGGCAGCGGCGCCTGCGAGTTGGCCGGGTAGACGAACATCTTGAGCGGCACGTCGGCTTGGAAGCGCGGGCCCGTCATGTAGTCGATCCAGCGCTGCGCCAGCTCAAGGTTTTTGGTGCCTTTCAGAATGCCGACGAACTCGATCTGCTTGAAGGCGCCCTTCGGCGGGACGATATTTCCGGTCGGCGGCTCGGTTAGCTTGCCCTCGCTGAAGAAGACCTCGGCCGCCGGGGAGGTGGCATACGAGAGGACGATCGGCTGCGGCCCCTTGCCGGATGAGCCCGAGAAGTTGGTGTTGTAGGCCGTCTCCCAGCCGTCGACGACCTCGACGTCGTTGGCGCGCAGATCGGTCCAGTACTTCGTCCATGGATAGTCGCCGGTCTCACCGAAGGTGGCGACCGTCGCCATGAGGAATGCTAGCCCGGGCGACGACGTCGCCGGGCTCTCGACGACGATCTTGCCTTTGTACTCGGGCCTGGTCAGGTCGCGCAGGGTCTGCGGCACCGGGAGCTTACCCGGGCCGAACGCGGCTTTATCGTAGTTGAAGTTGACGAAGCCGAAATCAACCGGAACAAGGTGCCCCTGCGGATCGAGTTGAAGATCCGCCGGAATCTGTTGCAGCGTCGCGGGCTTATAGGGCTCGAAGATGCCCGCGTTGATCGCGCGGCTGAAGAAGGTATTGTCCACGCCATAGAAGACGTCGGCCAGCGGGCTGCCCTTGGCCAGAATCGCCTTGTTGAGCGCCGCTCCGGCGTCCCCGCTCTTCAGAAAGCGCAGATTGACCTTGTTCGCCTTTTCGAACTCGGCGATAACGTCCTTGCTAGCGTCGAAGCTATCGTGGGTCATGATTGTCAGCGTTCGCCCATAGTCAACCGCGGGTGTCGCCGTCTCGGCGCCCGCCGTGGCGGCCGTTCCGGCCACTGCCGTACCCGCCGCCTGGGACGTCGTCTCGGCGCTGTTCGCCGTCGTCGCTGTCTGTGCCACGGTCGTCGCGACTGTACCATTCGTAGCGGTCGCGGCAGTCTCGGGAGCTGCTGCGCTCGTGGTCGTCGCCTCTACCGTCACCACGGCGCTGCCCCCCGTCTGCCCAGCCGCCGTCGTAGCCGTCGTTCCGCCCGGAGCTGACCCGCACGCCGTGATGCTCACAAACATCCCGATCAGCAGGACAAGCCGTCCAACGTGTCGTAATTGCATAGCCGTACTTCCCATACAAAAAAGCCGCTGCGTAAAGACGCAGCGGCTTTCGGCCTCAAGCTTCCCTACGCTGGTCCTAACCAGGTCAGGTTCGAAGGGTCCCCGGCATTACGGGCCAGCGTCTCAGCCGAGCTCTCTCGGCACCCCTAGCACATCAATTGTTAAGGAAATCCTAGCACTCCGCTCGTAGGACGTCAAATTGTCAAATACTGTATAGTGTCTCCAACGGTCGCAGTCACACAGCTGGAGGAGCGACATATGGGCCAGATGAAGCTACGCCTCGACGAACTTATGAAAGCCCGGGAGCTACGCGACGGGCG
>JBBSGA010000258.1:0-9115 GCA_038254585.1 Chloroflexales bacterium | reverse complement strand
AGGTAGGATGGAATAACGAGGCCGGGTTATTCGCGCATTCCGATTTCTCTTATCGGATTCTCAGAATGTGCTAGGCCTATTCTTAGCTCCTTTCCGCTAATCTTATGTGCGAATTCGTGTCGCGCCGGATTTCCGCTCCTGGTATCGTTATAGAAGTGCTGCCGTCGATGTTGCGCCGAAAGAAGGACATAAGGTTATGGCAACCGTACTGATCGTCGACGACGATCGCAAGATTATCGACATGTTAAGGCGTACGCTGGCATACGAGGGCTATCACGTCGTCACTGCTGCCGACGGGCGCGAGGCGTTGTCCCAGGCGCAGACGCAGCGCCCGGATGTCGTCGTGCTGGACTGGCTCATGCCCGGTCTAGACGGTATTACCGTCGCCAAGCGCATACGTGAGGCAGACTCGATCCCGATCTTGATGCTGACGGCCCGCGATGCCGTGGAAGATCGGGTTGAAGGCCTGGACAGCGGCGCCGACGACTATCTGGTGAAGCCCTTCGCACCCGCCGAGCTTCTAGCTCGCCTGCGAGCGCTGCTCCGGCGGTCTGAGTCCGCCGGTACCGATAAGCCCACCTCCTATGCCGACCTGTATCTGGACCCCATCACGCGCGAAACACGACGTGGTGACCGGCAGTTCGCCCTCAGTCCAAAGGAGTTCGACCTGCTTTCGTATTTCATGCGCCATCCGCGCCAGGTTCTTCCGCGCGAGCGTATCCTGAACGACGTCTGGGGCTTCGACTTCGGCGGCGACGGCAATGTTCTCGAGGTCTACATCCGCTATCTCCGCTCCAAGACCGAGGCCGGCGGAGAAGCGCGCCTGCTCCATACCGTGCGCGGCGTCGGCTACGTTTTGCGCGAAGAGTAACCAACAGCTTCGTGTGTGAAAGGTCGTCGCGGGTCACGACTTAGGCATCGAAGCACGATGTATCATCTATGTCCATCCGTTTCCGCCTAACGCTGCTCTACAGCACGATCCTGGCGCTGACCTTGATCGCCTTTAGTGCCGCGGTCTACCTTACCCTCTCACAGACCACGATCCGGGTGCAGGAGGATCGGCTCGCCGAAGAGGCGGGGCGGCTGACGGCGGCCCGCGAATTCCGGCTAGACCGGATCATCTTCCCGTTTGGCAGGCTGGCCGCGGCCAAAACGTTCGTGCAGACGCGAAGCATCGACGGCCAGATCAACGACAAGACCGATAACCTTGTCGATTTCGATTTGCCGCTGAGTCCCGCCGGCCTTCAATCTGTGCGTGCCGGCCAGCCCTGGATTGAGACCGCGGTGATCGAGGGGGAGCGTCTCCTGATCTACGATAAGCCGGTCAACGTCGGCTCCCACATTATTGGAGTGGTGCAGGTCGCCCGTTCACTGGCCGAACAGGATCAGTCGCTCAGCACGCTGCGCGGCTTTCTGATCGTCGGCAGCTGTATCGCAATCGTGATCGCGTTCGGGATGGGCTGGCTGCTCGCGGGCGCCGCCCTGCGGCCAATCAACCGGATCACGCATACAGCGCGCGCGATCGGGGCAGAGCGTGATTTTGCGCGGCGTGTCGACCACACGGGGCCGCTCGACGAAGTCGGCGAGCTCGCCACCACCTTCAACAGCATGCTGACTGAGCTCCAGGCTGCGTATCAACACGTCGAGCAGGCTCTGCAGGCTCAGCGCCGCTTCGTCGCCGATGCGTCTCATGAACTGCGTACGCCCTTGACCACCATCCGCGGCAATACCTCCCTTCTGCAGCGCGATCCTCCGATCACCGAGCAGGATCGCGTCGAGGTGCTCGCCGATATGGTCGACGAGACGGAGCGCCTGATCCGCCTCGTCAACGACCTCCTTGTCCTGGCACGTGCCGATGCAGGTCGTCCGCTCCGCCATGACCCGATCCGGGTCAAGCCGCTGATCGAAGATCTCTGCCGCGACCTCAAGCTGCTAGAGCCGGAGCGGACGATTCGATGCGACGGGCTGCCCGATGTAGCGGTGACCGGCGATCGCGACGCGGTTAAGCAGGTGCTTCTGATTCTGCTCGACAACGCCCGCAAGTTTACCCCGGCCAATGGCCTGATCACGGTCGAGGTCGCTGCACAGAAGGAACAGGTCGCCATATGTGTTCGCGATACCGGTGCGGGGATCGAGCCGAGCGCGCTGCCGCACATCTTCGAGCGCTTCTATCGCGGCGACGTCTCGCGAACCGGCGTGGGAGCCGGCCTTGGGCTGGCGATTGCCCGGACATTGGCAGAGCTGCAGCACGGCACGCTTGCGGTCGAGAGCGAGGTCGGACGGGGCAGCGTTTTTACGATGACTCTGCCACAAGCGGTGATTGGCCGGGATCAAGCAGACAACCTCGCGCCCGGCGGGAGCGCTGATATTGCGGCACTCGAGTCGGCCTGACGACCTGCTTCGAGGATCACGAGTTTTCTCGCGGCCCTTTCCATGCTATACCACGTGCGCGGAGCGATGGAATAGGCGGCTGGGAGCATATGAGTAATTCCACCACCGGTCTCCTCTTTGACGAGCGGTTTCTCGAGCACGACGACCCCACGCATTTCGAGAGCGCTGCGCGTCTCCGTGCGATCAACGCACTCCTCGATCGATCCGGAATCCGCTCCGAACTTATGCCGCTCATGGTGCGGCCAGCCACGGAGCAGGAGATCACCGCGGTACATGAGCGGCGCCTGGTCGGAGAGCTCCAATTTCTCGCGTACGAGGGCGGCGGCCAGATCGACAGTGATACGTACCTGACCGGCGACTCGTGGACGGCCGCGTGCTATGCGGCTGGCGCCGTCATTCATGCCGCCGAGGCGGTCGTGGGCGGTGAGGTGGGCAATGCCTTCGCTCTGGTCCGCCCGCCCGGCCACCATGCGACGCGGAACCGGGCGATGGGCTTCTGCCTCATCAATAATGTAGCTGTAGCGGCGCAGTATGCGCTCGACGTGATAGGCATGGAGCGCGTTGCCATCGTCGATTGGGATACACACCACGGCAACGGGACCCAGGAGATCTTCTACGCCGAGCAGCGGGTGCTCTACTGCTCGTCGCACACCTGGCCGCTCTTTCCGGGCACAGGCTCCTGGCACGAGATGGGCACGGGCGCCGGCATCGGGACGACCCTCAACGTGCCTCTGCCGTACTATCTAGGCGACGATGGCTATGATCGCATTTACGACCAGCTGATTCTACCGGCTGTGCGGCGCTTCCGTCCGGAATTGATCTTCGTGTCGGCCGGCTACGACGCGCATTGGGCGGACCCGCTCGCTCCGATGA
Organism: Chloroflexales bacterium; assembly: GCA_038254585.1. Taxonomy (GTDB): domain Bacteria; phylum Chloroflexota; class Chloroflexia; order Chloroflexales; family Kallotenuaceae; genus JBBSGA01. The sequence continues at coordinate 5,851 of JBBSGA010000258.1, read as the reverse complement.
ACGCCTCGGTCGCCGGATACGCCGCGATCGCCCAGAAGGTGTATAATCTGGCCGCCGAGGTCTGCTCCGGCCGCCTCGTATGCGCGCTGGAGGGGGGCTACGATCTGTTAGCGCTCGCCGCGAGTGTCCTGGCGACATTGCGAGTTCTGCAGGGTCGCCCCGACCTGGTTGAGGATCCACTTGGCGCTCGGTCCGGTCCCAGGACGGACATCGGTCCGGTCGTCGACAACTTGCTTCGAGCGCATCCGCTTCTTGCCTAGCTCAGTAGGGTTCTCTACCGCTACATCTGTGCCGGCGCGGTTTCGCCCAAGGCATGGGGTGCACCTGGCGTGGCCTAGTTGTGCGCTCTTTAAGGAGCTTGAAAGACTGATCCATGTCTCGCACGCTTGGCATGTGAGGTTTGGAGCAGTCGCTGAATAATGATCGCGGTAATTGATTATGGCGCAGGCAACATGCGCTCTGCCGTCCGGGCACTTCAGCACGTAGGCGCTCAGCTGCGCGTCACGAATCGCCCGAGCGATCTGCGTGCCGCCGATGCGGTGGTGCTGCCGGGTGTCGGGGCGACACGAGATACCATGGAGGCGCTCGATCGGCTGGAGCTGACCTCCACCATTCCCGATCTGATCCGCTCCGGCGTTCCTTTCCTCGGTATCTGTGTCGGCATGCAGGTGCTTGCGGAGACAAGCGACGAATGGGGCCCGCATCCGTGCCTCAGCATCATCCCCGGCCGTGTTCGCAAGCTTTCGGAGGCGGGAGGCAAAGTCCCGCAGATCGGATGGAACCAGGTCAGGTTCAACGCTGCCGCCGCTCCGACCTTTCTCAAAGGCATCCCGGACGGCACCGACTTCTACTTCGTCCACTCGTTCTACGTCGACACTCCCGACTCGTCGATTGTCGCCGGTCGAACCGACTATGGGGTCACCTTTCCCTCGATTCTAGCATGGGGCTCCGCCGCGGCGACACAGTTTCATCCTGAGAAGAGTGGGCGCTGGGGCCTAGCTCTGCTGCGCAACTGGGTACAGTCGGTCCAATAGCCGCTAGCTCGAGCGCGAATGGGTGCCCGCGGCGCGGCGGGCAGGTGCGCTCCAAGGGATAGAAGCCTGGATTATGGAGATCATCCCCGCGATTGATATTAAAGACGGCCGCTGTGTGCGCCTCTATCAAGGCGACTATGATCGCATGACCGTCTTCGACCGGGATCCTGTCGCCGTCGCACAACGCTGGGTGGAGCTGGGAGCCCAGCGCCTCCACGTCGTGGATCTCGATGGGGCGAAAGTGGGAAGGCCGTTGAACGCACAGATCGTCTTCGCGATCGTGCGCGCCATCAATATTCCGGTCGAACTCGGCGGCGGCTTGCGCGACCGCGAGACGGTCGAGGCGGCGCTGAACCTCGGGGTCGAGCGCATCATTCTGGGTACGACCGCCGTCGCGGAGCCCGACCTGATTACCGAGCTGGTTGCTCAATATGGCGAGCGTATCGCCGTAGGGGTGGATGCCCGGCATGGATGGGTGGCGGCCCACGGCTGGCAGGAGACTTCGCAGGTCCGCGCGAGCGATCTTGTCCGGCGTGTGGGCCAGAGCGGTGTCCGTCACGTCATCTATACCGACATCATTCGAGATGGCACCTTGCATGGCCCAAATTTGGAAGCGCTCGCAGAGTTGGTCTCGCTCCGAGGACCGGCCGTGATCGCCTCGGGTGGGGTGGGCACGATCGACGATCTGCGGCGCCTGGCCGCGCTCGGCGCTGCGGGAGCGATCGTCGGCCAGGCGCTTTACACGGGCGCGATCGATCTGCCCTCGGCCTTGCAGGCGCTTGATTCGCAGCAGGCAAACCTAACGGCACGGGAGTAATTCGCATGGCGATGAACAAGGGTGAGGTCACGGCGAAGTTCGAGGAAGAGAAACTGCGTGTTCAGGAGCAGTCTCAGCTCATCTATCTGCAGAATCAAATCGATGAGCTCCGCCGTATGTTGAAGGATCAGAACAACAAATATGCATGGTCGATGGAGCAGGCGCGGCGCTCGGAAGGACAGGTGGGACAGATTCAAAATGTGATCGAGCGCCAAGGGCAGGAGATCCAAACCACGCTGGAAGTCTACAAGCGGGAGATCACGGGTCTCCGCCGGGAGATTGCCGCCGCGATGCTGCGGGCTGAAGAGGCGGTCAAGCCGATCCGGGAGCTTCAGGCGCAAATCCACCAGCTGCACGAATCCCGGCGCCAGGATCGCGACGCGGTCGCGCCATGGCAGGGCCGCATCGAAGAGCTTGAACATCGCGCGAAAGAGGTCGTCTCGCTCATTCGAGAGAGCGACGATCGCTATCGCCAGCTTCACGGGCAGCTGGATCAATTCCGGGTGGCAGATGTCGCCGCAATCGAGGAGATTCGCCACCTCGACGAGCAGCTTCAGATCGAGAAGCAGAATTTGCGACGCCAGGCGGTCGAGGCCCAGCAGCTTGTCGCCGACGTTCGTGGCGCGCTCGATGACCCGGTCGCACGCATTGGCCGGCTCGAGGAGCGGATCAAGCTGACCGAAGAACAGCTGGCCGACCTGCCGGTGCAGATCGAGGAGATAAGCGGTCACCTGCCTGCCCTGCAGGAAGATATTCGCCGCGTCGAGCTCGTGGCAACCGAGCGGTTCCTGATGAACCAGGAGCGGCTCGAGGATCTTCGCCACCAAAATGATGAGCGTATGGTCGAATTGCACGAGTCGGGAGACGAGAATCTGCTGCATATCACCTCCTGGCTCGAGCGCCTCGACACGTGGTGCCGCGAAGAGGAAGGACGTGTGGCACGACTGGGCAACCGCATGGAGCTCCTGCAGCAGCGCCACGAGACGCGGATTTCAGATCTCGAGGTGCAGGAGCTCGAGCTACTGGAGCGCATCGCGGGAGCTTGGAGCGGTGTGCTCGACATCGTCAAGGCCGGGCAAATCGAGCGTCGTGACGGCGACCTTGCCCCCGCGCGAAAAGCATAATGTTGACACGACGAATTATCCCCTGTCTCGACGTGAAGAACGGCCGGGTTGTGAAAGGGGTGACCTTCGCCGATCATATCGACGCCGGCGATCCGGTTGCCCTCGCAGGGCTGTATGATGAGGAAGGCGCCGACGAGCTCGTCTTCTACGATATTACGGCCTCATCCGACGAGCGCGCGATCATGGCCGATGTGGTCGAGCGGACCGCTTCGCAGGTTTTCATCCCCCTAACTGTGGGCGGCGGCATCCGCACCGTCGACGACATGTACCGCATGTTGCGCGCGGGCGCCGACAAGATCTCGATCAACACGGCAGCCGTCCTCAACCCCCAACTGATCGAGGATGGCGCCAGGCGATTCGGTTCTCAGTGTATAGTCCTCTCGATTGATGCGCGGCGCGACCTAGGGCAGGCCGGGCACTGGGCAGTCTATACGCACACGGGTGGAGCAGGCCGCGAGACATCTCTCGATGCCGTCGAGTGGGCCCGCCGCGGCGCGGAGCTAGGTGCCGGCGAAATTGTGATCAACAGCATCGACGCCGACGGTACGCGCGACGGCTACGACCTCGAGCTGCTGCAAGCCGTCGCCGGAGCAGTGCAAGTTCCGGTGATTGCTTCGGGCGGCGCGGGCAGCCTCGACCACTTGCTCCAGGCCGTGACAACGGGCAGGGCCGACGCAGCGCTGGCCGCCTCAATCTTTCATTTCGGGACCTACACGATCGCGCAGGCAAAGCGCTTCATGGCCGAGCACGGGGTCCCGGTACGCATGGTCGAGCCGGGCAGGCGGCCCGGGAGCTCGACCGGTGCCTGAGCTCCCCGAGGTCGAGACCGTCCGCCGATCGCTCGAGGCCGGACTGGTCGGGCGCCATATTGCCGAGGTAACCCGCATCGCCTGGGCGCGGACGATCGCCGAGCCTTCCCAGGAGCTCTTTCGCGAGCTGCTCAGAAACCGCCTTGTCCGGGGTATCGACCGCCGCGGCAAATATCTGATCATCCACCTCGATCGAGACGATGCGCTCGTCGTCCATCTGCGGATGACCGGCCGGCTGACTCTTCAGAATGCGCAAGCCGAGCCGGATGCGCATACCCATGTGGTGCTGCGCCTGGACGACGGCCGCCAGCTCGTTTTTCGCGACACACGCAAGTTCGGGCGCATCTGGCTGCTCGATCCGGAAGGTCTCGCCGTGCTCGAGAGACGCCTGGGACCCGAGCCGCTTGACGAGGCGCTCACGGTCGAAGAGTTCCGGACTCTGCTGCGCCGCCGGAAGGGACGGCTCAAGCCGCTGCTGCTGGACCAGAAGCTCATCGCCGGGCTGGGCAATATCTACGTCGACGAGGCGCTCTGGTCGGCGAAGCTTCACCCGCTCCGCATTGTGCCGTCGCTCGACGACGACGATGTCGATCGTCTTTACAGCGGCATTCGCACCGTCCTCGAGGCGGCCATCCGCAATCGGGGGACCTCGTTCTCCGACTACCGTGATGCGCTCGACCAACCCGGCGACAACCAGAAGTTCCTGCAGGTCTACAAACATGCGGGCAGCCCCTGCCCGCGCTGCGGCACGCCGATCGAGCGAACCGTCGTCGCGCAGCGCGGTACCCATTACTGCCCCGCCTGCCAGCGCTTAGATCGACAGGCCTGAGTGAAGGTTTCGCTGATCGCCACCGTCAAGGATGAGGCGTCGAACATCGCCGCGCTCCTGGACTCGATGCTCGCGCAGACGCGGGTCCCCGACGAAATCGTCGTCAACGACAACGGCAGCTGCGACGAGACGGTCGCGATCCTGTGCTCCTACATCGACGCAGGCCATCCGATCCGGTTGGTCCACGGCGGCCGCAACATTCCCTCCGGCCGTAATAACGCGATCCGCCACGCCCAGGGCCCGCTGATCGCCTCGTGCGATGCCGGGCTCACGCTACCGCCTAACTGGCTCGAAGCTCTTATCGCGCCCCTCGAAGCGGGCACGGCCGACATCGCGGCGGGCTTCTACGTCGCCGCGCCGCGGTCCCTCTGGGAGTTTGCCTTAGGGACGACCAACTATCCGGATGCCGCCGAGGTCGACCCTGCCACCTTCCTGCCGGCCGGCCAATCCGTCGCCTTCACCAAAGCGGCCTGGGAAGCGGTTGGCGGCTATCCCGAGTGGGCCGACACGTGCGAAGACTTGCTCTTCGACCTCGATCTCAAGCGCCGGGGCTACCGCTTTGCATTCGTCCCCGAGGCCGCCGTCCACTTCCGGCCGCGCTCGACCATCCGCGCGTATCTTCGGCAATACTATACCTACGCCAGGGGCGACGGCGTGGGCCGCCTCTGGCCGCGCCGCCACGCCGCACGCTACACCTTCTACCTCGTCCTTCTGGGGCTCGGCATACTCGCGCGGCGCTGGCCTGCAGCACGGCTGCTTGCTCTGCCTGCGTTCGTTCTGCACCTCCGGGCGCCGCTCCTTCGCGTCTGGCGCCATAGCCGCAAGCTTCCACTGTCACAACGAGCTGTCGTAGTCTCGCTTGTCCCGTTGATCCGCTTGGTGGGTGACTATGCAAAGATGGTCGGCTATCCTGTAGGAGTCTGGCTGCGCTTGAGTGGCCGGGTAGGGCAGGAGGCCCAAGCTCGCCTGTCTGAGCCGCATCGTAAGGCTTAATGTTATCATTAGAGTAAAGACTGTATGTATTACATCCAGCCCTGCGGGAGGCACATGTACGTATGAGCATAGCTGAGGTTGAGCTTACGCCGGAGCAAATGACCAAGCTTCAGGAGCTTGCGGTCAAGCGTCATGTTTCAATGGCCGAGGTGATTCGGCAGGGAGTTGATCGCATTTTAGAAGAGGCTGCCCTTCCAGATAGAGCAATACTGGTGGAGCGTGCCTTGGCCGCGATGGAGCAATTT
>JBBSGA010000257.1:0-9125 GCA_038254585.1 Chloroflexales bacterium | reverse complement strand
TCAGCCCTCCGCTTGTCGCCATCCAGGCCGGACACTGGCACGCCGCGCAGCATGCTCCCGAGTTTTCATGGCTGCGCGATTCGACCGGAGCCGAGGCCGCGGGTGTGCGCGAAGTGGATTTGAACGTCGACATCGCGCACCGCGTCGCCGCGTATTTGCGCTCGTGGGGCAATCAGGCCTTCGTCCTGCCTGCGACGGTTCCTCCGCACTATCACGCCGACGCGTTCGTCGCCATCCACTCCGACGGCCACGAAGACCGCAGTGCTCGCGGCTACAAGGTCGCGACCTCCTACCGGAATTGGGTCGCCAGCTCGATGCTCGTGCGCGAGCTTGAGGATGAGTACGGTCGCGACACGCGCCTGCCCAAAGATTGGCGCATCACCGACAATATGCGCGGCTACTACGCATTCCAGAGCGGGCTCTACGAGCATACGATCGCCGAGGATACCCCGGAGGCGATCATCGAGATGGGCTTTCTCACGAACCGCGCCGACCGGGGCTACATGATCTCGAATCGAGACGCCGTTGCTCGCGCGATTGCGCTCGGCATCGCCCGATTTCTTGGCGATCGCCTCGCCGCCGGCTGGCCACCGCCGCCGGTCCGGCCCAGCGGGGATGTTGTGGAAGTGCTCCATAACCACGTGCCGCTCTACGACGGTCCTGGGACAGAGTTCAAGATCGTCGACCGGACGTCGATGCGTACACGCTACGCCGTCTCCGAGCGCCGCGGCGACTGGGCCAAGCTCTTCTTCTATGACGGCTCGCAGCGCTGGATCCAGGACTTCCAGACCCGGCAGATTACCGTGCCGTAGCTGCGCCCGGCGCCGGCTGGCCGCCGCGGACCTGCTTTTCGTAGAGGCTGGCCTGCCACCCGATTCCATGCGCCTCCCCGCGGTAGACGAAGCCTGCCCGCTCGTAATAGTCGCGCAGGACAGGATTGGTCGCCACGCAGTCGAGGCGCAAGAAGCTCCTTCCCGCCGCGGCCACGGCCTCCTCGGCCCATGCTAGCAGCCGCAGTCCGAGCTGCCGCCCGGCGAAGGCGCGGCGGATCGCGAGCTTATGCACATACCCGGTGTCGGCCGCCATGGTCCCCCATACCACCGGATCCGACCACTGCAGCGTGAGCGTTCCGGCAGCCTGCTCGCCTACGAGCGCCAGGTAGATCTCGCCGCGCTCGATGCCACCTGCAATCGGCTCCGCTTGAAATTCAAGCGGCCACATCGGCATCCCTTTCGATGCAGCCAGCTGCGCCGCCTCCTCGAGGATCATGATGATCACGTCGACGTCGCCGGGCCGCGCCTGGCGAATTCTAAGCTCCTCGTTCATAGCCGGCCATCACAAGCCGCGCCTGGAGGCAAAAGCAATGTCGCGGGCGCCGGTAGCGGCCCGCGACACCTTCTGGCGAAGGGCGATCAGATATCTGCTCTATCGTTCCCGCCGGTTGCGCAGGAATGGCGGTATGTCGTCGTCGAGATCCTGGCGCTCTTGCCGGTCGGCCGGACGGATCGGAGGGCTGGCGGGCCGGCCTGGGCTCGGCCGGTCGGTCGTGGGCGCCTGCGGCCGCGGAGGGTAGTCGGCGGGCGCCTGGGCGAGGCGCGCCATCTGCTGGCGCTGCAGCGGCCCCCGCGCACGCGGCTGTCCGTCGAAGCCGGTCGCGATCAGCGTGATGCGTACTTCGTCGCGCATCGTAGGATCGATCGCCGCGCCGAAGATAATGTTGGCCTCCGGGTCGGCCGCCCGCGTAATCAGATCGGCTGCCTCATTGATCTCCTGGATTCCCAGGTCGTCGCCGCCTGTGACGTTGAAGATCACGCCCTTCGCGCCGTCGATCGACTGCTCGAGCAGCGGCGACGAGATCGCCATTGTCGCGGCGTCTACCATGCGGTTCTTGCCCGAGCCCCGGCCGAGCGCCATAAGCGCCGAGCCCGACTGCGCCATCACCGCGCGCACATCGGCGAAGTCGAGGTTGATCAGCCCGCGCACGGTGATCAGATCTGAGATACCCTGGATGCCCTGGAGCAGCACCTCGTCCGCCATGGTGAAGGCTTCCATCATCGAGGTCGCCCGCGTCGCCACCTGCAGGAGACGGTCGTTGGGGATCACAATCAGCGTGTCCACGGCCGGCTTGAGCTGCTCGATGCCTTGCTCGGCCACCTTGGCGCGCCGTGAGCCCTCGAAGCCGAATGGCCGCGTAACCACGCCGACCGTCAGCGCGCCTGCATCCTGGGCTAAGCCGGCGATGACCGGCGCCGCGCCTGTTCCGGTGCCGCCACCCATCCCCGCCGTGATGAAGACCATGTCTGCGCCCTGGAGCGCCCTGGCAACTGCATCGAGGCTTTCTTCGGCCGCCTTCTGTCCCGTGAGCGGGTTGCCCCCCGATCCTAGGCCTTTGGTCGCCTGTTCGCCGAGCCGTATCTGTGTCGGGGCCAGCGACTGTTGCAGCGCCTGCGCGTCGGTATTTGTGGCGATGAACTCGATGCCTTCCACACGCGACCTGATCATGCGGTCCACGGCATTCGAGCCGCCACCACCCGCGCCGATCACGATGATCCGCGCTCCTTCCTCGCTCATGCGCTCGTTTGATCGTCGCTCCATGGCCTAATCTCCTTCTGGCCGCAACTTGGGTGGCGCCGGTCCTGTCGACCCGCCGGGTGTACGACGGCGGTGCTTCGAAGGCATGCTGCGGATCTGCAACGCCTACTATAGACCTTCGTAAAAGCGCCGTCAAGTGATGGTTGCGTGACTGCATATATTACAGCGATTGCCATGGCCCTGTACAGTATGCGCGCAAATCGTAGCCACTCGGCAGGCCCACTATAGTACTGACCGGCGCGGTCCCGCGGCCGGGATGCGGCGGCTAGCGTCCGACCTCATTCTCGATAGTAGAGATGGAAGCCGGCGCCTTCAGCAGCGGAAGGTAGACGCGAAAGCTGCTGCCTTCCCCTTCGACGCTGTTAACCTCTACCCGTCCGCCATGCCGGGATACGATCTCATGGACCACAAACAGTCCTATGCCCATTCCGCTAATGTTTGAGCCCGCGATGTTGTCTGCACGGTAGAAACGCTGGAAAAGCTGTGGCACTGCTGACGCGGGGATGCCCAGACCCTGATCGCTAATCGTAATCGCGACGTCGCCCGTCCGCCGTTCGACGGACAGAAAGATAGTCCCACCACCGGGACTGTACTTGATGGCATTTTGAATGAGATTCTGGAGCATCTGCTCCAGGCGCAGCACGTCTCCATTGATCAGCGCGGGTGCGTCAGGACATTCGAGCATGAGCTCGTGATGTTCCAGTATTGGGTGCACTTCGTCGGCAACGTCCCGAATTACTTCACAGAGGTCGATTGAGCGGCAATTAAGGGTAAAGTGACCGCTCTGAATGCGAGAAACGTCGAGGAGCGAATTGATCAAGCGGGACAAGCGCTCGGCCTGTCCCGCGATGACCTGAAGCCCACGCCGATCTCGCTCGCTGAGCGTTTTTTCTCGTGTGGCGCGGCGCTGCACAACCTGAGTGTAGCCAACCAGCGAGGTAACCGGTGTTTTGAGCTCATGCGCGGCGATCGTTAGAAACTCGTCCCGCGCCTGGATCGCCTTCTGAGCTCCCTGATAGAGGTATGCATTGTCGATCGCCAGCGCCGCCCGCTGGGCCAGATCCTCGACGAGCTCCCTATCGTGTGCCGCAAATGGGTGCCGGGATGGGCCTGATCCAAACCAGAGCGAACCGATCAGTCGTCCACGAGCCGTAAGCGGTGCTGCCACCGTGGAACGTATATCGAGGCTTCGAAGAGCAGCCCGATGCTCCTCGTCATGTGCGATGAGATCCAGTAGCACCTCTGGAAATTCGGGCTCGATCCTGGTGCCAGGATGGCGCGGCTCCACAACCAACCCGTCGACGGTATGGCGCTCAAGCACCTGCCGCACCTGATCTGGCCTGGCAGGATCCACATATGCGAGCGCAGCTCTTCGCGCGCTTTGGTCCTCGTCGGTCACGGAGCCTAAACACAGCAGAGCAAAGCGCGGGACCACCATTCGGGTCACGCTGGCCAGAATAGCTTCTACGTCGAGCGAGGCGCTGAAGAGCGCGCTCGCTTCTGCCACGAATGTCGCGCGCGCGCGTGCCTCGTGCGCCTCGTCGAGGGCGCGCTGGACGTCCCGTCGGGCAAGATCCAGCGACTCCGCGAGTAAGCGTGCTTGTGCTGCTGTTTCCCGGGCGGTCGCCGCGTGCCCCTCCGCGATTTGCGCCGCGCGCTCGCCCCGGAACGCCGCCGTGAGCAGCGGGAGGCTTGCGCGCACCTCCTCGACCTCGGGCATTCGTGGGCTTCCCCCGAGCAGAACCAGCACCGAGCCCCCCGTGCCTGTAACGCCTATTGCTCTGCGGGCCGTAGCTAGGCCGGGAAATGGTAGGTCGGCGGCGTGTCGCCCGGTTTTGAGACAGGTCTCCACGAATGTCCGCCATGCTCGCCCCCCGGGCAGTGTCTGAGGAAAGCCGGGCGCCGGGAGGAGGATACCGAGCTCCGGATCGTTAATGAAGATGATCAGCTCATCACTACCAAGATAGGTAGCCAGGGCGCGCGCCGCTTCGCGCCGGTTCAAAGGATCCGCTAGCGCCACCACACGTTCAAGCATCAGTCTCACTCGGGAATAACGCAGACGACGGCTGTACAATTGTGAAAGCCACTGAACTGCCCCTCGGCCCGCGCGATCTGCCCATACGTATTGAAGCCGGCATACTGCGCCGGGCCGAGTGCGTCCTGAACGGCCGCGAGCTCGTACCCGAACTCCTTGCCCATCCGTAGGCGTGTGGCGACGCAGTCGAAGAATAGGGCAACTTTCGGCCGGTATCCCTCGATCTGCGTGAGTGCCCGCTCGGTCGCTGTGGCCGCGGCTTCCGCGGCCGACGTGCTGGTGACGCTCATGATCCGTACCATCGCGCCTGTCGGAATATCCGCGGCGCAGGCGATCGAGCCATCGTCGTTGACTCCGAGGGGTACCCGCAATCTGTGCTCGCCGCCATTGTCGATGCCGATGACGTTGTGAAGAAAGAATGGCAGCGGATCGCTTCGATCAAATGCCTGTCCGGTCACCTCGGCATGGTCCTCGAACACCTCCACCGCCGACGTGGCGTTGAGGCTGACTAGGCACATCTCTTCTGCCTCGGTCACACGCATCCCCGCGCTTGCCAAGCTCCATCCGTGGCTCACGCCGACGCCGAGCGGCTTGTTCGACAGAATCTCGAGCGCAACAGCCGCATCACTCACAACTTCCTGTCCATAGAAGACGTGTGTTTGGCTGAAGCGGCCGTCGTCGCCCGCGCCGCCGCCAAAGAGCTGGTAGGTTCCCGCCGTCAGGAGTGTAAGCTGCTCTACGAGGTTATCTGCGTGGCCCGCGAGTGCGTCGGTTAGAACGAGTGCGGAACGGTAGATATAGTCGTGGGTTGATAGGCCGCGGAACGATCCAATTAATTCGCGAGCTGCGCTCGAAGGATCTTCGCTTAGTCCGTGGCCAATACCCGCCGTAAAGAGCATCTCCGAGGAGCGTAGCGCAACCGCGCACGCGGATTCCACTCCATGCGTACTGCTCGTAAACTCGCCGGCCGATGAGCATCCGACGATAAGCGCTGGGTGACAGGACGCCTCGACTGCGGAGATGAGCTTTCCAAAGTCATATTTCGGCGAAGCAAAGAGGATCAACGCATCCGGGGGTTCACCCGCCAGTTGCTCTAAGATTTGTGCCCCAAGTAAGGCGCCGGCGTCTGCGCTCTCCTCCAGATCGGTATAGACGACGGCAGCATCGGTCATAGGGTTGGGTCCTCCCGAAAATGGCTTCACTTCGATGCCGTATCACAGCGGCGGCGAATCCTGCGTGCCGTGGCGCTGAGCACACAACCACATCACGAGCCGATTACTCGCCCCCTGCTCGCGAGCATATTGCGTGCCGCGGTCGCGCTCGTCATCCATAATTGCACGGGCATCCCGGTAGTAGCATCGTCTGCTACGCAGCACAATCATTGCTCGATTTCATGGCAGCCCCTGGCGACTGCGGACCAGGCTCGGGTTGCGAGCCAGCGCTGTGCCCCGCCTCTACGTAGCGGGACGACGAGCGCGCCGGATCTGCTAGAGTAAACACGTCGACGTTTGTGTGAGGGCTCCACTATCTTGTCTCCACAGACGCCGCTCGAACAACCGTCTCCGCTGCGGACAAGCAAAGGAATATCCTTATGAGAATCCGCTCTGAAACCGGCCTGACCTTTGACGATGTGCTCCTGGTCCCGCGTCGCTCGTCTATTCGCTCGCGCCGTGCTGTCGATACCCACACGCAGTTTAGTCGACGTATTACGCTGGCAATCCCCATCGTCTCGTCCAACATGGATACGGTCACCGAGGCGGCCATGGCCATGGCCATGGCCCGCATGGGCGGGATCGGCGTCATCCACCGCTTTATGACCATCGAGCATCAGGCAGCCGAGGTCGACCGCGTCAAACGTGCCGAGAGCTTTGTGGTAGAAAACCCGCACAGCATATCCGGTCATGCGACCGTACAAGAAGCCCGCGTGCTGCTCGCCGAGCACAATATTGGCGGCTTACTGGTGCAAGCAGACGACGGCGAGGTGCTTGGGCTGGTGACCACCCGTGACCTACTCTTTGAACCGGATCCCAAGCGGCCGGTATCCGAGGTGATGACGCCGCGCGACAAGCTTATTACGACCGAGCCCGATGCGTCGATGGAAGCAGCACGTGACCGGCTGCACCACCATCGGGTTGAGAAGCTGCCAATCTTCGATCGCGCCGGCCAGCTGCATGGACTTATCACGGCACAGGACGTCATCAAGGCCGATCAATGGCCGGATGCCACCAAGGACGAGCGCGGGCGCCTGCGAGTTGCCGCGGCGGTCGGCGTCCGCCCGTCGGATGTGGATCGCGCGTCGGCCTGCGTTCGCGCCGGCGTGGATGCGCTCGTGGTAGATATCGCCCACGGCCATTCAGATGCCGCGATTGAGATGGTTCAAACGCTCAAGGCCCAATTTCCCCAGGTGGAAATAATCGGCGGCAACGTGGCGACCGCCGAAGGCGTACACGACCTGGTCGCCGCGGGTGCCGACGCGGTCAAGGTTGGCGTTGGCGCCGGCTCGATCTGCATCACACGCATCGTGACCGGCTTCGGGATTCCACAGCTTACGGCGACCGGTGACTGTGCTGAAGCCGGACGCGCGTTCGGCGTCCCGATCATCGCCGACGGCGGAATCCGCACGTCGGGCGATATCGCCAAGGCGCTCGCCGCGGGTGCCAGTAGCGTCATGCTCGGCAGCATGGTGGCCGGAACAGATGAGGCTCCTGGAGCGAGCGTCGTGCGCAACGGTCGCCGGTACAAAGTAGTGCGCGGTATGGCATCGCTGACCGCCAACATCGACCGGCAAGCAGTAGAGCAACATCGCGAGGTCGACCCCCAGGACTGGGAGCGGGTTGTCCCCGAAGGAGTAGAGGCGATGGTTCCGGCCCGCGGCCCGGTACAGGATGTGATCTTTCAATTGGTCGGCGGCCTTCGCTCCGGACTAAGCTATGCGGGCGCCGCGTCGATCGTCGAGCTCTGGGACACTGCCGAGTTCATCCCCATCACGGCGGCCGGGAGGCAAGAAAGCGGTGCCCACGACGTCGACGTGTCATAGCCCCCTCGCCGGTGTTAACATAGCCCGACGTGGAGCTCCATATACCGAGGTGAGCCTCTAATCGCCGGGAGAAGGCGGCCGCGACCTGGACGCCAGCTGCCTGCCAAGGAGTACAGATCATGCCTGAGCGTACACTTGATCCAACCGAGCAGGAATGGCGCGACCTGTATCGCGCCGCCGGCACCTTCAAACAGCTCGCGCCGTGGGAATGGATGCTTGACTCTGACATCTTCGGCGTGCGCAACCCTGAGACCGGTGAGATCGGCTATTGCTGTGTGATGGGTAACTTGGGCGAGCATTTCGCGCTCGGCCTCTACCTGAGCGACGATGGTCTGCGCGGCCTCGTCCGCCTGGCGGAGGGGGAGGTCTCGCCGCCCGATATCGGCATGATGTTTGTGCAGCACTGCCTCATGGCCTCGTTCGAAGATCGTGAGCTCCTCTCCAAGCGCGACCGCGATCAGATCAAGGCCCTTGGTTTGAAATACCGCGGCCGCAACGCGTGGCCGCAGTTCCGGAACTATACCCCCGGTTACGTACCCTGGTATCTCTCCGGTCGTGAGGCGCGTTTCCTCACCCTCGCCCTGCATCAGACGTGCGAAGTCGCGCAGCACTTCGAGGAGGACGAGGCATTGCTCGACCCGCCAGTCGAAGGGCAGCTTCTTGTACGTGTCGCGGAGCACGGCGTCTGGCGCGACACCTGGCATACGCCCGATCTGTCGCAACCGGCGCCACCACCGGCGCCGCTCGGCGATGAGGTACTCCCTCAGCGCCTCAAGCAAGCCAAGTTGCCACGCCGCGGAGCCTGGGAAAGCGACTGCTTCTACAGTCCCCAGGGCGTCCAGGAGCGGCCGGATCAGCGGCCGTACTACCCGATGGTCTGCCTGTTCGTCGATAAGGCCAGCGGCATGGTGCTATCCCCCACGCTCTCCGGCCCCGAGGAGTGGCGCACGACCTATCAAGGCCAGCTGCCCACGCTCATTACGCAGATGAGCGCACTTCCCCGCGAGATCGCCGTGCGCTCCCCTGAGCTCCGCGACTTACTGGCACCGGCAGCCGACATTCTTGGCATCAAGCTGCGCGTGGCAACCCGACTCCCGGCACTCGATCAGGCTCGTGAAGCTTTGATGGGGTTTATGGGGCAGATGTAACGTGCTGCGGGAGCTCGAGGCAGACCTGGAGCCCGCCCCCATCGGCATTTTCCGCCCGGACATGGCCGGCATGTGCTTCGATAATCTGGCGGACGATATACAAGCCCAGGCCGGTACCTCGAACTCCCCGTGTTTCGGCGTCGGGCGTCCGATATTGCCGCTGAAAGAGCCGATCGAGATCGTCGGGGGTCACACCCGGACCATGGTCGCGCACGCAAATCCGTACCGTGGCGGGCTGATCCTGGGTCGCGTCCACGGCAGCCGATAGAATCACGGGGCCTGACTCTGCGGGAGCATACTTCGCGGCATTCTC
>JBBSGA010000256.1:0-9145 GCA_038254585.1 Chloroflexales bacterium | reverse complement strand
CTCAGGGAGCTCAAGGGAGAAGGAGCCGCTCTTGCGCTGCTCGTCCAGATGGAGCAGGCCGAGGGTCTGTGACTCGGCCGGAATGATCCAGCGTGGGTCGCGCTTAACGAAGCCGGTCATGTCCAGCAGGGCCACGGCATGCTCGACGTAATAGGTGGTAATGATATCGTTGGTATAGGTGAAAGTGCCACTGATCGCCATGGGCTGCCGACTCTCCCCACCGGCCGGCGGCACAGCGGTTGACGCAGGCGTGGTGGCAGCCAGAGACGCAGTAGTCGCCGGGGGCTCGGTGGCGGCGGCAGGCGCCGTCGGAGAAGTGGCCACGGGGAGCTCGGTAGACGTAGTGACGGCCGGCGGCGCGGAGGTCTGCGGTGCCGAGGCCACGGCGGCCGTCGGGCTTACGGTGGGTGCCGCCGCGAGATTGCAGCTCGCGAGGGTCAGCCCCACGATCACGACGACGAACAACTGCAGTCGCGACCGGGCCGCGCGCGGTGGGTCGGCGATGGGTGAGCGAGCTCGATCTTTGCGCATGAGGCTCTCCGTATATCTGGGTTGGCGGGCGTCGCCGCGGGACGATCCCCGGCGGCACACGTATCGGTCAAGTATCGCATACCCCGACCGTGGCAAGGCACGCGGCAGGTGCGTGTGCTGCAAGTTCCGCTATAATGTCTTTCCGGGCCGCGTGCGATCGCACGCGGCGGCCCGGACGTTAACCCCGAGGATCGACATCTGGACGGGCATGCAATCATTGCGGGGCAGGGACCTGAACGACTACGTCCGGCGTTATGGTGGTGCCGTCGCGATCACGATCGCGGCTTTGCTGCTCAGGCTGCTGCTGTCGCCTGTCCTGCGTGAGAATTCTCCGTTTCTGCTGTTCTGGCCTGCGATCGTCGTAAGCGCCTTGGTCGGCGGCGTCGGACCCGGCCTCGTCGCGACTCTGCTTGGCACGCTCTTCAGCGTCTTTTATCTGCTGCCGCCGCTTGGCTCATTCGGGCTGGTGGGCCGGCAAGACCAGATCGGGATCGTTCTCTTCGTAAGCGAAAGCGTCTTGATGGTCCTGCTCACGAACGCCCTGTGCGAGGCGCGGCGCCGGGCGGAAGTCGGGATCGAGGAGCGCCGGCAGGCCGAGCAGGCCGCGCTGGGGAGCGAGGCGCGCACCCGCGCAATTCTCGCCGCGGCGCTTGACTGTATCGTCACGATCGACGCCGCGGGCCGCATCGTGGAGTTCAACGCTGCTGCCGAGCGCACCTTCGGCTACTCTTGCGCGGCGGTGATCGGGCACGAGATGGCCGGGCTGATCATCCCCCCTGCGCTGCGTGAGCAGCACCGGCGGGGCCTCGCGCACTACCTTGCGTCCGATGAAGGCCGCATCATCGGCCGGCGGATCGAGATGCACGCGATGCGCGCGGGTGGATCGGCGTTTCCGATCGAGCTCACGGTCTCACGCCTGCCGGGCGATGGGCCGCCGATGTTCACCGGCTTCATTCGGGACATCTCGGCCCGCAAGCGCGCGGAGGAGATCGGCCATTTTCTCGCCGCCGCCAGCGAGCAGCTTGCCTCGTCGCTCGACTACCCCGAGACGCTGACCCAGCTGGCCCAGCTCGCGGTGCCCTATCTGGCCGACTGGTGCGCGGTCGATATGGTCGAGGACGACGGGAGCTACCGGCGCCTCGCGCTCGCTCATCGCGACCCGGCGAAGGTCGAGCTGGCCTGGGAGATCGAGCGGCGCTACGGCTTCGATCCGCTGCTAGCGGAGGGGGCGGCGAAGGTGTTGCGCACCGGCGAGCCGGCGATCTACACAGAGATCTCGCCACATCTCATCGAGCAGGCCACCCACGATCCGGAGCACGCGCGGCTGATCCAGAGCGTGGGCCTGCGGTCGGGAATGATCGTGCCGCTCACGGCGCGTGGCCGGACGCTCGGCGCGCTCTCATTTGGGGCGGCCGAATCGGGACGCAGTTTCGGTGCGGACGACCTTGAGCTTGCCGAGGACCTGGCGCGCCGCGCGGCGCTGGCGATCGATAACGCGCGGCTCTACGCAGCCGCCCAGGCGGCGATTCGCACGCGGGACGAATTCCTCTCGATCGCCGCGCACGAGATGAAGACGCCGATGACCTCGCTGACCGGGTATGCGCAGGTGCTCCAGCGGCGCTTTGCTCGCGACAAGACCTCCGGCGAGCGCGATCGGCGCGCGGTCGACGTGATCGCCGCCCAGGCCGAACGCCTCTCGCGCCTGATCGCGGCGCCCCTCGACGTCTCACGGATCGAGACAGGACACTTCACACTTGACCGGCAGCTTGTCGACCTGCCCGGGCTGGTGCGGCGGGTCGTGGAAGAAGCGCAGCCGGCGCTCGACCGGCATACGTTGGAGCTACGAGCGCCGGACGGCGGGCTGGTGGTCGAGGGCGACGCACTGCGGCTCGAGCAAGTGCTGCAAAACCTGATCCAGAATGCGATCAAGTACAGCCCCGAGGGCGGCCCAGTTAACGTGCGCGTGGACGAGCGCGCCGGCAGGGCCGCGATCTCGGTCAGCGACAAGGGGATCGGTGTCCCTGCGGAGGCCCAGCCGCGGCTCTTTCAGCGTTTCTTCCGGGCAGCAAATCTGGCAGGGTCGAGTATCAGCGGGATGGGCATCGGGCTCTACGTCGTCCGCGAGATCGTCAGCCGGCATGGCGGTACGGTCGACGTCGCCAGCCAGGAAGGCGAGGGCAGTACGTTTACGATCTCGCTGCCGCTAGCAGAGCTCCGGGCGCACGCGGGAGCGGGAGAGCACGACGCCGAGCCTGTCGTCTGAGCCGCGGGGATTAGCGGCGCCGTGGAGGCGCGATGGAGGCAGCGCCCCGATTGAGGTCCGACACTTGAGCTTCGTTTGTCTCCGTGGTCACGGGCTGCCCGTCGGGCTCGGTCCCCGCCGGGAGCAGGATATAGACGCCGACGATGGAGATAGCCGCAAGGATCAGCAGCGACAGCATGATCTATCGTCTCCAAAGCCCTCGCACGGCCAGCCAGGGCGACGCCCGTGCAGCCGGAGCTAAGGCAGTTACATTTTACGGGGGGTGCGCTCTCGGGAGCAGATATAGTGTACCCGGTGTACATGAGAAGTCAAGTGGTATGGCTGAGATCCAGTCATACTGCGGCGGTCATTTCGGGCTGTGCTTCAGGAAGCCGTATTTCGCTACCCGCGCAACGACCGCCTTTCGCATTCCAGTGCGATGTTCGGGATTTATGACTGGATCTCAAGTATGCTCTTTCAGGAGGAGCGAATGAACGTTTCCGGTTCGCCTCCCTTCAAAGGCGACAAGAACCGGCTGCTCGAGACCCTTGAGCGCCTGCTGGGGATTCGAGCCACCGAGACCGAGGCCGCCCTCAACGAGGCGAGCCAGCTGATCGCCGAAACGCTGGGTGCCGACAAGGTCGACGCGTTTCTGTACGATCCGGCGATCGATACCCTGATCGCCGTGGGAACCAGTGATACCCCGATGTCCCGCCACGAGATTGCCACGGGCTTGAACCGTTTGCCCCTTTCCAACGGCGGGCGAGCCGCCCACGTTTTTCGCACGGGGACCTCTTTTCGGTGCGGGCACGTCGAGCGCGATCCCGAGGAGCTTCCGGGGATCAAGGAGGTGCTGGGCATACGCTCGATCCTCGCCGTGGTGCTGGAGGTTGTGGGCGAGCGCCGAGGCGTGCTCCAGGTCGACTCGGCACAGCCGGAGCGGTTTACCGCCGAGGACCTCGATTTTGTTGAGGCCGCGGCGCGCTGGGTCGGCATGGTGCTGGACCGCGCCGAGCTTACCCAACGTATCGCAGCCGAGGCGGCCGAACGCGCCCGGCGCCTCGCGGCAGACGAGCTGATCACGATCCTGGCGCACGATCTCCGCGCGCCGCTCACGCCGCTGAGGGGACGCATCGGGATGATCCGCATGCGTGCCGAGCGGGAAGGGCTCCCAGTCTATCTAGACGATGTCAAAGCAGCGACTCGCTCCGTAGACCGGCTGGAGCGACTCATCGGCGACCTGATGGATAGCGCGCGCCTCGATCGCGGTGTGCTCGCCGTCGACCCGCAGCCGGTCGACCTAGCCGACCTCGTACGGCTGACAGTCGAGACTCAGCGCACGCCGGAGGCCGAGATCATGGTACGAGGGCTGGCGGAGCTGTGGGTCGAGGCCGACCCGAGCCGGATACGCCAGGCACTCGAAAATTTACTCAGCAACGCGCGAACCTACTCGCCCGAGGCTGTGCCTGTGAGCGTCGATCTGCGATCCGAGGATCGCGCGGATGGCCGGTGGGCCGTCCTCTCGGTGCGCGACACCGGTCCCGGGATCGCCCCGGAGCTGCTCCCGCAGTTCTTTAACCGCTTTGTCGCCGGACCGCACACGACCGGACTAGGCCTCGGCCTCTATCTGGCCCGCGGTATCGTCGAAGCGCACGGCGGCACGCTGACGGCCGAATCCGTCCCCGATCACGGAGCCAGCTTCACGATTGCGCTGCCGGTTCCCGAGAGCTTACGCGAAACGCTGGCGATCTGACTTGTCCAAGGCATGGCATGCGCTCTGCTGGGCTATTGTCGTCAGAGCCCCGGCAGGACGCCCCGCCCCGCCGGAGCAAGCCTTCGTGAACAAGGAGGTCTACGATGACGAGCTCGGGAGTCCCCCTGGGGAATGTGCCGGTCGTTGAAGGAGCGGAAACATCCGCGGCGGCCGATACGGTGCGAACCGAGGTGATGATCCCATCCGGTCAGGAAGGCACCGGGATCTCGCCGGAGGCGCGCCAGCGCCTCGAAGAGCGTATCGCCGCGTCCGGCGGTGACCAGACCGAGGTCGAGCGCGAGCTCTACGGGCGGCTCCAGGAGATGGACAGCCGCCAGGTTCCCGAAGAAGAGGGGCCGGAGCGCACACAGTTCCAAGCCGAGCGCGCCCTGCTGGTAGCGGAGATGAGCTACCTCGAAAAGCGAGCGAGCAGCCGCGCGGCTTCCGAAAAGCGATCCTGACGTCCCTTCCGGTAGAGATCCAGCGCCGGCA
This sequence comes from Chloroflexales bacterium, assembly GCA_038254585.1. GTDB lineage: Bacteria > Chloroflexota > Chloroflexia > Chloroflexales > Kallotenuaceae > JBBSGA01. Next base: position 4,127 of record JBBSGA010000256.1, on the reverse strand, counting down.
AGCTCTCCGGCATGATTTGATAGGCTCACAGCCCGTAGAGACGTTATACATAGCGTCTCTACAACGCCTTAGATCGTGCTCGACCGGCCACGAGTGCGGTTCGGTTGTCGCTTCCCTTTCGGGATGTAGAAAGGGCCGCACTGCGCGGTGCGGCCCTGGTGGTTACATGGTGCGCCGGCTACGTCCAGAGCGTCGTGCTCCGCTGTATCTTCGGCCGGGCTTTGGCTACGGTCGTGGAGCCGGTGCCGGCGTGGGCGAAGGTGACGTGGCCGGCGGACACGGCCGGCGCGATCAGGGCGGCGACAAGCAACAGCGCGCGGAATAGACGAGACATGGTGAGCCTCCTGGTCTAATTCGGTAGCCCGGCTATCCAGCTGTTTCCTGGACCCGTGGCTTTGCGTCCCCGCCTTACGACGGGTTTGCCGTTTCGATAAACCGTGGAGCGGGTCTCCGCGGGTATCCTTCGTGGATGTGTCCATGATAGCAGGGCGCGGCCGCGGCGGCTATAGCACCCCGGTCCGTCACGCGTGTTCCACGAGTACGCCCCGCCGGAAGTCCGCCTGGATCCCCCCGAGCGGAGGCGAGCCCGGCGTATCCCTCGCGCGGCCCGGCTCCAAAGCTTGCGTCGATGCGGGAACAAGGCCAAGGCGCGGGGCTTGCTGAGCCATCTCTTTCGTCCGGGCGCCGTCCACGGAGCCGCGGACGTAGTGTCAGGATCTGGAGGCAGTGCGAGGCTTCGACGATGAGCAACAGGACCGTTTGGCGAAGGATCGGGAAGCATCTAGCGCGAGGTAGCGTGACCGGCATAGCCGGCTGGGCCGCCATCGTCACAACACCCCCGCTCATGGCGCTGCGAGCCCAGATCGACGCCGTGACTCGCATCCCACCTATACTCGGCGCCGCCCGGCGGGTCGCAGCTGAGGGAGCGGCCACGTGCGCGGGGCTCGCGGCGGTCGCCGTCTTCGGGAACCCCGCACTCCGCGGCAAGCGGATGCCGCGGAAGGCAGCGCTGCTTGACATGGCGGCAGCGGTGGCAGGGCCGGCCCTGTGGGCCGGCCTGGTCCCGGCGATCCCTCCGCTGCGGCGCGCCTTCCTCGAACCCGAGCCCGACGGCTCGGCCTACATCGTCACCCGCCGGCTCTTTGTACGCCTGCTGGGTGTCACCTACCTTGTCGCCTTCGCATCGCTCTGGCCGCAGCTGCCGGGACTGATCGGAAAGCAGGGGATCGCGCCGGCGCCTGGCCTCTTGGAGGCGGTCAAGCAGCGTGCCGGCCGGCAAGCCTACCGCCGGCTGCCTACGCTGGCCTGGCTCGACGCCAGCGACCGTGCGCTGCGCGGCATCTGTGGCGCTGGCATGGTCCTCTCGGCGCTGCTGATCCTTGGCGTCGCGCCCGTGCCGGTGCTGATCCTGCTCTGGGTTGGCTACCTGTCGCTGCTCTCGATCGGCCAGGAGTTCCTCTCATTTCAGTGGGACGTGCTGCTCCTGGAGACAGGCTTTCTTTCGATCTTCTTCGCGCCGGTGCAGCTACTGCCCGGCCGCTCCCGGCGGGCGGCACCGTCTACGGCCGTTCTATGGCTGCTCCGGCTGCTGGTCTTCCGTCTGATGTTCTTCTCGGGCGTCGTCAAGCTCGCCAGCCAGGATCTGGCCTGGCGCGAGCTAACGGCGATGACCTATCACTACGAGACGCAGCCGCTGCCGACCCCCGTCGCCTGGTATATGCACCGGCTGCCACGCTGGTTCCAGAGCCTATCGGCAGACTTTGTCTTCGTGACCGAGCTGGGCGCGCCGTTTCTGATCTTCGCGCCGCGGCGGCTGCGGCTCGCCGCCGCGGCTCAGCTGATCGTGCTGCAGCTCTTGATCATGCTCACAGGCAACTACGCCTTCTTTAACCTGCTCTCGATTGCGCTCTGCATCCTCCTGCTCGACGATATGGCGCTGCGCCGCGTAGCACCATGGCTTGCCGTGCCGGCCGGCGCGCATGCGGCATCGCGGAGGACCGCGGTCGCACGAAGCGTGATCGTGGCGCCCGTTGGGCTCCTGATTCTGCTGCTCAATGCCGTGCAGCTGGCAGATATCCTGCGCGAGGGCCGGCGCGTGCCGCGCAAAGTACGTGCCCTGGCCGAGTGGCTAGCTCCGTTCCACCTGGTGGGTCGCTACGGGCTCTTCGCCGTGATGACGACGTCGCGCCCCGAGATCGTGGTCGAGGGCAGCCGCGATGGCCAGACCTGGCTGCCGTATACGTTTCGCTACAAGCCCGGCGACGTCGATCGCCGCCCGCGCTGGGTCGCGCCGCACCAGCCGCGCCTCGACTGGCAGATGTGGTTCGCGGCGCTCGGCGGCCCGTGGAACAACCGCTGGCTCAGCAATTTCCTGGTGCGCTTGCTCGAGGGCGACGAGGCGGTGCTCGACCTGCTCGAGCGCAATCCGTTCCCCGCATCGCCGCCGCGCTACGTACGCGCGATGCTTTACACGTACCACTTCGCGGATGTCGAGGCGCATCGGGCCGAGGGCGCGTGGTGGCAGCGCGAGCTGCAGGGCCTCTACTTTCCGCCCGTCTCGCTGCAGGAGGCGTAGTCCGCCGGCGACGGCCAGCGCCCTGGCTTGCGCCGGCCGTCGCGGCGAACGTAGAATAGCGGGCCATGGAACTGCTTGACGCCGCCGCGACCACGGCCCTCCTGCCCTACCCGGCACTCGTTCGCGGGCTGCGGGAGGTCCTCCAGGACCGGCAATCGGGCCGGGCGGTCGCTCCGCACCGCCTGGCGACGGCGCTCGACGGCGGGACGCTCCTGCTCATGCCGGCGACCGACGGCCGCCTGGCCGTGGCGAAGCTGGTGACCGTGCACCCTGGCAACCCCGAGCGCGGTCTCCCGGCGGTGCAAGGCGAGGTCGTCGTGCTCGACGCGCGGAGCGGGCGGCGGCTCTTCGTCCTCGACGGCGCGACCGCCACCGCGCGGCGCACGGCCGCGCTCTCGCTGCTCGCGGCGCAGCTGCTGGCTCCCGGCCCGGCAGAATCGCTGCTGATCGTCGGCGCCGGTACGGAGGGACGAGCACATCTCGAAGCCTTCATCGAAGGCCTCGGCGTCCGGGAAGCCTACGTCGTATCTCGGACGCCGGCTCGAGCCGAGCAGCTGGCAGCACATGGGCGCGAGCTCGGCATCGCGGCGGAGGCGCTTGCCGATCCTGCCTCGGTACTGCGGCGTGTCACCCTGATCGTCACCGCGACCACGAGCGAGCTCCCGGTGCTGCCGGAAGCAATCCGTCCTGATGCCTTCGTCGCCGCCGTCGGCGCCTATCGCCCCGAGATGGCCGAGCTGCCGCCGGCGCTCGTGCGGCGTGCCCGGCTCTACGTGGATACCTTGGAGGGCGCGAAAACCGAGGCCGGCGACCTGATCCAGGCCGGGATCGACTGGCGCACGGTCACGCAGCTCGAAGATGCGCTCGACGGCGTCGAGCAGGACGCCGGCCCGGTCGTCTTCAAAAGCGTCGGCAACGCCCTGTGGGACCTCGCCGCCGCGCGGGCCGCGGTGCGGATGAGGACGACAGGCTGAGTGCGGCTATCGGGAGAGCCACGGCAGCCAGTATTGGAGCACGAATCTGCGATGCAACCTCCCCAGCTCGCCTCGGTTCAAGCCTACGGTCTGCTGTTCACGGATGCCGAGTACTGGCGGCCGTACGTCGCGGAGGTCTGCGCGCGGCACCGGCTTACGCCCTGCCGGGAGGTGCGCGCCGGCCTGCCGGGAACCTTCCCTGTCTTCATCGTCGACGGCCGCTACGTCGTCAAGCTCTTCGGCGAGCTCTTCGGCGGCGGGAGATGCTTCCGCGTCGAGATCGAAATGTACGAGCTGCTGGCCCACGACCCAGAGATCCCGGCGCCTGCGCTCGTCGCGAGCGGCGAGCTCTTTCCGGCGGGCGAGGAGTGGCCGTGGCCCTACATCGTCACGACGGCGATCGACGGCCAAAGCCTCGCCGAGGTATACAGGCAGGTTGGCTACCAGGACAAGCTTGCCATCGCGCGCCTTGCAGGTCCGATCATGCGCCACATCCACGCCTTGCAGCCCGGCAGCTCTGACCGCCTGCGGCTCACGTGGGACGCCTTCGACCATTTTCTGGCCGAGCGGATCGCGGG
>JBBSGA010000255.1:0-9205 GCA_038254585.1 Chloroflexales bacterium | reverse complement strand
TGCTCCGGAGTGGCGAGGAGCTGGTGATCCTTCCAGAGCGCGAGCTTGCGAGGATCGTTCCTGACATCCGCAAGTGGACAATACGAGATCCAGATGCTCGGCCGGGTTTCGGCGATACCGTCCGGCTGCACGGCAAAACCTGCCGTGAGCCACCACGCGACATTGTAGGTCGGCCGATGGAGCAGAGCCAGGCACACGGTGCCGTCGGGACCCCGAACCGGCTCGGGGAAGAGCAGGGCATCCTTGTTCGTATAGAGGTTGAAATCGGTGTGGAAGTGCGGCTCATAGGCAAATAGGACCGGGCCAATCCTCTGCCAGCTTTGCAGATCGTCGGATTGTGCGAGCGCGATGCGCGGGCCGAGAGGCCCATATGCGGTATAGGTCATCACGTAACGATCGAGTGCCGGCACAAAAGTGATGCGCGGATCTTCGACCCCCGCGGTTCGCTCGTTTCGCTCGAAGCCCTCCTCGGGCATCAGCACATAGCCGAGCCGATCGACCCCAACTGGCTCTCCCACAGGGTTGATCCGTACCCGGCCGCGCCCGATGCGCGAGTAATTATCGGCCGCGACGACCCTGGGAAAGAGGTACAACTCACCATCTCGACCTCGACACGCGGCGGGATTGAGAACGCCCCACGCCTCCTCCGGGTCGTGCGGGTCGCCCTCCATGATGATCCCCATCCGCCGAATCTGGAACGGCCCCTGGGCATCCATCGCCATCCTTCCGCTCCTTGCTTTCACGAATCCGGTGCATCGATCGCGGCTCGGCTTGCGAGGCAACGATACCATGAAACGACCGCTGGGGATAGCGCCGCGCCGATCGCTCGACTCTGTTCGGAACGGCGCGAAGATCGACTCTTCGTGCCGCTCAATAGAAGACATCGGGAAGTGCCCGTACCTACGTGTTCCGAAGGCCGGGAATTGTAGGTAGCAATTCGGGGCACATGGAGTCACAATCTTCGACGGCGTGGCGACAAGAGAGGCGATGGCATGAGTGGGCGAGTAACAGGCGGTGAGCTTCCGCTGATTTTGGTGGTTGACGATGATCAGGCAACACGCCTTCTGCTGCGTCGTGTTATGGAGCGGGACGGCTGTCGCATTGCCGAGGCCGCGGATGGCGAGCAGGGCGTGGCCGCATACATCGATCTAGTCCGGACATTGTTTTGCTCGACGCGATTATGCCGGGGATGGAAGGCTTCGACATATGTGTGCGGCTGCGTGAGATGCCCGACGGGGAGCGAACGCCGGTCCTGATGATGACGAGCCTTGACGACAAAGCGTCCCTCGATCGCGCCTTCTCCGTGGGGGCCAGCGATTACGTTACGAAGCCCTTTCATTGGTCTGTTCTCCGCGAGCGAGTGCGCGATCTCCTGGCGCAGAGTACGTCGTGATGGCGGTCGCCGGAGCTATTCTAAGAGCACTGAAAGCCATGCTCCAAACCGAAATGTCTCGTTCTATTCAACTTCCAGATGTGCGAAACGCTTGCGCCGGTAGCTGTTTCGGCGTAAGTGCCCGAACGTAATGCCTAGGCCGGACGACTCGAACGGACTACGGAATGCTGGACTCGCGATACATTGATTGCCCACAGGCCGCTCTTATACTGCACTGCGTTAGGTTGGGAGGAAGATATGGCACGCATACTGATCGCCGAAGACGATCCGATGATTTTCAAGCTCGTCGACTTTCGCTTGAAGCACATGGGTTACGAGATCTTCTGGGCGCCGGATGGTGGAAAAGTAGTCGCTCTGGCGCATTCGTGCGCACCGGACCTGATCCTACTCGACGTAATGATGCCGGTGCTGGATGGGTTCCAGGTTCTCAAGAAACTGATGGCCGACGTGCGAACGCAGGATACTCCGGTCATCATGCTGACGGCGCGCGGTCAAGAAAGCGATATCGTGAAAGGGATCCAGGGTGGCGCGAGCGACTACGTTGTCAAGCCCTTCAGTTTTCCGGAGCTGATTGCGCGGATGAATGTTGCGCTAGCACGTCGTGCGCCCGCGCAGTAGCCGGCCACACACGATTTCCTCGCAGCCCTGATGGCTACCACGCACCGGGGTCTGGCGTCTCCTCCGTATCGTCCATACGCCTGGCCGCCATCACCTCGACGGCACTGATCGTGGTCATGTTCGTCTGCCATGCGCGTCCGCTATGGAGTCCCTGATCGATTGGCGAGTGCTACGGCCTCATCCCACGTCGCCTGAGTAGAGGTGCCGCCCACGCCCCGGGTGCTGAGACTCCCGCACGCGGTAGCCACTGCGAGTGTCTCGGCGAGCGGAAGCCCGCGGGCGAGCGCCGCGATAAAGCCGGCGTCGAAGCTGTCACCCGCGCCAGTTGTGTCGACGGCCGTGACTTCCGGCGCACGGATCGTCGCCCGCTCCTCTCCGTGCGCGGCGATCGCGCCCGCTGCGCCGCACTTGATCGCCACGACCGGGCCCCGCGCTGCTAAGGCTTCGAGTGCCTCCTTGACGTCGCCGCTTCCGGCGATCGCCTGCGCCTCGCGCTCGTTCGGCACAAAAATATCGGTTTGCTCGAGCACAGCCCCAAGTCCTCCATCCCAGCGCTCTGTTGGATCCCAGTTCGTATCGAGTGAGGTGACGGCGCCCGCCGTGCGAGCCTCCGCGAAGAGTCGCGGCAGCCCGGGCTGGAGCGCGTGCTGGAGGAAATACGATCCGACGTGGAGGTAGCGCGTCGCCTGGAGCAGCCCGGCCTCGACCTGCTCGGCACGCAGGGCCGCGATCGAGCCGAGATAGGTTAGCAGGGCCCGCTCACCATCCGGCCGCGACAGGATAATGGTCGCACCCGTGCGGATCGTCGGATCGGTGATCAGGTGGTTCGTGTTGACGCCTGCCGCGCGCAAGTGGTCGCGCATGAAGGCGCCGAAGACATCGTCGCCCGTGACGCCGACGAAGGCCGTGCGCAATCCAAGGCGTGCCGCGCCACAGGCAAAGATCGCCGACGAGCTCCCCGCGACCAGCCGGGCATCGTCCACCAGCTTTTCGTGCTGGCCCCAGACCGGCTCGGCATCGCCTGTCAGGATCATGTCGACGTTGAGCTCGCCAAGCACGACGAGGTCATACAGACGCGCCATGCGCTCCTCCTTAGCTTCCCCGCGCCGCGAGCGCCGGACGGTGCACGAAGGTCGTGATATTCCGCGAGGTGTCCGGGTTAAGCCGCTTGGCCACGGCACGCTCGCAGGCGAGTAGCTGGACCGGTGGCAGGTAGAGGACATCCCGGGCCGCCGGGGGAAGCCCTGATTCGAAGGCAAAGACGGCGTCGAGGCCTACTCGATCAGCGGGCGCCTGCTCGACGATCGCCAGCGTCCGGGCGCCGAAGCTATGTGCCTCGCGCAGCACCGCGAGCTCCTCGTCGGCCGCGCCTTCGCCGATCAGTCCAACGATCAGCGCCTGCTCGTCCGCCATCGAGATCGGCCCGTGCCGGAACTCTGGAATGTGGAATGCCTCGGCGTTGGTAAGCGCCATCTCCTTCATCTTGAGGCTGGCCTCGCAGGCCAGACCGTAGCGGACGCCTGAGCCAAGGAAGAAGATGCGATCGATCGCGGGATCGGCTGCGAAACGCCCGATTTCGGAGCGCGCGCGGGCCACGAACTGCTCGCCGATCGCGGGCAGGCGTCTGAGACCTTCCTGGAAGGCTTCTGCATCTGGTTGGCGCGACGCGTGCGCTATCAGCGTTTGCAGCGCCACGAACATACCTGCAAAGGAGCGCGTCTGAGCCACCGATTGCTCGCGCCCGGCCGGAATCTCGACGACACACTGTGCCATGCGTGGAAGCGTTGTGTTGGCGTCGCAGCCGACGACCACGAGCTCACCGCCGCGTCCTTGGACGAGCCGAGCGCAGCCGATCGTCTCGCTCGTCTCGCCCGACCGCGAGATCGCGACCATCAGAGGCCGGTCGCGGGGTGCGAGGACGGTCTCGGGATAAAGCAGCAGCTCGGAGGCGGGAACCGCCTGGGATGGTCTCCCAAGCCACTGCTGCGTCAATGAAACCGCCGAACGCCCAAGAAAATACGGTGATCCACAGGCGACAAAGAGCAGCGGCTCTCCCGTGAAACGCTCGAATAGCTCCCGCGCCGCCTCCGCACGTGCTTCGGCGTTCGTAATCGCATCACGCCAGCTTTCGTGCTGGCTCATGATCTCGGCGAAGCTGTGCCTGGCCAATTCATCCATACGTTCCGTTCCTCCTGTCCCTACGATAGCACATGATGAGGGGCCTGCCGGCAAGACATCTGCACAGGGACACGAGGCTACCGCAGAACTTACGGCCCGGATTCGGCCTCGTCTGTAGGGGATGGCTCCGCCTTTGCCAGTAGGGTCGCCTGCTCCTCCTCATGCCTGATCAGAACCCCCTCAGGGTAACGCTCGCGCAAGACGCGGACGCGGTCGATCTGCTGGCGCGACGGCTGAGCCGTAGTCCACCACGTGGCAATGTATGTCTCGAAGTCGTCAAGTGTGTCGTAGTGGTTGCAGGAGTCGAAGTGCTCGGTCCGTAGCGTTCGGAAGTAGCCCTGCTCGATGACCGCCTCCACGCCAAGGTCCACGGCATGCTGCCTGGGAGCCCGATCAGGATCGGCGACCCGCCCTAGGAAGCGGCGGGCGCTGCTCCAGCGGTACTCAAGCCGCGGGCATCTCGCCGTGGGTCGAAGCTCGACCAACAGACCGCCAGGGCGGAGAAGCCGCCAGGCTTCATGAAGGGCATGCACGATGCCCTCGCGGACGACTCATCAGAGCGAGCGGGTAAAGAGGACGATGTCGGCCCACTCGTCCGGGATGCCGGTAGAGCGGGCGTCGGCAGCTCGGAACGTCACCTGGGAAAGGTTCTCGAAGGCCGGATTCGCGCGCGCCGCCGCGATACGTGCCGCGTCCGGATCGAGGGCGATGACCTCGGACGCCTGTGCCGCGTAGCCCACGGTAAGCCTCCCGTCCCCACAACCCATCTCCACCACCTGCATGCCGGTAAAGCATACCAGTCGCCGCAGGTACGCCATCTCGTTTCCTTCTGGGTCACGATGAATAGCCATGGCCGGCTCCCCTAGATCGGCCGATTGTAGCATCAGTTCCAGCATCTCCGCCCGGCGTCCTTCGAGGACGCCGCGGCTTGGTACGCGCCCGGAGGTTGACGCCACGTCGTTCGATCATTAACCTGCTCCCTAAATGCTTCAGTGTGTGCTGGTCAAGCGCTCGCCCGGCTCGATCATCTCCCGTAGGCGACCAGGGAAGCGAGGCGGCAGGAATCCGCGGGACCGGCAACACTTCGAGAGGTGAGCTATGGAGGTGCTCCCGATCATCCTCGTGGCTATGCTGCTGCTGGCGCTCTGCCAGGTGCTGGCGATTGTGACCTTCTGGCGGCGCTTCAGCGCTCGTCTGCGTGCCCAGGAGCCTGCGGCGGCAGTGGTGGTCATTCGTGGCTTCGGCCCGGACGCTTTGGCCAATTCGCGCGCGCTGGCCCGCTACACGCGGCTTGATACGAGCGAGATCGACGAGGTCATATCCGAGGGGCGGTGCGGCCGGCTGCCGCTGCCCCTCTCCTGGCGGCGTGCTAACCTCCTGGCGACGGAGCTCCGCTCGCTCGGCGGTGAGATAGAGATCATTCCCCGCTAAAATGGCCTCCGGATTGGTGGCCGTCAAGCGCCACGTCCCGCTGCGAGCATCAGCTGGGCAGCGGTTATACTTGCCGGACGTTGGGCAGACTGCCGTCTCGCAGATCGCCGGTGACTGCAGTCCGTGCCTGAAAGCGACACAAGCAGATGCGTACAATTCATGCGTCACACTTAACTCCCCCGCCGCCCTGGGCTACTGCCCAGCGCTTCCTTATCGCGCAGATGAACCAGGCCGCCCCCGCCTTCCAGGGGCGATACACCAGGGCTGACGGCAGCCTCATTTGGCGCCAGACGTGGCCGGGCATGGATGGCTCGGACGACGGCTACGAGAGCTATCACAACTGGCCGCTCTTCTACGCCCTCGGCGGCAGCGCCGGCATCTACCGCCGCAGCCATTTCCTGTGGGAGGCGGTCACACGACAGTTCACGGACTACGGCCAGATCTGGCGCGAGTTCGACGCCTACTACGACTGGATGCATCATGGCGAGAGCTCGATTTATTTCTACTACTTTGGGCTGGCCGATCCGGACGTGGCGATCGACCGGGCACGTACCCAGCGCTTCGCGCGCATGTATATGGGCGAAGACCCGGAGGCGCCCAACTGGGATGCCGAGCATCGCATGATGCGCTCGCCAATCACTGGGAGCAAAGGCCCCCGCCTGGAGAACTCCTGGGAAGATTGGGCCACGCATCGCGCGATTCTCGCCAATTACCCGGCACCGTTTGAGGACGTCCCCGGCGTCGCCGGCCCGATTGTCGATTGGAACGACGATCGCGTCTACGCCGAGATTCTACGCCTGCTCAACGCGCGGCAGATGCGCGGCGACGTCCCGCTCAATCTCACCTCTACGAGCCTCGTGACGCATGCCTATCTCTATACTGGGAACGACCGGTATCGCCACTGGGTCCTGGACTACCTCGAAGCATGGGCCGGGCGGATCGAAGCGAACGGTGGGCTCTGTCCCGACAACGTCGGACCAACCGGCGCGATCGGCGAGCTGCTGGGCGGCAAGTGGTGGGGCGGCTACTACGGCTGGCGGTGGCCGCACGGCTTCATGAGCATCATTCAGCCGCTGACCATCGCGGCGATGAACGCGGTCCTGCTCACGGGCGACTTCCGGTACCTCGACATTCCGCGCGGCCAGCTCGATCGCATGCTCGAGCTCGGGCGGGTCGAGGATGGAAAGCTGCTCATTCCGCATCGCTATACCGATGCGGGCTGGACGGCCTTCCGTCCACTCTCGCCGGAGTACCCGCTGCAGATCTGGTATATGTCCCAGGATCCGCGTGATGCCGCGCGTCTCGATCGTTTTCCGGAGCGCGAAACCACCTGGCAGCAGGTCCTTCCCGGTCGCGGCAAGGGCGACGATGTCCACATCGCGCCGTGGTATTGCTACCTCCAGGGTCGCAACCTTGATTACCCGTCGGAGATTCTCGCCGCTCAGTGGACCGAGGTGGCGCGGCGTATGCAGCGGATGTGGGACGATGGCGGCGATCCGGAAGAGTGGGACGTCCACCACTGGCAGGATATCAACCCTGTGCATACCGAGGCTTTACTCCAGTTGACCTGCGGCGGACCCCAGATCATCTACCACGGCGGCCTCGCCCATCTGCGTCTGCGCTATTTCGACGCGGAGGCGCGCCGGCCCGGTCTGCCGCCCGACGTCGCGGCACTCGTCTCTGCTCTCGACGACGAGAGTACGACTGTGACGCTGGCCAACACGAGCGTGTTGTGTGAGCGCCGCCTCGTCATCCAGGCCGGCGCCTTCGGCGAGCATAGCTTTAGCGAGGTCCACGATCTTACCGGGGAGCAGCCAGCCGCGACGACGGCCCAGGGAACGCATCTAAAGATCGTCTTGCCCCCGGGCTGCTCGGTGAAGCTGCGACTGGGTATGCACCGATATGCGAACCGGCCGAGCTACGCCCAACCCGAGCTGTGCGTCTGACGAATCTACCGGCAGGGAGGGCTACCGAGGAAAGGAGCAATGCGAACGATGCCGCACTACACGCACCTGCATGGCTACGGCGATTGGGTCTCCACGGCGGCCGCGATACGGCCGCTCTACCCGGTCCCGAGACGCGGCAGCGCATTTGCGAGCTGGTTGGCTTTTGCGTGGATGAAGCAGCACCTCGCCGATACGCCGACTCAGCCGGGAGGCAGTGACATATGAAGCGCTATGTTCTCGCCGGGGCCGGCTCGCGTGCCCTCTCGATGTTCGCCAGGCCTATCTGCGAACAGTATCGACACAGCGCTGCCCTGGTGGGCGTTTACGACACGAACTCGGTGCGGGCGAACGGCCTCGCGCGGGCCTGCGATGTGCCGGCCTTTGACGACTTCGACACGATGCTCCGCGAGACCCGCCCGGACTGCGCGATCGTGGCGACCGTCGACCGCTACCACCACGACTATATCATCCGCGCTCTCGAGGCGGGCTGCGATGCGATCACCGAAAAGCCGATGACGATCGACGCGGAGAAGTGCCGCGCGATCCTTGCCGCCGAGCAGCGCACGGGCAGACAGGTCAGGGTCATCTTCAATCTGCGTCTCATGCCTTACGCTACGCGCGTCAAGGAGCTCTTGCGTGCGGGCACAATCGGGAAGATCCTGAACGTCGACCTCGAATGGTTCCTGGATACGCGCCATGGCGCGGATTACTTTCGACGCTGGCATCGCCGCATGGAAAACTCGGGCGGGCTCTTGGTACATAAGGCGACCCATCACTTCGATATGGTCAACTGGTGGCTCGCCGACGAGCCGGACCAGGTTTTCGCATTCGGCGACCTTCGCGTCTATGGGCCTACGCGCGCGGAACGTGGCGAGCGCTGCTGCACCTGCCCCTACGCGGAGACCTGCGAGTTCTACGTCGACTACGCCTCCGATCCGCAGATGAACGCACTGTACTTCGCCGCCGAGCACGAGGATGGCTATCGCCGCGACGGCTGCGTCTTCGCGGAAGAGATCGATATCTACGACACGATGAGCGTAACGGTGCGCTACAATCGCGGAGCCCTGTTTACCTATTCGCTCACGGCGTACAACCCCTACGAAGGCTGGCGCGCCTCGCTCATCGGGACCGATGGACGAATGGAGGTCCAGGAGTTCTACAGTGGGGCATCGGCTCGCGGGGCCGACGGGAAGATCGACGTCTACGACCGGAACGGCCAGTCTCGCACCTATGCGGTGCCGAAGGCGGCGGGAGTGCATGGCGGAGGCGACACACGACTGCTTGACCGTCTCTTCGGCGAAAGGTCGCTGCCGGACCCGCTGGGCTACATGGCCGGCTCGCGGGCGGGCGCGATGTCACTGCTCATCGGCGCTGGCGCGAACCAGGCGATCGCTACCGGCCGGCCCGTCCGCATTGATCAGCTCCTACACCCCTAGCACATCCCAGGACGTCCCACATCCCAGGACGTCCGTTTGAGCAAAAGGACGCGGCTATGACAGGAGAGCTCGCTCGACCGGCTGGACGGTTTGCGCTTACGAATGGCCGGGCGATCCTGCCGCGGGGGGGGGTGGCGGCGCCCGCCCGGGTGGGGGGGGGCGCCCACCATGACCGGGATTGGACAAAATAATCGCCCCGCGCA
>JBBSGA010000254.1:0-9227 GCA_038254585.1 Chloroflexales bacterium | reverse complement strand
GTGCCCCAGAAGGTCCGCAGGTTGGACCACCAATTGGCGATGAAGCGGCCCGGCGCTTGGCCGACAACATCCGCCAGAGATAGATCGTTGGATGCCTCGCCCCACCGGCCCCAATCGGTGTTGCCATAGACCGCCAGCCAGATGTTCTTAGCCTGTTGTGAGTAGAGCGGGTTGCCCGTATCATAAAGATTGACAGCCAGCTGAGGCAGGCTGGCAAGCAGAAAGCCGGCGGCTAGCCCGGCTAGGAGCTTCCGACGAGTAGCTCGATCGCTCACGACCGCCGGCCTCTGGTTCCGGCTCTCCCAGAGTGCCGCACCGCAGCCCAGCGGCAGCAGCACGATCCCTGGATGGCGGATGATGAACGCGATCCCGCAAAGAAGACCCGCGCCGAATGCACGCCGCGGTCTGCCCCGCATCGTGACGATGCCCACGAGGGCAAGGATCCAGGCCGCGGCGAAAGGCATATCGGTGCCCAGGTAGAGCGCGTACTCGGACGTCCAACGGTTGAGAGCGATACACAGAAGGGCGATCATGCCGCCGACGCGACCGAGCAGCACCCGGCCGAGCAAGTATGTGACCGCCAGAAACAGGCCAGTCGTGAGGATGCCGAGCAGACGTGCCGCGAGGAAGGGGTTGTTCCCGACGGCGGGACGCACGAGCCAGAGCAGGAAGGGGTAGCCAAGCTGGTAGAAGCCGTCGGCGCGCAGAACACATCCGGCGTCGACCCGGCTTGGACCCGCAGGGCAGAGAAGCTGATCCGAGCGGGTTGCAAAGACTCGAAAATCCTTTTCCACACCGGGAAGCGAGAGCACGACATGCGCGCGACTCGCCCACCATAGGGCAGCCGCCCCAAGCACTACCGCGGCCGCGGCGGCGAGGTCGACGGCGTTAGCCCATGCGACTCCAAGGATGGCAGTAGGGCGGCTCATCCACGGCCGATCCCAGTCGATGCGACGGCCCGCGACAATGCACGCCACCAGGCCGGCCGCGATCGGCCAGAAGAGATGTACGGGGTAGGGTGTCAGCCGAAGGCGGTAGAGCAGCACGAACAGCAGAGTCAGGCACACGACGGCAAGGCCGACAAGTCGCGGACGATCGCGCCAGGCCAGTGCCGCCAGTAGACCTGTCAGCGCACCACCGAAGAGCTGAGCCGGATAGGGGACAATCGGCCAGTTGCTTGTCTCTAAAACAGCACGATCGACCTGTACTCCCCGCGCTTCCCCGGCGGACTTCCAGTATGGCTCGACCGAAAGCTGTAGAAAGAGATCCTGAGGCTTCCAGAGGCCACCACGGATCGTGAACGTATGCTCTTCCCAGCCTCCGGTAGTGGCGAAATTCCCAAGCTCATCGCGCCCATTGAGCAGAACGCGGACGTGCGGCAGCGGCATGCCGGCCGGCCGCCACGCACGCCATCGAAGTGTAGCGCGTGCCGGGAGGCCGATCTGCGGGAAGATGATCGCCGACTGCGGCAAGCTCCAGCGATACGGCCCCACAGCTCCCGTCGCATCGGTTACTACGCCCCATCGATTGGCGGCATCCGCGAAACCCTGGGTATAGCTCTCGTCGTTCCGGCCGATCTGCACTACATGCCGGGACGGGAGCTGATAGCCGAGCGCCGTCGTGGCGATGCCGACGAGCAGCCAGCCAACCATCGATCGGAAAACATAGAAACGGCGGGCGAGTCGTAGTCGTGCCGGTACCGGCTGTAGCGGTGCCGGTATCTTCACCGCGCGAACAGCGAAGGGGAAGGTCGGTGGACCTTCCCCTTGATCATCGTTTGCCGGGGGCGAGCACCCAGCGGACAAACGGGACGTCCAGTATAGTCGATTCCCTGCGCCTGCATGGCGCCGGCATTATAGCACAGTAGCCCTCGGCTGACCTGACATGGGCATAGAGCGAGGCTGATGCAGGATAGGGCACACGCGGCCGTAACTCGATCTGATCATGTGAAGCTGGCTCTTTCCACTGCTCCCTACACCTCGGCGGGCCTATTTGACGGCAGCAGCTTTCCCCGCCGGCTGCATAATGACAACCCGTGTCTCCTCCCCTTCGGCAGGCAGCGAGGTCGTCGTCACGGAAAGCTTCTCCTGCGCTTCCCATTCCTTGAGACCGAGCTCATGTGCGAGGCGATCGAGCTGATCGAGATCGTCGTAGAGCGGGATAACGACACGCGGCTCAATCTCGCTGATAACTTCGGTCAGCTTGGATGCACCGAGGGCGCTGTACGCCGGCACAAACAGCACATCGATCGTACCGATCTCCTCGATCTGGTGGGTTCCAAGGCTATGACCAAGATCGCCGAGGTGGCAGAAGGCCAGATCATCCAGATGGAACACGTAGGCGGTGTTGCGGCCGCGCTCCGCACCCTGGGCCGCATCACGATACGTGCGGATACCGTTGATCATGATCCCGCCAACCTCGTACTCACCGGGCCCATCAACGACGAAGACACGCTCTCCCATCGGCTTGACAGCCTCGACGAAGCTCCGGAGCGGATCAGCACTGCTCACAGTCACAACGTGCGCAATCGGCTTCCCGATGTCATAGCCGTCACTCCGAGGAAAAGGATCGGTGATAATCACTCCTTCCTTGCCCCTGAGACGCACGCTGCCGCGGCCAAGATAGTGTATATCGGGCATTGAGTACTTCCTTCTGAGAATGCACAGCCATCTCCGGCTCCACGGTCGCGCGCCGGGATCGCCGGGACGTGCTCCGGCTAATGTGCTGTGGAGGCGTCCGCGTTTCGTGCCGGCATAGTGTAGCCGATCACGAGGTGTTCGGCGCCGAAGCCGGCCGCGCGGTCGTCTACCAGCGTCGCGGCTATGCCGTGCGCCGCGAGCTTCTCGAGCAGCGCCGGCTCATCGAGGCCCACATCGCGGCCCTCCTCCGGGAGTGACTCTTCGTGGAGCTGGCCGTCTTCGAAATACTGGTAGACGTTGAGGCCGCGCTCGCCGCCAAAGATCGTGTAGACCACGGGCTGCTCGAGACCGCCGGCAATCGCCGCGGCAAGCTCGGCCTCGTCGTCGGGCGACAGCGAGGTCCAGCAGGCGACCCACTCATTTTGGGGTGGCGAAAGCACAAAGGCGAGCGGACCACCTTCCTCGCCCAACAGCGGGGAAAAATCTTCGCTGATCGTCTGTACTGCAACCCGCTCGAAGCCCTGCATCGCGAGAATGCCGTCCAGCGCGCCTACAATCGCACCCGGCAGATCCTTGATCAAGATGACCTTGTCGCTCCGGCTCATCGTCATTCCTCAATCGTCTAGCGCATCGTCCGCGCCGCGCTCATCCCAAAGCCGGCGCAGGATCGGGCCCACCGTTTCCCATCCGAAGCCGCGCCGCTGGAGCAGACCGCCGAGCTTGCGCTGAAAGGAAGGCCAATCGGAGACCGAAACATAGCGCCGAACGACCTGGCGCGCGACGTACTCGCAGGCATCGGCCTCGGTCTGAGGGTCGAGCGCCCTCTCGACGACATCACCTGCGATCTGCCGGTCGACGCCCTTGCTCATGAGCTCACGGCGCAACGCAACGGCGCCCTTTGGCTTCGTGGCAGCCCGATTGGCCACCCATAGGCGAGCAAACTGGGCATCGTCAAGCAGCCCAAGGTCGCGAAGGCGCAGGATCACCCCGTCGATCTGCTCGGCGTCGTATTGTTTGCGGCGCAGCCGGTCGCGGATCTCGCGCTCGGCGCGTGGTCTGACCTCGAGGAGCCTGAGCGCGGCCTCCCACGCCTTGTTGTCAGACTCGGCCCGTTCGAGGCGGCGCCAGTCCTCCGCGGAGAGCACCTGGCCTTTGTACAAACCTTCGCGCTGCAAGGTCGCGAGGCTGACGCCGATGGCGAAGGCGCCGTCGACGAAAACATTGACCCGGTGCTGATCCCCGGCCTGTACCATGAGAGCTGTGATCGTTCCAGGAGGCATAATGCTACAGCGGCGAAGCAAGCGAACCCGCCACGCTGTCGAACGCAGCCAGCTCAGCTTGCCTCACCCGGCGCTGAGGGCGAAGCTCAGGCTTCTTCGAATGCCCCGTCGTCGTCTTCATCGCCCTCCACGACGACGGCGGCGACAGGGGCGGTGTTCATCTGGGCGCGAATCAGCCCATCGATCTCATTCGTGAGGGCCGGATTTTCCTTCAGGAACTGCTTGACATTCTCTCGTCCCTGTCCAATGCGGTCGTCACCAAGGTAGAACCAGGCACCGCTCTTGCGGACGATGTTCATGTCCACGGCCACGTCCAAGATGTTGCCCTCGCGTGAGATGCCTTCGTTGTACATGATATCGAACTCGGCGTTGCGGAATGGCGGCGCTGTCTTGTTCTTGACGACCTTGACCTTTGCGCGGCTGCCGACCACATCTGTGCCGTTCTTGATCGACTCGATCCGGCGAATATCCATGCGAACGGAGGCGTAGAACTTGAGCGCACCGCCGCCGGTCGTCGTCTCGGGATTGCCAAACATGACGCCGATCTTCATACGAAGTTGGTTCAGGAAAATCAACGCCGTCTTGGACTTCGAGACCGCGCCTGAGAGCTTGCGCAGGGCCTGCGACATCAGACGCGCCTGTAAGCCGACGTGGGCGTCGCCCATGTCTCCCTCGATCTCGGCGCGCGGCACCAGCGCGGCGACCGAGTCGATCACGACGACATCGATCGCCCCCGAGCGCACAAGCGTCTCACAGATCTCGAGTGCCTGCTCGCCGGTGTCTGGCTGGGAGACCAGCAGATCCTCGATATTTACACCGCACGCGGCGGCGTAGATCGGATCGAAGGCGTGCTCTGCGTCGATGAACGCGGCGACGCCGCCAAGCTTTTGGGCCTCGGCAATAATGTGCTGCGCCAGTGTCGTCTTGCCCGAGCTTTCCGGCCCGTAGATCTCGGTGATCCGGCCACGAGGAATACCGCCGACCCCGAGCGCAATATCGAGCGCTACCGCGCCGGTCGGGATCGTTTCGATGGCCAGGCGTGACGTCGTCTCGCCCATCTTCATGATCGATCCCTTGCCGAAGCGTCGATCGATCTGCGACATTGCCGCTGCCAGCGCCTTTTCTTTCTCGGGATTGATCGGCATGCTCGTCCTTCCTTATGCACTCGTGCTCAACGTGACCGCCGAATGGTAGTCGATCCAGGGTTCCACTGTCAACGCGCCGAGGAGGCGTGACCGCCGAATTATAGCACGTATGTTCGCGGACTGCAACGCTTGTTTTGGCTTGATGAGAACGTCCGAAAGCTCACTTACCTTGCTACATTCGCATCGCTTCAGACTCTATCTGATCGCGAGGCCTTCCGCGCATAGCACCTAACCTGACCCGAACGAGCAGTTCCCACCTATCGACTGCCTGTGGCCCAAGCTTGGTGACAGAGCAAGCTCATCTGGCAACCAATGGCACATAGACCTTCAACGGCAAGGAGAGGCCGAAGGCGAATAGCTTACCGTTTTTGTCAGCGACGTAGAGAACACCGTTGGCAACAATCGGACTACTCCAGTGGATCGGGCCGATCGTTGAGTTCTGCCACAAAAGCCGTCCGCTTAGCGGATCTCGGGCCTGGATTGCATAACTATGCCCCTGATAAAGCACGCCGTTCACTACGATCGGCGAGGTGCCTGCGCTCGGCTGCTGCCACCTGAGTTGAAGGCTTGGCGTGCCCCTCGCATCCACGACCAATTGTAATGCGGCAATGCCATTACCGTTCGCTACAAAGACCCAGGTGCTCCCATCCGTCGGATTGATCCAGACGGCCGGTGCAGTCAGCACCTCGCCGCCTTGCGGCACGCCGATGGCCGGTCCTACCTCACCCCCGGTATGTCCTGGCCCGCCCTGCCCACTCAGGTTGTCGAGGTTCAGGAGCCGCAATTGGGCGTCCTTGCCGCTTTGCAGACCAAGGTGGCGGACGGTGCTATTCGGTGGCGTCGGCAGGATGGCCGGCGCCGTACTGCCAAGATCGAGATCAGCTTGGTCGAGGTACTGGTGGTTCGCCGGCGTGTAGCTATCAACCGGCCTGCCGTTGACACCGGTCCCGTTCGGGTTCAACGCAAAGACGCTATCCCCCCAGTTGTAGTGAGCCGGATCGAAGATGCCGTTGCCCGTCGCCATGTAAATCCGGTCCGTATCTACGTCATATACAACGCCCACCCGGGCCCAGATCGCCGCCTGCACCGTGGAACAACTCGGCGCAGCCGGCGCGGGAACGAAATGCACATCCGTCCGGTTACTACACAGGGCGTTGAAGATGTGTTGGGTGCCATCCGCCAGGTTGATCACCGTGACGTGCCCCTGGTAGTCTCCCGCATCGCCCGGATAGCCACCATTGGTGACATACAGAAAGCTCGCCCCGCTACGCGAGGTGGCAATGCTGAGCACGGAGGAGCCTTTTTCAACAGCCCCTTTCAGCGTTGCCACTTCGGGCCAGCCCCCACCGGTGACCTCGTTGCCAGTACCGGCCTGATGTTTGTGGACTGCTCCATCCAGGCCATAGGTGTAGACATACAGGCGGTTCGGATCAATGGCCGGCGACGAGGTGGTAAAGGGTGATCCGCCAGGATGCTCGCGCGACCAAATGACGCTACCGGCATGCGCATCAAGGGCGATAATCTGACCGGCTGTCGTCGTAACGAACACAAGATCTTTGATCCCGCTGGCCGTGCTCACGTCATGCAGATAGACAGGGGCTCCGTCGGCAGGGCTGGAAAGTGCAGCTCCATAAAGCCGCTGTAAGTGGCCTACATTTGCCGGCGTTACCATCTTCTCCTGTGTGTTGTTACCACTATGTTGAGCATCGCCGTTAAATTGGACCCAATCATAAGGAGTGCCTGCTTCTGGCACGTCAAGTGCAGGCCGGAATGCGTACAAGGGAAATGCCAGTAGTAGTGCTGGGATGATGGCGAAAAGAAAATGAGTGGCTCGTAGAGACTTGTGCATGATCCAATATCTCCTTGTCTGGCACATGCCGCATGTAAGCCTATACATCGCGAAGGTTAACAACCGATTAATGACGGGCCAGCAATCAGACGGATCCAGCCGTGAAGATTCGACCGAGCGTGAAATCGGACCGTGTCCCGAACCACCGAGTGCGACTGCAGACACTGCTGGAGGCAGGTGCCCCGTGGGATCGGCTGTTTGACGCATCCCAGATTCCCGTAGAGTCACTCCGTAAGCACCACACCTTTGAGCAGAACTTATGTACACCTCAGGAATGCGGTCACGCTACTGTCTGACCATTCGATAAGCTCGGCCGGCCAGCACAGCCTTACAGAAGTATGATACACGTGTAGGAAGCATGCTGCTCTGAAGGCAGACCCAGAGGGCGTAATCGACCAGTAATGCGACAACGCCGATCACCCTAACGGGCGTGACCGGCGTCGTATTACTCCGTTACCACGATTACGGACGAAGCTAAGTGGAGAGGTTGCGCTTCAGAGCACTAACTGGCCCCGAGCACCCTCAGACTTTTGAGGCGCTGCCACAACTGATCTCCAGTGATCGAGGATACGCTGCGCCGAAATGTAGAGAGGCACCTCGGGTTTCCACCCGGTTGCCGCGCGCAGCTTACTGTTATCGCCCAGGAGGATCGGCTCGTCGGCAGGGCGTAGGCGTGCCGGGTCCTGACGCACCGTAACTGGCACAGAGGACAGCCCAAGGTAGAGGTCGAGCAGCTCGCGTATCGTAGGGGCCTCGCCCGAGCACAGGTTGTAGACCTCACCCGGAGATCCATGCTCGATCAATGCCCAAAGTGCGCGAACGACATCCGACACATCCGTCATATCGCGTCTCGCCTCCAAGTTCCCGACATCGACGATCGGCGGCCGCAGTCCGGCCTCGACCTCGGCGATCTGGCGAGCAAACGTCTGTGCAGCGGGACGAGAATCCTGGCGCGGCCCAATATGGATAAACGATCGTGTCAGGTAGACCTGCTGCCCGTAGGATTGCATCGCCTGATAGCCAAGCATCTCCTGGGCCGCCTTGGAGACACCGTATGGCGACAACGGCCAGAGCGGCCGGTTTTCCGCAATAGGCACTTCGTCGGGTCGAATCCGCCCATAAGCGGCAGCTGAACCGGCGATATGTAGGCGTGCATCGGGAACGATCCGGCGTGCAGCCTCCAGCACATTGATTGTGCCCATAACGTTCGCCTGCATGGTCGCCGCCGGCGCTGCCCAGGACTCACTGGGATAACTCTGAGCAGCGAGGTGGAAGATACGATCGGGCCGGGTACGCTCAATAGCGCTCGCAACCGAGAACGGATCCTCAATATCACCTTCGAGCATGAGCACCCGCCCTCGCAGGTGTTGGATATTGGCGTCCGAAGACCGCCAACGCTTAAATCCTATGACCTCGATCGTCCGGAGCACGAGTAAATAATCGGCGAGGTGTGAACCGACGAGGCCAGTTATCCCTGTGATTAGTACACGCATTCCGGCGTATCCTCTATGGTTACCACGTTACTCGCAGCTCACACGGAATACGACCTTAGGCCTCTCCGGCCCCGAACAACTCGGCCTCGACGACCTCGCAAACCGCGTGCCATACGGTAATGTGTGCTTCCTGAATTCGCGCCGTTTTATCAGACGGGGCACAAAAGCAGACGTCGACGAGGTCCTTAAGCTTTCCACCCTGCAGCCCGGTAAACCCTAACGTCGCGGCACCGTGCTCCTTTGCAGCCGCGACAGCACACAGCACATTTGACGAATTTCCACTCGTGCTTATTGCCACGGCCAGATCGCCCGGCTGCAGCAGGGCCTCAATCTGGCGAACAAAAACCTGGTCGAATGCGATATCGTTGCCGATCGATGTCAGAATCGACGTATCAGTAGTCAATGCTATCGCGGGAAGCGCCCTGCGCTGCATCATAAACCGGCCAACAAGCTCAGCCGCCACGTGTTGGGCGTCCGCGGCACTACCACCATTACCGAACAGAACAACTTTACGGCCAGCACGGAATGTCTTGACGAGCGATTCCGCGATGTGGAGAATAAGCGGAACCTCCCGCTCCAGAAGCGCCTGCTTCACCGCAATGCTTTCGCGGAGCGCGTTCCTAATTACGTCACCCGCTGGTTGCATCCACTTCACTCCCACGTAATACTGCTCTCCCGCACAATCAGGAGACCTTTTCAGGCTGTAGTGGTCCCCAAATCCTGGACAGGTTTTAGGTCGATGGTAGTGTACCGTGGCGGCGCTCCTCTCGCCAGCCCTCCTCGAACTCTGCCGGCGTGAGATAGCCCAACGCCGCGTGAAT
>JBBSGA010000253.1:0-9293 GCA_038254585.1 Chloroflexales bacterium | reverse complement strand
GTGCCGCACTTCTACATCTAGTAGGCTTCACCCACAAAGCACTACTAGATGTAGAAGCTGTCCACGGAGAACTCATTAGCACAAAGGTTTTACCCCGGTTTTTTGAGAAGATACCTCCTCGCGAACACGTAAATGAGCAAGCAGGCTGCTTCGACCGTCGTGGGTACAAGCTGGTTCAATCATGCACCAACGGCGGTACGGCCGAACGGCTCGAATCCGACGCGGGTGTAGACGCTCACGCGGTGTGCTGCGCAAGCCGCGCCCGGCACACGACGTTGAAGGTGTCACACGGCAGCCTGCAGTCGACGATCTCGACGTTCGGATCGATGGGGGTCTTGCCCCGCTTCGCGTGCAGCTCCTGCACGCCAGCTTTCCAAACCGTGGTGTTCGCCATACCGCCTCTTTCAGCGCTTCACGGCGCTCCTGGCAGTCGTTTCATGTCTGCTGCAGGTGCCGTTTCCTGGCGACAAGTGCTTCTACCGCTGGAGCGCTTCCACTGTATCGACGAGATGCCCGACGCGCTCGGGCAGGAGCCGGGCCAGGATCAGGTGAAACGTCGACGCCGCATGGGAGTTCTCTTCCTCCAAGCGTCGCAGGTGGAGTGGTCGCGGCAAGACCCGGATCTGGTTTCACTACACGACGCTCCGGCGTTCGGCGCTCTATACGAGCAGGCCAGCGGTTGAAAACGATATCTGGTACCACCCAGTGCATCCATCAGCCCTCAGGACAACGTCTTCCGAACGGTACGCGCCCGCCATCGAAGCGGGCAGCGGCCTAGCCGGACGCCGCAGTATTTGCGATTAGGAACACGTCGAGCGCAGAAGCGGAGCCGGATTCGACCCCTGATCGAGTCCCGGTAGCGGGCACGTTCTGGTACACTTCACCGGGCGTGGAAATCGACGCGGAGCTGAAGCCGGCTGTTCCGGCCTTTGCCCCGCTTAGGATAGTTTCGGTTATGAGACGAGCAGCCCCGATCACGACGGTGGGAATAACTGCGCTCCTGTTCGCCGCGCTGGCGAACGCGGGCGCATCTACAATCGCGGCGACGACGGCCGGCAGCGCTGCACGTTCCGCGGCGCGGGTCGCCGGAGCGCCCCAGGCAGTCGTCGGCTCCGGCAGTTTCGGGGTATCGCAGCCCACGGCTCCGGCGCAGATGGCGCTACCGGTCGCAGCTCTACCTGGCACGCCGGTTCAGCCGCGTTCGACGGCGATGCCCGCGCAGACCGTCACGGCGACGCCTCCAGGATTAGCGGGCCCGGTGAGCGTGGCCGCCGTGACGGCCGAGCCTGATCCGACCGGCACTACAGAGCCGACGGCGACGCCGGGCGCCACCGCGACGGCCGCGGTCACTCCGACTGGGCAGGCCGCCGACGGCGACGGCGGGTCGGAGGCGACGGCGGTGGCTACGCTGAGCCCTGAGGAGCAGACGCGGCAAATCGCGGCGCTGCGGGCTGCGCAGGCGCGCATGAGCCGCGCGCGGACCGCCTACCGGCTGCAGGCGATCGCGGCGGCCGCGGCTCAGCTCAAGGATGCGCAGGCCAACCTCGACAAGGTGAAGGCCGCGGCGAACCAGGCGACCTTTGTGATGGCGGCGCAGACGGCAGTACAGGATGCGCAGAACAGGCTCAAGCAGCTTGCGCCTCTGGCTGCGACGGCGGCCGACGTGGCGGCGGACCAGGCCGCTCTGCAGCAGGCACAGGCGCGGCTGAGGGCGGCCCAGGCAGGGCCGGACCCGGCGACGGTCGCCGCGGCTCAGAAACGGCTTGCCGACGCCCACCAGAATCAGGATGTGGTTGCCGCCGCCGCTTCCGCGGCCAAGACGGCGGCCGAGCAGAATGTGCTCACGGCGGCCGATGGCGTGCGCAGCGCGCAGCAGACGTACAGCACAGCTTACTGGCAGAACCAGCAGGCAGGGGCCGGGCTCGATCCGGCGACGGGCAAGGGCTTCACGAGCGAGGGGCAGGATGCGGACGCAGGCAAGCAGCGCTACGCCGCACTCGCCGCGACCGCCGACTCGCAGCTGAAGGAGGCGCAGGCGCGACTCGATCAGGCCCAGGCCGCGACCGAGAAAGCGAAGCAGCAGGAAATTGTCGACGTCGCGGCGGCGCAAGCGCAGGTGGGGCAGGCTCAGGCGCAGCTGGATGCGCTGCCCAAAGCTCCCAACCCAGACGAGATCGCACAGGCCAAGGCACAGGTCGACCAGACCCAAGCGCAGCTGACCAAGCGCCAGCAGGATCTGGCGGCGGCGACCGCCGCGGGGGCGCAGGCCCAGAAGCAGGTTGTCGACGCCCAAGCCAATCTGACGAAGCTACAGAAGGCCGGGGCGTCGCCGGATGTGGTGGCGGCCCAGGCGAAAGTGGACCAGGCGAAGGCGCAGCTGGCGCGTGTGCGCTTGGCCGGGCTGGGACGCGGCGGCTGGATGTGGCCGACCTTCGGCGCGATTACGTCGGGCTTCGGCTTGCGCGACATGGCGGTGGGACACTTCCACAACGGGGTCGACATCGCCAATGTGCAAGGGACGACGATCGGAGCGGCGCGCGACGGGGTGGTGACCGAGGCGGGCTGGTGTGCCGGGTACGGCTACTGCGTGAAGATGAGTCACGCGGGGGGCTTTGCCACCGAGTACGGACACCTCGCAGGACTGCCGCCAGTCCACGCGGGCGACGTGGTGAGCGCCGGCACGATCGTCGGCTCGATGGGCACGACGTACGACGCCGAGCACGGCGGTTTCTCGACAGGCGTACACCTGCACTTCACGATCAGGCGCTACGGCGTGGCAGTCGATCCGCTGCTGTACCTACCATAGCGAGACGTGATACGTGATGCGTGAAAGGGGAGGCTGGGCGCGAAGGGCAAGTTTAGGCGCTGGGCGTGGGCCCGATCGAGTTTTAGCGGCGGGGGAGGTGCGGCGGGTCTGCCAGCCAAAGCTCCACTAGGGTGCGACGATCTTACTGGCAAGCTCAGGATAGACCCGCCGAAAGTCCTTCTCATTCAGGGTTACCACTTGATCGATTTCAACCTTCAACGCAGTATGTAGAATCAATGCGTCATATGTTGCCCCACCCATAATGCCGGCGGCAGCGAGGTGCGTGATCAAGCCAGCATAGTCCGTCTCCGAGAGTGACACCACCTCACAGATGTCGAGAATGTTGCGCATAATTAACTGCTCAGCAGCCCCTGTTGAAATGCGAGGCTGTAGCGGTAAAGTCGTGAGAACGGAATACAACTCGGCGAGCGAATGAGCAGCGACGACACCAACATCCAGTCCTGCTTTGACGCGTTGGAGCCACGGAAATGCGCGCCCATGGGCTGGATGCCCCTCAACCATCGCCGCCACCAGCACTGAGGTGTCGAGCAGCACCCTCATGTATCTACTCGCCGGACCAAATCTGCCGTACGCTGCTCCCGCTCGCGTCGAGCAACGTCTGTGAGATCGTCAAGGGCCTGCGATTGGACGACCAAGACCCCTTGCTTATTCAGCAGATGCGGTTGCTCCCCCTGCACACGAAGGAACGTGGCATCAGCCGTTTCTTGCTCGACCACTAACGTCATGCCGGGCACCAAACCCAACTGGCGCTGCAGAAGAGGAGGCAGCACGAGCCGGCCTTGATCGTCTACAACGACTTCAATACGTTGGCTCATAGCGACTCCAGACTATGCGCAAGCTCACGTCCAAGCTTCGACTGACGGTACAAACCGGAGCCAACCTGGATCGCGAGGGCACCCACGACAAAAAATATTGATACCAGCATAGCATAGAGGGGATACTGCACGGCAGTGCAGCCTGCCGGAGGGCGTCGAGGGATGGCTGGGCGCGGGCAGGCGTACAATGCACAGTATGCCGCTCCACACATTCGTGACGTCGATGGGCCTTCCGCTGCCGCGCGCGACGGTCTTTGCCTTTTTCGCCGACGCGGCGAATTTGGAGCGGATCACGCCGCCGGAGCTCGAGTTCCAGATTGTGACGCCGGAGCCGATCGCCATGGCTGCCGGAACGCTGATCGACTACCGGCTGCGCCTCTTCGGCGTGCCGCTGCGCTGGCGCACGCGCATCGCATGCTGGTCGCCGCCGGATGAGTTCGTCGACGAGCAGCTGCGGGGGCCCTATCGCCTCTGGCAGCATACGCATCGCTTTCGGGACGCGCCGGGTGGGACGGCGATCGAGGATGTGGTGCGCTACCGGCTTCCCTTGGCGCCGGCCGGCGAACTCGCGCACCCACTCGTCCGCCGGCAGCTCAGCCGGATCTTCGATTATCGTCAGGCAGCAGTCCACCAGTATCTGCTCGGCACCGCAGTCGCGGCCGATGACATTACGCCGTGGGATCAGCTCTGAGCTATTACGTGGGCATCCACTAGCGCACGTGGGCCGGTCAAGCGCAACGCGGTCGCATCCCGAGACTGGCACGGGATTTGCTTTACCGCCCACGCGTTTGTGGGCTGCTTGTCGGAAGCAGCCGTGGAGAAGGAGAAGATCGTGCGACGAAAACTGATCGCAGCGGGGCTAGCAGGGGCCTTGGTCCTTGGCTCGCTGACCGCCTGTGGAAGCAACAGCAATGGATCGGGCGGTAGTGGCAACGGCGGCATGAGCACCGGCGGCACGAGCGGCGGCACGAACGGCGGGAGCACCGGCGGCGGCACCAGCGCCGGCAATAACGGCGGCGTCGACGGCGGCCTGGCACCCGGTGGCAGCAACGGCGGCGGAAACGGGGGCGCAGGCGGCAGTGGTGGCGGCGGCACGAACGGCGGGAGCAGCGGCGGGAACGGGGGCAAAGCCTCACCGTAGGACGGCTCCGGGCAACCTTTTAGTGAACGGTAGTAGAGGTGTCACATTCGTGGACGGCTCAGTCCTCGGCTGAATACCTTCATCGCCCAGGTGGTTTATGACCTTGACGGCGCTGCGGAACGCCACGGGGCCGTCAGGCGGCTAGGGATGCGCACCTTCTGGTTCCGCCAGGGGCAGCTGGACGGTGAAGGTCGTGCCGGCGCCGACCGTGGAGGCCACCGTGATCGTGCCGTCGTGCGCGGTCACGATCTGCCGGCAAATGTACAACCCCAGGCCAAGCCCCTGGCCTTCGTACGCGTGGGACACCTGATAGAAGCGGGAGAACAGGTCGGGCAGATGTTCGGCCGCGATCCCGGCACCATAGTCCTGGACCGCCACTTCCGCCACCGCCCCTTGCTCACACGCTACCCGCCGCAGCCGCACGTCGACGCGATCGGTCCCGGCGGCATGCGTGATCGCATTGGTGATCAGATTGAGCACCACCTGACGCAGCCGCCCGGCGTCTCCGTTGACCGTTATCGCCTCGTCGCCGGTATACACAATCGTCTGCTTCTGCGTCACGAGACGCGCCGCCTCGACCGTCTCGCGCACGAGGGTATCCAGGCGCAGCGGCTCCAGCTCGACCCTGAAACTGCCGCCTTCGAGCCGCGTCACGTCGCGCAGGTCGTCCACCAGGTGCACCAGCCGATGGACTTCGGCCAGGGCGGCCGTCGCGTGGCGAAGCGGACGTTCCGTCTCCGGCCGCTGCCTGAGCCAGCTGCGGACCAGCTCCAGATAGCCCTGGATCGTGCCGATGGGCGTGCGCAGCTCATGGTTGGTTAGCGCCACGAATTGCTCCTGCAGCCGCCGCAGGCTGCCTTCGGTCACATCGCGGATGACCACGACGCCCCATTGCTGATCGTCGTCGCCGCGGACCGGCTGACCGATCGCTTCACACCAGCGCTGCTGCCCGCCGGCCGTGCGTAGCGTGAAGGTCATCCGGAAGGTTTCGCCCCGCGCGGCCCGCGCCTGCGGGGTCGCCGACGCCGGCAATGGCCGGTCGCCCGCCTCGATCAGCTCGAGCGTGGGCTGATCGAAGAGTGCCGTGTAGGCCGCATTGGTGACGATCGGCGCGCCCTCGGGCGTCACGACCAGCACCCCGTCGGCCAGGCCATCCAGGATCGCCGCGAGCCGGGCGCGCTCGCGCTCGCTCTGTCGATGCTGCGCCTCCAGAGAGCTCGCCAGGCCCTGCAGCTCCTCGCCGCGTGCCAGGAGGTCTGCGTTCGACGTGTTCAGCTCCTCGATCGTGGCCTGGAACTCTTCGTTGAGCGTCTCGAGCGCTTCGTTGGTCGCCTGCATTTCTTCGGTCAGCGTCTCAGCCTCCTCGATCGCCGCCTGCGCCTCCTCGGTGCTCGCCTGTGCCACGTCGAAACGCGCCCGGAGCTCGGCGTCCGCACGTGCCAGCTCGAGGTTGCCGTTCAGCAGCGCGCGATTCGACTCGGCCAGGCGTTCCACCTGCCGGGCGTGTTCCCCGGCTACGGTTTCCGCCGCGGCCCTGGCCGCCTCCAGCGCGGCATTGGACTGCTGCAGCTCGGTGTTCCGTCGCACCAGATCGGCGTTCGCCTGCTCGAGATCGGCGACCGTGCGCGCCAGCGCGGCGGCGCTGGTCGCCTCACGCGCCCGCATCGCTTCGAAATCGCGGCGGGCCTGGACCATCGCGCTGATATCGGTCACCAGGATCAGCGCGGTGACCGGCGCATCTTGATCGGCATTCGACTGCGGGTAGCAGTCGATCCGGAGATAGGTGGGGTTGCCGGTGATCGCATCCGGCACCTCGACCTCCTCCAGGCTCCCGGCGGCGCCGTCCTGGATCGCGCCGTCGATTATCGTGCGCAGCGCCCGATGGGCGACCTGCTGCGCCAGGTGCACGAAATCCTCGCCGATGGCAGAGCTGTGGATCGCCAGCAGCCGCCGGGCGGCATGATTGATCGCCTGAATGTCATAGCGCGCATCGACGACTATGACGCCGACCGGCAGATTCAGCAGCAGCACGTCCTGGGAGGTGCGCGATTGCCGCAGCGCCTCGCGCACCTCGAAGAGCTCCCCAGCCGTACGGCGGCGCTCGACCGGCTGAGCCACCGGCGCCGTGAATGCGGCCACCCTACCGTTTGGCAGGAGCGGTTGAGGATGGCGGGGCCCTACACGGCGGTAGATCTTGTGCTGCTTGTACGCGCGGAAGTCGATCCCAGTATGCGCACGCACCTCCTCCAAAAAGGCGTGCAGCGCCGTCTCATCCTCCGGGCGTGAGGGCACCTCGACGTCGGAGAGCAGGTCGGCGAGGATCGGCCCGATGCGCGGCAGGTCGGCGACGATGTCGACGCTCGGGGCTGCGAGCGACTGCGGCATACCCGGAAACGCCGCCGTGACCGGATTCTGGATCACAACGGTGCCACCCGCCGCCTTGACCGCGAGTGCCCCGGCGGCACCATCCGAGCCCGTGCCCGTGAGGATGACCGCGACCAGCTGCTCCCGAAAGACCGCCGCGCCACTGCCGGCGCGGGAAATGGTGTGGGCAGCGTCGTGACCAGCGTCGACAGCGCTTCGATTCCGCCGGCCGAGGATCCGACGACGACCAGCTGAGACGGAACCGCCGCATTCGCCATGTGCCCCCTCCTTAACGCTCAGCTAGACCCAATACGTTTCAAATACGCCGCGTCAAGCCGTCCGCGAATACGACACGCATACACGAATAGAGCATCGCAGAGCCATGCGCCGTAGCTGCATGGGTTGGCATTACGACGATGGGGGTCCCTATTTGAAAAGTATTGCAGCTTGACCTTGGTATGCACGGTCGCCAGACGAACCGGAATGGGCACCGAGATTCATCGGCCCGGCGCGGGCGGTTCATGGGGCCGGTGCACGAGACGTGGGGGGCCTCGCGTCGTGTGTAGACTCCGGATACCAGAGAGTGAGCGAGCGCAGCAGCCGGCAAGCGGCGAGTGGACCACGCAGCTACGGGGCGGCAGGCTTGCCGCCCCGTAGCTGCGTGGCTCGCCGTGGTCGTTCCGGCGCTGGGCGTCTTCGCCCTGGGCGTGCCCGCCGGCTTCGAACAGGCCCTGACCATCTCGCCGGCGACGCGCTCCGCGCCGACAGCGGTCGGGCTCGCCGCGAACTTCCCGGCCTTCTTCTTTCTCGGCACCGACATCGTCACGCTGTCGGCCTTCACGCTGATCGCAGCAGTGCTCTTCTGGCGCCGCTCGGACGATTGGCTGGCGATGTTCGTCGGCGTGATGCTGGTGCTGACGGCTCTGCTCTACACCCATCCCGCCGCCGACGCGCCGGTTCCGGCGTGGCTGAGCGGCGCGCTGTTCGGCCTGGGCGAGATCTGCCAGGTCGCCTTCTTCTTCCTCTTTCCCGACGGACGCCTGGTTCCGCGCTGGGCCGGCTGGCTGCTGGCGCCGCTCTTTGTCTGGCGCCCCGCGATGTGGGCGCTGGACTACGTGCCCGGCTACCACGCGCTTGCGCACAGCGCCGAGAACTACGGCTATATCCCGCAGAACTCGACCGACATCCTGCTGCTGGTCGGGCTGATCGTCGTCGGCATCGGGGCGCAGATCTATCGCTATCGCTACGTCTCGAACGCCTCGCGGCGCCAGCAGGCCAAGTGGCTGCTCTTCGGCACGGGCATAACCGTCGCCATCGTTTCGAGCTACGTCTTCGCCTTCAACGTCCTCCAGCTGCCCGACCGGCTGGGCGCGTCCTCCTTCTTCTTGCTGGCCGCCAGCCGGTCAGTCCGGCAGCTCGCGCTGCTCGCGGTTCCGGTCGCGCTCACGATCTCGGTCCTACGCTACCGGCTCTTCGACATCGACGTCCTGATCAACCGCGCGCTGGTCTACGGCGTGCTGACCGCGACCCTGATGCTCGTCTACGGCGCCACCGTCGTCGTCCTGCAGCAGACCTTCCTGGCGCTCACCGGCAACATCTCGACGCTCGCCGATGTCGGCTCGACGCTCGCGATCGCTTCACTCTTCCACCCGCTCCGGCGCCGCGTCCAGGCGCTGATCGACCGCCGCTTCTACCGGCGCAAGTACGACGCCGCGCGCACCCTGACGGCCTTCAGCGCCACGGTGCGCGACGAGGTCGACCTGGCCAAGCTGAAGGACAACCTGCTGGCGATCGTGGCCGAGACGATGCAGCCGGCCGAGATTTCGCTGTGGCTGCGCAGCGACGCCGCTGCCACGCGCATTGGAGAGGGCTGAGACGTGGGATCAGACGTTGTACGATTGACCTTCTGGAGGTCGAGGCGTTATCCGGTTGGCCGAGCCCCTCCCCGCTAAATCCACGACCTCCCCAGGTTCTCATAAAGGTCGGCGGCCCCGACCGGGTGGTGTGGCGTTCGATCGAGGGCAGCCCCGGGGGGGGGGCCGGCGACGTGTTTGTTATCCTGTGGTGGGGGGGGATTTCGGGGGTTGGGGCGCGCCCACCGGGCTAACCCCGCGACCTCCAGAAGGTCAATCGTACAACGTCTGAT
>JBBSGA010000252.1:0-9341 GCA_038254585.1 Chloroflexales bacterium | reverse complement strand
GGCTATCACGATCCTCTTCTCGATCGACTATAACGAGCGCCAGGGTATCGAGCGCGGGGAATACTATGTCCTGCTGCTGTTCAGCACAGCGGCGATGATGTTTATGGCTCATGGACACAATCTGATCGTGCTCTTCCTGGCATTGGAGTGGCTCTCGATCGGGCTATACGTGCTGGCCGGGTTCGCCTATCCGCGCATCCGCTCGGAAGAGGCGGCGATGAAGTACCTGCTCTACGGCTCGTTCGCGGCCGGGTTTCTGATCTATGGGATCGCTCTGATCTATGGAGCGACGGGCACGGCCGACATGGGACGCATCGCACAGACGCTGGGCGTCACCACCGCGCTGCAAACCGATCCGCTGCTGCTGGCGGGAGCGGCGCTGGTGCTGATCGGCTTCAGCTACAAGATCTCAATGGTGCCGTTCCATATGTGGACGCCGGACGTCTACGAAGGCTCACCCACGCCGGTGGCAGGCTATATGTCGGCCGCGACGAAAGTGGCCGGGTTTGCCGCCCTGCTCCGCGTGCTCGAGTTTGCGTTTCCGCTGACGCTGCTGCCGAGCTGGCAGCTTGCGCTGGCGATCCTGGCTGCACTGTCGATGATCGTCGGCAACGTGGTGGCGGTGGCACAAACCAACATCAAGCGGATGCTGGCCTACTCGTCGATCGCACACGCAGGCTTTATTCTGATCGGTCTGGTCGCAGCAAACGAGGCAGGACGGCAGGCATTTCTGTACTACCTGCTCGCCTATGGACTAACCAACCTCGGGGCGTTTGCCGTGGTCGTCGCGCTCGAGAACGCGGGCGAAGAGCGGTTCGATCTCCAGGATCTCTCCGGCCTCGGCTGGCGGCAGCCGCTGCTGGGCGCGGCGATGGCGGTCTTCATGTTGTCGCTGGCCGGCATTCCACCGCTGGCCGGGTTCTTCGCCAAATTCCTGGTCTTCACGGCCGCGTACCAGGCAGGCTTCTGGTGGCTGGCGCTGATTGGCCTCGTCACTAGCGCGATCTCTGCTTTCTATTACTTGCGGATTATCGTGAATATGTATATGCGCGAGCGCGAGCAGCCCGCCAGGAGCTTCACGACTGCGCCGCTGCTGTTGGGGGTTACGATCGCGGCGCTGGTGGTCCTCTTTCAAGGTGTGCTTACAGCGCCCGTGCTCGACTTCGTCCCTCGCGCGCTGACGCTGGGAGCGCGCTAAGCGCGCCCACCGGTTGGTTAGACACGAGCCCGTCGCCACGAAGGCGACGGGCTTTTCTGTTGCATCCGGTTACCTTGCACGGCTTGAACGGCACATGCTACAATGCCCGCTAGTTTGAGGAGGATGCGGGCTTTAATGGGTTATCCCAGTGTTATTACCATCGATGGGCTGGCGGCATCCGGCAAGAGTACCCTCGGGGAGCTGCTGGCACGTCGCCTGGGATATGTCTATTTCGATACCGGCGTTTTATACCGCGCGCTGACGCTGGTGGCCTTAGAACGAGAGATTCCACTGGACGATCCGGAAGCACTGGCAGCGGTTGCGCGCGCCATGGAGCTTTCAGTTCTGCCGCCGACGGTAGACGACGGCCGCCAGTATACCGTACTGGCAGACGGCAAGGATCTCACCTGGGCGCTGCGCGATGTGGCCGTAGATCGGAACGTGTCGCGGGTAGCAGGGTATCCGGCGGTACGGGCAGCCTTGCGAATGCGACAGCGCGAGATCGGGCTGCGAGGCAAGGTCGTCATGGTTGGCCGCGATATTGGCACCGTCGTCATGCCGGACGCAGATTACAAAATTTTTCTCGATGCGCCACTCCATGAGCGGGCACGTCGTCGCTATGCCGAGCTCGTAGGCCGCGGCGCCCAGATGCCGCTCAGCGTGGTGACCGAAGATCTGGAGCGCCGTGATGTGTTGGACGAGCGGAATACGCTGGTTCCGAGCGATGCGATCGTCCTGCGCAACGAAGGAATGACGCCCGAGCAAGAGGTAGCACAGATCGTCGACTCCTTCGAGCACAATCTAGCCCTCGGAGCCACTTCCACTCGGTACTCCGAATCGCCACCTCCACCCCGATAACTACAATATCGACTGGATTTGCATGGCAGAGCGCATACTCGTCGCGGACGATGACCCTACTCTCCGGGCGCTCCTCAAGACGGTGCTCGAAGCGCATGGCTTCGAGGTTGCCAGCGTTCCGGATGGCGATGCGCTGGTACGCGCCGCGCGTGAGACCCTGCCGGATCTGCTGCTGATCGATATTATGATGCCGATGATGGACGGTCTCGAGGCCGTACGCCAGCTCCGCCACGATACGCGGACGGCCCACCTGCCGATGCTGCTGATCACAGCACAGGCAACACCGCAGCACCAGGTGGTCGGCTTCGAAAGTGGCGCTGACGACTACATCACCAAGCCGTTCAATAACGACCTACTTGTCGCTCGCGTGCGGGCGAACCTGCGGCGCGCGGCACGGCGACCGGTGAACAGCCCACTGACCGGCCTTCCCGGCAATGTACTGATCGAGCAAGAGGTCGACTATCGCCTGCGCAACGGCCGCCCCTCGGCACTGCTCTGGGTCGATCTCGACAACTTCAAGTCGTTCAACGACGCCTATGGTTTTGCACGTGGCGATCGCGTCATCCGCATGCTGGGCGAGCTGATCCGGGAGCTCAAGCGGGAGCGAGGCAGCGCCGAAGATTTCGTGGGCCATATCGGCGGCGACGACTTCGTGATTGTCACCTGTCCGGCGGCCGCGATCGATCTCAGCAAGCAGCTGATCGCGCGTTTTGACGCGGCGGTCAAGCAGCTATACGATCCGGCCGATCTCGAGCGCGGCTATCTCATGGGCGTGGATCGCTTCAAGACGCCGCGGCGCTTTCCGCTCGTGAGCTTATCGATCGGCATCGTCGACACGAGCCGCCGCGATTTTCAGTCGTATGACGAAGTCTCTTCAGTTGCAGCCGAGGTCAAGGGCTTTGCCAAGAAGGCGCCGGGCAGCTCACATGCAATCGACGAGCGACGCAGTGTCGCGCGGCCGCCGGTCCCCGACCGGCGGGGTCAGCCGCCGCTGGTGATCATCGCCTGCGCCGGGAAGCAGCTCTGTCTTCGGCTGCAGACCGTGATCGAGCGTACGGGAAGCCGGACCAAGACCTTTGCAGCGTATGCATCGGAGGTAGCCGCAGGGGTTTTGATGGCCGACGTCCCCGATCTGATCGTACTTGACGCGGCGCTGCCGCGAAGCTGGCAAATCCTTGACGAGCTACGGGCGGCATCTCCGGCGCTCCCAATCGTAATGATCGTGACCGACCCAGGCGACGAGGAGCAAGCGCTGGCGGCAGGCGCTAATGCCGCCGTTCTGCCGGCAGTTACGCCGGCGCAGTTCCTGACGATCGTCGCGCAGCTTTTGCGCCTCGACGAAGGCTCGCTGCCGTTAAATACAATGCCCGCGTAGGGAGCTGAAGCATGAGAGCTGGAGGCCGGACGCGCTTGCGACGTATCCTTCAGCGCTCGCCCGTGCCTGCCCTCCCCGGCCGGAGCCGGCCTTCCTCGGCAGGCTCTTCCTATCCCCCCAGCTCCGAGCCCCCGCCGTGGATCGCGGCGCGCGGCCGGGCCGGCATAGTTGTGCTGGCGCTGATCATCTTGCTGGCGCTGTCGGTCATGCTGCTCAATCTCGGCGCGCTTCAGCCGGGGCGGGTCGCGCCGAGCGACGAATTCGTCGTGCGGATCGCGCCGTTTACCGTCGAGGGGGGAGATACGCGCACAGGCGCGATCGTGGCCGAGCAACTACGCTCGGCGCTCGCCCAGCGGCTCACGACCGCGGTCAACCTGGCGGTATTGCGCAGTCCGGTGATGTCGCCGGAAGCGGCCGCCGAGGCGGCGCGCCAGAACGGCGCCGAAATCGTGATCTGGGGATCGGCGCTCCCTGGGACGAATGCCGCCTCGCCGGGGCTGCGTCCGCGCCTGACGTGGATCCCGGACGAGCCGTTCGAGCCGCGCCACTGGCAAGGCTACGACGCGCACCTCGTGCTTCCGCGATATTTCGAGCTGGCGAAGGCGCCGTTGAACGGAGCGGCCGTGCTTCCGCCGCTGCTGGACACGCTCGTGCTCTTCTCGCGCGGCGACGCCGACCATGCGCTCGATAAGATTGAGGCACTCCAGCGGGACTACGGCGATATCCTGCAGCCGGAGCTGCCGGCCGATCTGCGATCGATTATCTTCTGGGCGCAGGGGCTGCTGCCCGACAGCGAGACCGAGGCGCGCCGTGCGCTCGAAGCCGGGCCGCGGCCCGAGCATTGGAATAACCTGGGAGCGCTGCTCCTGGATCAGCAGCATACGGACGCGGCACGTGACGCCCTGCTCAAGGCTCTCGCGGCCGATCCGAACCTCGTCGCGGCGCACGCCAACCTCGGGCGGCTGTTCATGGACGAGTCCCGCCCGGTGGAGGCCCTGCCGGATCTACGCACCGCGGCGCAGATCGACAGCCGGCCGGTGGTGCTCGCCGCCCTGGCCGAGGCCTACCGGCGTTCGGGAGAGCTCGAGAGCGCCCGCGAGGTGATCAAGGACGTCCTCGCGCTCGACCCAGAGAATGGGCCCGCGCTCTCAGAGCAGGCGATGCTCGCGCTGACCGACGTGACCACGACGACGGGCCAGCTGGAGTGGGAGCTGGAGGGGTCGCCGCGGCTTACCGCAGCGCAGCTGGCGGCCGCTCGGGCGGTCAGCGAGCACGGCCTCCACCTGATCGAGAACCTGCATGCCGACTACCTCCGCCGCGCCAACTCGTTCGGTGCAGGCGGGCGTCCGCTCATGCAGCGCCTGATGGAGATGCAGGCGCGCCGGCTCGAAGAAGAGGTGCTCAACCGCCGCTACCAGCTCGACCTCGTACTGATCGAGCAGGGACGGGTCCAGCAGCAGCATCCGCGCTCAGGCGCGAGGCGCTTCTGGGACATGCTTCGCGGCTACCGCACGCCGCTTCAGGAGGCGGTGATTCTGGCCGATGCGACGCTGCGCCAGGCGCCGGGCGGAAACTTGCAGTATGAGCTGCAGTATCAGCGCGGCCGGGCTGCCTACGCCGAAGGGGATACCAAGCTGGCCCAGCAGGCGTGGGACGTCGCCGCTGGGCTGAACGCGTCTGCCGTGCCGACGTCGACGCTGAAGCCGCGTCCCGAGGCATCCTACGGCCAGGCCAGGCTGCTGCTCGACGCGGGCAACCGCTCCGAAGCACGAGC
Organism: Chloroflexales bacterium; assembly: GCA_038254585.1. Taxonomy (GTDB): domain Bacteria; phylum Chloroflexota; class Chloroflexia; order Chloroflexales; family Kallotenuaceae; genus JBBSGA01. The sequence goes on along the minus strand of JBBSGA010000252.1, from coordinate 4,136 downwards.
CGCGCTCGAGCGCTCGCTGGCGGTGGACGAGCGCTTCTTTCCGGCGCACCAGCTGCTGGCGATGCTGGCCGAGCAGGATGGGCGCTGGAGCGACGCCGAGCCACATCGGCGATGGCTCGCCGAACACAGGCCCTCGCCCGCGGCGACGATCGAGCTGGCGACTGCGCTGCGTGAGCAAGGGCGGCTGCAGGAGGCGGAGGCGCTCTTGCTGCCGCTGGCCAACCGCGACGATCCCGATTCGCTCGTGCTGCTCGGCCACATGTACCGGGAAGCTGGCCAGCTCGACTCGGCGGCGACGGTTCTGGATCGTGCTCTCGCGGCAGCACCTACCTCGGCGGCGGCATACGAGGAGCGGGCGCGGGTGGCGCTGGCCCGGCCTGATCCGGACTATGGCACGGCCGAAGATCTGCTGCGGCGCTCGATTCGAGCCGACTCGAATCGTGTAAGTGCGCATATCGAGCTCGGCAAGCTGCTGGCGGATCACCTCGGCCGGCCGGGCGAGGCGGCCGCGGAGTTCAAAGCGGCAGTGAATCTCAATCAGAACGATCCGGTGGCGTATCGTGACCTGGGTGAGACGCTGCTCGAAAGCGGGGCTCCCGACGCGGCAGTCGATAGCTTCAAGCGAGCGCTCAAGCTGCAGCCGGATTCGCACGAGGCGCATCATGGGCTGGCAACGGCCTACCTGGCTCAGGGGAGCTACGATGCGGCTGCGGCCGAGGAGCAGAAGGCGCTCGACCTGGCGCAGGGAAACTACACCCTGGCGCTGGTGGGGCTCGGGGACATCGCGCGCGAGCGCGGCCGCTACGACGACGCGATCGCACAATACACGGCTGCATTGAAGCGTGACCCTGCGCTGGTAGTAGCCTACCTGGGTCTAGGCCGCACCGCGGTGGCACAGGGCAACTGGGACATTGCGCGCAGCCATTACCAGCGCGGGTTAGAGGCGCATCCGGACAGTGTGCCCCTGCTCCTGGCGCTGGGCCAAGCGCAGCTCCAGGGGGGAGACGCAGCAGGAGCTCTTCAATCATTCGAGCGCGCCAAGCAGCTGTCGCCGGGTAATGCCGCGGCGTATGCCGGCGCTGGACAGGCGCTCTGGAAGAGCGGCCGGTCGGACGAGGCGCTGGTGCAGCTAGGCGAGGCCACGCGGCGCAATCCCTCGGACGCCGATACGCTGCTCGTGATCGGCGAGATCAATGCGACGGCAGGGAGGCCCGCCCAGGCGCTCGACGCCTATGAGCGGGCGGCAAAAGCGCGTAAGAACTGGTACGAGCCGCACTTCCGCCGGGGCGTGCTGCTGCTCGAACAGCAGCAAACGGCGCCGGCGATCGCCGAGCTTCGGACGACCGTCAAGCTGAAGGACGATTTCGCGCAGGGCCACTACTGGCTCGGGCGGGCCTACCGCGCAGCCGGAGACTATCCGTCCGCGGTGAAGGAGCTGCGCCGGGCGATCGCACTTCAGGGCAATTACTACGAGGCGCGCTTCTTCCTGGGCCGCACGCTTGACGAAGAGGGTGCAGGCGCCGAGGCCGTGTCGACCTACACAACGCTGATCGCGGAGGCGCCCGCGGGCGACCAATGGCGGACCGAGGCGCAGCATGAGCTCGACCGCATCCGGTAGGCGGAGCGAGCTAGAGGCGCTGCACGAACTCGAGCACGACGCGATTGAACTCCCCAGGTCGCTCCATACTTACCATGTGCGCGGCGTCATGGATCACGACTGCTTTCTCGACGCCGAGATAGTTGAGCAACGCATAGAGATCCTCGTGCCACGCGAAGGGACCCGGAGGCATCTCCGACCTCCCGAAGCCACGGTAGTCGTAACGCATGACCTGGTAGTGCTGGGCGAAGAAGTCGACCTGGTCATCCCACATCCGGCTATCTGCGATGTCGGCGTGGACGAGTACCAGTGGATGTCCCTCTCCGGCGACCTCATAGTAGAGGCGCACTCCGTTCACTTCGGCAAAACCGCTCTTCGATCCGCGTGCGACCGACATAACGGATCTCCTCCTGATAGGCGATGCATGATGAAAAAGCCACGCCGATCTCGCAGTCCACGATGAGCCGGCGTAGCACTTTCGCGAAGACATCATGCGTTGATCTGCTCGATCCAGTCTTCGATAGCCGCAGCGTGCTCGTCGTAATAGTGGCCGAGAGAGCTTTCGACGACGGATGTACTAAGGGACTCGCCATCCGTCCACTCGAAATGGCCAGGGTCGAGCAGATCGGCTTCGGAAAGCGCTACGACGCCATCTTCCAGGCGCCGGAACGTTTCCTCGGATTCGCGGAGAACCACTTCGAGCGGAAGGTTCCGGTCCCTTTCGTAGATCCAATCGTTGATCTGATCGGTGTCGAGACCGCCGGGCCACGGGGTCGGTTCGGGCATCATGCCGAGTCGGGCTGCCTCGAGGCGCTCGATCGAGTCCAGGCGCCATGCCGTGAGGTGTGCGATCACATCCTTGAAGGTCCATTCCCCGATTGCGCCCGGCTGTGTCATGTGCTCCTGGCCTACCCGCTCGAGCAGCGCGTTCCAGTCGGCATGCGCTTTACGAAGGCTCTCGATCAGCTCCTCTTTGGTCGTCGCTTGCATTGCACTTAATCCTCCTACATGATTGAGTGTAGATCATAAAGCGGTTACAATCGATCCTGATTGCGAACGGATGTGCCGGAGGTGGGAAGCGAATGTATCATCCTACGACGAGGGTGTTGGCGGTGCTCGAGCTGCTGCAGTCGCACCCGCGGCTCAGCGGGCCGGAGCTGGCGCAGCGTCTCGAGGTCGACGCACGGACGGCGCGCCGTTACGTCACGATGCTCCAGGATCTCGGAATCCCGATCGAGGCCGAGCGGGGCAGATATGGCGCATATATGCTCCGGCCGGGGTTCAAGCTACCGCCGTTACTCTTCACCGAGGATGAAGCGCTGGCGCTGATGCTCGGCCTCCTCGCGGCGCGGCGGCTCGGGCTGGCCGCGGCGGCACCGGCGGTCGAAGGCGCACTGGCCAAAGTGGAGCGGGTGCTGCCGGCGGCGGTGCGGGAACGCGTACAGGCCGTTCAAGAGGTGCTGGTGCTCGACCTGAGCGAGCCCGAGAGCACGCCGAGCAGCGCGATCGTAGTCGCTCTGAGCGAGGCAGCGCAGCTACGCCGCCGGGCGACGATTCAGTATCATTCGGTAACCTGCGAAAAGACCGTGCGTGAGGTCGATCCGTACGGGATCGTCTACCACGAAGGCAGGTGGTACGCCGCGGGCTACTGCCACCTGCGCGCGGGACTGCGCACGTTTCGCCTGGATCGCGTGCTGCGGGTAGAGCTTTGCGATGCGACGTTCATACGCCCGCCGGATTTCGACGCGTACGGCCACGTGATGCAGTCGCTCGCATCGAAGCCGGGTCCGTGGCCGACGGAGGTTGTGCTCGACATAGCGCCGGAGGAGGCACGCCGGCTTGTGCCGCGCGTTCGCATCGCTCGAACCTACGCCGGCCGGCGTTGTACTGCGCGCCAATCTGCGCAATATCGATTGGATGGCGCGCTTCGTCGCGAGCCTTGGCTGCCCGTTCGTCGTCCGGAAGCCGGATGAGCTGCGTGCGGCGCTGCGGCGGCATGCCGCGACGATTCTCGAGATGGCAGAAGCACACGAGGGCGATCCCCGGCCGGATGGGGCCGAGGGCGGCACGAATCCGACGCGCTGAGAAGCACGGCCCGCGGCGATAGGCCTATCGCCGCGGGCCGTGCTTCGTCTTACTTCGTAACGGGCTGTCTGCTTCCGACAGCTGCGAGAACCTCGTCCGGATCGGCATGCCGGCCGAGCTGCGCCTTCGAGAAAAGCACGACGCCGTCGCAGGTCACTTCGAACCTGCCACCGCTCGAGGGAATCAGAGAGAGCTCGCCGATCTCGCGTTCATGCGCCTTCAATATCATCTCCGCCAACCTGACGGCGCGATCGACGTACGTTCACTGCGTGCAGTATTCGATCGAGATCTTCATAACGCTCCTTTCGTGTTGATCCAGGCGGACGTCTTAAGCCTATCAGGAAGCATACCAGCAGACGCCGGCTGCATGGGACCCTGGTCTGCTTTGGCCCGCTCAGCCGTGGTATTCTTCGTGCCGTAACCTGAAGCACGAGCTGCAACTACACTCCAAGCT
>JBBSGA010000251.1:0-9407 GCA_038254585.1 Chloroflexales bacterium | reverse complement strand
CGGGCTGCCCGAGGTCGTAGAAGAGCCTCCCGAGGCTTCCGAGCGGATACGCCGTTAAGAAATTATCCGCGCCAATTCGCCGCGTGAAGATCTCGATGGCCCGCTCCAAGTAGGCGCGCGCTTCATCGAGGTCACCACGCGAGGGAACGCGACAGTGCTTCAGCAAAGGGGGGCAACATTGCGCACCATGCCAAGCTGATGTGCAGGAGGGAGGGAAGCTCATCTCGTGGGAGGGTTCAGTCAGACTGTGGGAGCAGCAAGGCCTCTGTCAAGCCAGATCCGCCGACTTTCCTCTGCACTCGCGGAGGAGGCCAAAGCCTGACGATGCTGATTATGAGGGAAAACGAGGTCTGGGCCTACGTGCTAACCCGACCCAACGTCCCGCTCGCGCGTCACGATAGGCCGAGAGACATGCGGCCCATTCCCTGCGAACGGCGCCTTAACACCACTCATCCAGCACGGAGCATTCAAGAAGTTCCGCACTCCCTCCAGGGTCGAGCGCAGGACGGTGGCCGTGTTAGTGACCGGGCAAGGGGGCCATCTCGATCCCACGCTTGTTCGCCACAGCCTTGATCTTGTCAAACTCGGCCGGCGGCTCCGGCGCCGACAGCTGCGCCGGGTCGGTGATGCGCTCCCATGCCTCAGCAAAACATTGTTCGTGGATGCCTCCAGGAGACTGGATGATCAACATCCGCGCGGGCTGGGAGCTGGAGTTGTGGAATGCATGCGGGATGCGCCGCAGCACATAGATCACCTCGCCGGGGCCGCACGCGAAGCGCTCCTCACCGACCTGGAAGGTGTACGTGCCTTCCAAGATCACGAACGACTCGTCCTCAAGGTGCTGAATGTGCGGCGGGACGCCGGTCTGCGGCGGAGTGTAGGCTTCGGACAGGGTGTAGGCAGCGTCGGTGTCACTGGCCCGCAGTTTGAACGTGACTAGGAGCCCACGCGCGCGAAAGGTGCGCCGTCATGGGGCAATAGGTGTTTGACCAGTGACGGTGTTGGCGTAGTCATTGTACGCAACCTCCTCCTACAAGCTTGTGAACCGGGTATCTCATCAAAAGACTATTGTCTAATTACGAGATGGCGGTATACTATCATGCGAACTTACAGATGTCAAGAGGGAGAAACTGGTGATTACCCACATCTCAGGTAGGCTCGAACAGGTGGCGCGGGAAGGGCTCCAGGGCCAGGAGTGTGAGCGTGGCCACGGTCTGCCAGAGGGCCACCAACCCGCGCAGCACGATGTACGGCCCATCCCGATCCATCGCCACCTCCAACTTGCCGCCCAGCTTGCGCAGCCACGGCACCGTCTGCGGTGGCCATGTGTCCATCAGGTGAAAGACGAATTGCGCCGCGACCAACACGAGCGTGAACAAGCGCTGCATCCGCGCCAGGGTCTCACGCGCAGGTCTGCCACATCCAGCCCCTGTTCCTGATCAAAGCGGTAGCCATGCTCAATGCGGCCGGGTACCCCCTGGGTGAACCGCCAGTCCTCGTAGAGCGCCCGCGCATCGGCCTCGCTCCGCACGGGCACATTGGTCAACAAGACCAACGTGCGCACCGCCTGGTCGGCCGCGTCGTATTCTTGCGCCACCACCGCCCACACGCGCTGGTGCGTCTCTGGCAGGCGCAGTTGCAACCACCCCACCTTGATGGTCGCCTCCCGCGTCGTGCCTGCATGCGTAAAGGTCACCTGCCAGGTGACCGCAAACGGCACCGTCTCCACCAACGCCTGCACCGGCTCCACCTCCCAGCGGTTCCACCGCGCGTTGTACACCTCCACGATCCGTTCCAGATGGCTAGCGCGGATCACGAACTCGCCCCGGACGGCGGCAACCCAGTGAAAGATCTTTTGGTCATCCAACCCCGCGTCACCCACAAAGCGCAGGCGCTGCGTCGGGAAGACCGCGCGTGTCGTGCGCAGCGCGCGGCGGATCTCCCAGTTCTCGCTCCGAAAGCCGACGCGATAGGAGAACCACTTGGCGTAGGTCGTCGCCGGTACGCGCGTATTAACCACAGTGGCGGTGATGGCGGGATAGCCACGGGTGAGGCGCGCTTTGCCGCGGAGCGGGGGCGGCGTGCTTTTGCGCACGATGCTGACCCCCTGCAGCTTGCGCGTATAGGCTTTCTCGAAGTTGACCGGGTCCACGGCCATGACAAGATAGGGCGGCTGCGCGTGGGCGACGGTGGCGCGCGCCAGATGATAGAGCCCTTTGGTGAGGAGCTGCGGCGGCACGCGCGGGTTGTCGAGGAAGCGGTAGATGCGTTTGGCAGCGGGCCAGCAGGCCGCCTCGGTGCGAGCGACACTTTGGGCGATCTGGGTGATGACCGGAGTTTCGCGGGCCAAGATGCCGCGCACGGCCAGCGGCACGACGCGCTGCAAGCGGCGGTCAGGCACCAGCTCAGTCAGCGGCGCAAGAAAGGTCTGCAAGCTGTGCTCCAGTTCGGGCACGGGCAACTTGTCAAGCACGTCGCGGATCAGTACACTATCCATTACTCCGTCTCCTGTGGCGTAGGTTGGTCGATACATCCTTTGTACCACACGGAGGCGGAGTTTTTGCGTTGCTCAAAGATGTGGGTAATCACCAGGGAGAAACGCGCCCCATGCCAAACGCTGACCACGAAGGTGGACGAATCAATCAAAAGCGCCGGACCCGGCAAGCCATCCTGGCTGCCGCACAGCACCTCCTCCTGCAGGGCCAGCTCCCGTCGATCGCCCAGGTCGCGGATGCCGCATTCGTCTCGCGCGCGACAGCCTATCGCTACTTTCCGACGCAGGAGCTGCTGCTCTTCGAGGCGACGCTTGAGCACGCCGCCACGGATATCGGGCAGCTCCTGGCCGCCGCACCGCCCTCGGACGACGCAGCCGCCCGGCTCGATACCCTGGTCCAGGTGATGCAGCGCGTCACATTGGACAACGAAGTGGCCTTCCGTACCTTACTGCGGCTGTCCCTGGAGGCGCGTGCCGCCGGCCCGCCGAGCGATTCCGTAGAGCGCCGACTGCGGGGTGCCCGGCGCCTTGATTGGCTTGTGGAGGCTATCGCCCCCGGGCATGGGGACCTCGTCCAGCCCCCGCCAGCCTTACAGCGTCTGGTGGCCGCGTTGTCGCTCTGCGTGGGGATTGAGGCAGTGATTGTCCTCCACGACGTCTGTGGCCTGGAACCGGACGCAGCCGTCGCGGTATCGCGGTGGGCGGCGCAAGCTCTGCTCGCCGCGGGCCTCCGGGAGGGTGCGGCTGAACCCTGAGCGCCGGGGATAAGCACGCGGCCGCGACCTGGCACGCTGTGCAGACGCCGGGAGGGCGAACGAGGCGCGGCGCGACGGCTGCGCTGCCGCACGATCACGTCTCCAAAGGCAGGTGCTGATGGACTAGGACGATCCCTCGGACACGGTCGCGTGATTCGGGCCGAAGGCGGGGAGCGCCCCGATGGGACCCAGGATCGCTATCCAATCGGGCAAGGCGTAGTGCCGGATGATCCGGTCGTCCACCACCTGATCCATCATCAGAACCATGGCCTCAATCCGTCTGCCCGTCGGCGCGACCCCCAGCAACGGCCCGCGGTGCGTGCCGCGCACCACCGCCCGCGTCGCCACGACATCCCCGTCCACCGTCTGCTGCTCGATGGTGTGCGTCAGGTCGGGGAAGGCAGCCAGCAGCGTGGGGATATGCTCGACCAGCTCGTACAAGCCCGCGTGCGCAGCGAGCGCGGCGAGGTCGTGGCAGTCGATCGCCGCGGTCATGGCGCGGACGACCGCCGCATGGTCGTCCACTCTCATCAGGATCTCCTTTCGTGCGCGGAAGCGCTATGCTAAAATAGACAATGGTTTTGTCTATTTCGTGGATATGGTAAAGGGTTTTGTCTATATTGTCAAGGGGGGCAAATGGACGAGATGCGCGAGGACGGCTTCCTGATTGGGTCGCTGCTGCAGATCCCCTTCGCGGTGCTCACCCGACGTGTGCAGGAGGGGCTCGCTGCGGCGGGCTTCGCCGACCTCCGCCCCAACCACACTGCCATCTTCCGCCTGCTCGACCCCGAAGGGAACCGGGTGAGTGACCTCGCCGCGCGGGCCGCGACGTCGAAGCAGGCCATGGGCTATCTAGTCGACTACCTCGAGGCGCACGGCTATCTGGAGCGGGTTCCGGACCCGACCGACAAGCGAGCGCAGATTGTGCGACAGACGACGCGGGGCTGGGAGGTGAATCGGGTGGCGCGGCGGCTGGTGCGGGAGGTGCAGGACGAGTGGGCACGGAAGCTCGGGGTGGAGCGGATGCGCCACTTGCTTGCACTTCTGGTGGATCTCGGACGGCTGCTCGGGTCCGAGTTCGCCGGCAGCGTCTCGGAGGTCAGCGGCCGGACGGGGAATGACGGTCATCCCACTGCGCGGCGTCCGACAGGCGAGGACCTCTGAGGAGAGCGCTGAAACGTTGAGAAGCCGGGCTACCACCGTCGCCGTGTTCCGTGTCCATTCAGATAGGACGCCGGATAACGGGCGGATCGAGCGGTCTGTACGACAAGGCAGTTCCCGGGTTCCATATCTTACCCCCGGCTTTTTGGTGCTCTCCTTCAAATAGTCCAGAGGTTGGAGAAGGTCCACCGTACAGTCCTTGACTGCAACGGTTGCGAGCCCTGCCTGCACGATCCGCCGGGTAGCACGGATACGGGAAGCAGATGTCTTCCAACGACGAAACTGCCAGGGTCTATGCTATCGAAAGCCCGTACCCAGATCAGGCCCTTCCACACCAGCGCCATCCGACGCCGAGCCGCCCTGATGTGCCCGACGGCATGCCGGTGATCGTCCGGCATGCGCAGGGGCGCCCATGGTCGGCAACCTCCGTGGTGGCCGGCCACAAGTCGGCTACGGCAGGGCAACAGCCTGCCGGTGCTCTGCCCGACCGAGTAGGCCGGTGTTCCGGCGCCGCTGACCCGTGGTCGGCGTCGCCGATGCGGTCGAGGTCGAACAGGTCATCGAGCTCAACATCGTGACAGGCGCTGCCAGCAGCGCTCAGCGTGGCCGAGGTCTCGGGCACGGTCTGGTGATCAACACCCGCCACCTCCTCAACGTCAACGTGCCGCCTCCGTATCCTTCGCCCGCGCTTCTCCAAGCGTGGGCACCCTTTTTTTCCTGACCGTTCAACATCACGCCGTTCACGTGGATATGATGAGTTTAGCTGTAATCCAAAAAAATCACTCAAAGTGACAGGCGTTCTCGCTCGAACCAGTCCCGGTGGCGAAAGACGATGATATCTTGGAGTTCAAAGTGTTGTCGCAGCCGCCGGTAGCCTTCTGGCATCTGTCCTCAAAGCGATCAGGGGTACGATCGACACCTTGCCATGGCAGATTCGCAAATGCCTTCCTGAGCAAAGTTGAGGTGGGGACGTCGTTAACGTGCCAGATCAGCGGCGCCAGAAAGGCGACCACGAGGCCGGCGAGGATCGTAAGCGGGGTGCCGACGCGGGCGAAGTCGCCAAACTGATAGTGGCCGGGGCCGTAGACGAGCAGATTGCCGTGACGCCCAATCGGCGTGAGGAAAGCGGCCACGGAGGCCATGGCGACGGTCACCACGTAGGGCTCGGGCGGGCGGCCCGTCGCCGTGTGCCAGTGCCACGGCGACGGGCGCGAAGAGCGCGGCGGTGGCCGAGTTCGGAGATAAATTGAGTTATGGCGGCGACGCCGGCGAAAAGCACCGCCAGACCAAGCTCCCTGGCGGGGCCTGTCATCTTTGCTATACTACGGCTCAGCAACCTGAGGAGTCCGGTGGATGGAGTACCACTCGACCGTTTTGAGACCGAGATACGCGCTGCGCTTGAGACGACGGACTCGTCGCTCCCGCGCAGATCGACCTTGCGGAGAAAACGAAACGGTAGGCGAAGGCCGTGCTTCATAGGAACCTGCTGGCCCCTTGCTAAGGGTAACATTGCTAGGTGTGTAAAGCATTCGCAGCGCGCCAGCACAGGTCTTCAACAGCAGATCTGAACGGGAAATGTGGAGATCGGCTCCCGGAGCCTCCCCGAGAATGGTTGACAGTGGTGAGGTAGTAAGGGCAAACTCTATGGCCATGACTGATTATGAGACAGTGTTGCGCGAGGCTCAGCAGCTTACAGCCGAGGAGCAGCTACGCTTAATGGAAGTGCTTGCCGAGCATGCTGCTGCTCCACCGTCAGCACTCAACGCTATACGAAATAAGGTGGTACATCTGGCGCCCCTCACCGATGACGAACGGGCCGCAACACTGGCAGCTTTGGAGAGTATCGATCGCACCGCTACTCAGATCGGTAAAGCCTGGCAGGGTCATATGAGCGCGGCGGATGCGGTAAAAGAGCAGCGGCGCGACTTGTGAGTGTCGTCGATGCCAGTGTTATGGTCAGTGTCTTTTAGCCTGGTGATATCAATCACCAGGCCAGTCGCACATGGCTACGGCGCTACTTGCTTGCCGGGGGGAATTTGACTGTTCCACGCCTCATCCTCACGGACCGCGTCGGCGCTCGCGCAGGTGGTGCACCCAATGCGGTTGCTGGACACGTGGCCGGGCTTCGCCACCTCCGATCTCAACTACGTGCCCGGCCAGATCGTGGCCAACGCCTGCACCGTCGAGCTGGGGCCGGACGGAGCCTTCACCATTGGCGCCGCCACCGGTTTCCACTTTATCACGGCCTACGTGGCGGCAAACGCCACGTGGCTCGGCATCGTGAAACGCAAGCGCAAGCAGCGTCCGGCGTTGAGCGAGTTGTTGGGCTTGACAATGTGAGCTAGCCGCGCTGCTGACGTGGGGCTCCTCGTCGGCGATCCGTTCGATACAGGCGTTACGCCGGCGAGAGCTGCTGGCCGCCGTCGACGCGCAGCACCTGGCCGTTGACGAAACGCGCCGCGCGACTACAGAGAAACGCTACGGCGTCTGCGACCTCCGCCGGCAGTCCATAGCGCTCCAACGGCACGGAAGGATCGCGCATGCCCGGGTCCGTCGGGCGCGTCGCGAGGAAGCGCGCGGTCATCGTCGGCCCCGGGCTGATGGCGTTGACGCGCACGCCATGCGGCCGCAGCTCCTGCGCCAAACAGCGCGTCCATTGCACCACGCCGGCCTTTGCCACGGCGTAGACGACCCCGTCCCCGACGCCGACATGTGCAGCGGTCGACGCAATGTTCACGACCGCTCCCCGGCGGCGCTCTACCATTCCAGGACAGACCGCACGGCAGGCGAGCATCGTTCCTACCAGGTTACGGTCGATCATGGCGCGTAGATCCTCGATGGGAATGCCGAGCGCATTGTTCGGCTGCGGCTTGCCGCCTCGCGCCCCAATGTCGCCTCCCGCGCAATTAACGAGAATCGTGATTGGGCCCAGCGCCTCCTCGGGCTGTGCGACCATCCTCTGCAATGTAGATTCGTCGGCGATGTCCCCGGTCACCGCGATCACTTTCCCGCCGTGGCGTGCCAGCGCAGCGACCACCGCATCCAGATCGGCGTCCTCCCCGTACTCGGCAGGCGCCGTCGTGCTGATATCGTGCACGACGACGTCCGCGCCAAGCTCGGCCAGACGCTCGACGATGGCGCGACCCAAGCCTCGACCCGATCCGGTCACCAGTGCGACCTCGCCCTCAAGCATACGTCCCTCCATCGTCTCCTCCCAGAGATTGTGCGGCCATTGCTCCGGCGCAATGCCCAGTCGCGCCAATTCGCTCCTACGCACGATGATACAGGCAAATTGGCTCGGCGGATGTCCGCTTCCATCGCCTCACGCGAAAGACTGTCCCGAAACCGTCCATTCAGCGTCAGTGTGCTGGGCTGGTGCAGCATATTCACAATCAGTACTGGCCGAGCATGTTATATTTGGCTGGTTGAGCTGCGGAATGTTGTAGGAGCCCCGTCCGAGCTTCATAGTACGGATATATAGGAAGGAGAAACGCATGAACCTTTCCCGACGTGCACGGCCGGTGCAGCTGCTGATCAGCCTGCTTGTCGCCACGGTGGTGCTCGCCGCCTGCGGTGGTCGGGCCACGGCGCCTGTCGCGTCGACCAATGCTCCCGCCGGCAGCTCAGGCGCCGCGGGCGTGGCGACCGGTGCACCCGCCGCCAGCGCGACCTTAAGTCCCGAGGATGTGGCGGCAACTGCGACGGCCGCGGCCGGCGTTCTGGCCTCCAAGCCGGTCGAGGGCAAGGAAAACGTGACCTGGTGGACCCACAACAACGAGGCATTTGTCCAGGCCAACAAACAGATGATCCAGCGGTTCCAGAAGGAGAACCCGAACATCAACGTCGTCTACCAGTACTTCCCGTATGACGTCTTCATCAACAAGCTGCAGACGGCCTACGCCTCCAAGACCGAGCCTGATATTCAGCAGATGTTCGGGACGTGGGTCACGGACTACGCCAAGAAAGGCATTCTGGCCGAGGTGCCGCTGCCCAAGCCACAGCTCGACGAGCAGTTCTGGCCGGCCGCACTCGGCGCGTATACCTGGGAAGGCAAGGCCTACGGCATGCCGCATGAGTACAATCTCGAAAACGGCGGGATGCTGGTCGACCTCAAGATGTTCAAGGACGCCGGCCTCCAGCTGCCCAAATCGTGGGACGATATACGCAGCGAAGGGAAGAAGCTGACCTCCTGGAAAGGTAATACGCTCGAGCGCTCGGGCTTCGCCTTCACCAACAACGACAGCATAACCTTCCTCTTGCTATCCCTGATCCTGCAGCAGGGCGCCAGCTACTGGGACAAGGACAATCAGCACGTCAACTTCAATACGCCCGAGGCCCAGAAAGCCTGGCTCTTCGAGACGGGGCTCGAGACCCAGGACAAACTGACCCAGGAGAAGGCGTACGGCTCGAGCCTGGACACCTTTGACGTCTTCTTCCAGAAGAAGGCCGCCATGGGCTACCGCGGGCCGTGGGTCATCGGCGTGGCCAAGGATACCTATAAGGATATGGTCTACGGAACCGATTACGACTACATCTCGGTTCCGTCCTTCACACCCGGCAAGCCGCCGCTTTTCGCCGCCGAGTCGGGCTGGGGCGAGGTCGTCTCTGCGCGCTCGAAGCACAAGGACGCCGCCTTCAAGTTCGCCGAGTTCATGATGCGCCCCGAGAACGCGCGCGACTGGAACAAGCTCACCTTCACGGTGCCGGCACTCAAAGCGTTGAAGGACGATCCGCAGCTGGTGCAGGCTGCGCCCGCGCTCAAGACCTCCTTCGCGGCCCTCCAATACGGCCAGTGGGTCGGCCCGGTCCAGAACCGTGACCGCTTCTGGCAGATCATCCACGATCACTACACTGCCGTCGCGCTAGGCAAAGAAAAAGCGACGGACTCGCCGGCAAAAATCACCAGTGAGATCAACGCGATGATCGACGAGTACGTCGGTCCGTAGGGCGCCGTAACCGGGCGTAGAACGTCGTCTCGGGCGGGCGAGCCGTCCGGG
>JBBSGA010000250.1:0-9418 GCA_038254585.1 Chloroflexales bacterium | reverse complement strand
TGATGTTAGGCCGCCGGTGCTTCATCCGCGGGTGGTCAGTCCCAAAAATATGTGGGAGGCTGCGGCGTACAGCACAGTGCATGCTAGAATGGCCGCTTGAGGATGCGGTCCCACTGTCGTCCGCGAGTGATTGAGGGAGCTTCGGTATGAGCCCTGCAATACCGATTATGAAGGGTCTGATCGTGAGCGGCGGAAAAGGCACGCGCCTCTACCCGCTGACCTATACCAAGGCAAAACAGCTTATTCCGGTCGCCAACAAACCGGTGCTCTTTCGGGTGATCGAGGCGATCCGCGATGCCGGGATCACCGAGATCGGCATCGTCGTCGGCGACACCGCCAACGAGATCAAGGATGCTGTCCGTACTGGAGAGCGCTGGGGCGTCAAGGTCAGCTACATCCACCAGAGCGCGCCCCTCGGCCTAGCTCATGCCGTCAAGGAAAGCCGCGACTTCCTAGGCGACGATCGCTTTGTCATGTTCCTCGGCGATAATTGCCTCGAAGGCGGTATCTCGCCGCTGATCGAGCAGTTCGGCTCGAGCGACTGGAACGCGCAGATCGTGCTCAAGGAAGTGGCCGACCCGAGCCAGTTCGGCGTGGCCGAGCTGGACGTCCACGGGCAGATCAAGCGGCTGATCGAGAAGCCCAAGGAGTTCGTCTCCAATCTTGCGCTCGTCGGGATCTATATGTTCGACCGGCACATCTGGGAAGCCGTCGAACATATCAAGCCGTCGTGGCGGCACGAGCTCGAGATCACCGACGCGATCCAGTATCTGGTGGAGCACAAATACCGCGTCTATCCGTACGTGCACCACGGCTGGTGGATCGATACCGGCAAGAAGACGGATATGCTGGATGCCAACCGGCTGGTGCTCGAAGAGCTGGCGCATGCGATCAACGGTTTCGTCGACCGCGACTCGCAGATCAGTGGCAAGGTGACGGTCGAGGCCGGCGCGCAGGTGATCAACAGCGTGATCCGGGGTCCGGCGATCGTCGGGGAACACGCGCGGATTGTCAACTCGTATATCGGGCCGTTCACGTCGATCTATCACCATACCTCGATCGAGGAGAGCGAGATCGAGCATTCGATCGTGCTGGAGAACTCGGAGATCGTCGGGATCCCGCACCGGATCGAGGACAGCCTGATCGGCCGCAACGTGAAGATCCACAAGTCGCCGATCAAGCCCAAGGCGTACAAGCTTATGTTAGGCGACAACTCGGACGTCGGAATCCTCTAGAGAAAGAGAAGGAAGCAGTATGTCAAAGATTACCTTCATCGGCGCCGGCAGCACGGTCTTCGCCAAGAATCTGCTCGGCGATATCTTCAGCTTTCCCGAGCTCGCGGGCTCGACGATCAGCCTCTTCGACATCGATCAGGAGCGCCTCGAAACGTCGGCGATCGTCGCGCATACGCTGGGCGAGGCGAGCGCGGCACACCCGATCATCGAGACCACGACGGACCGACGGGCGGCCCTCGACGGCGCCGACTATGCCATCAGCATGATTCAGGTCGCCGGCTATAAGCCCGGGACGGTAACCGATTTCGAGATTCCGAAGAAATATGGCCTCCGCCAGACGATCGCCGACACGCTGGGAATCGGCGGCATCATGCGCGGCCTGCGCACCATTCCGGTCCTGCTCGACATGTGTCACGACATGGAGCAAGTCTGCCCCGATGTAACCTTCCTGAACTACGTCAATCCGATGGCCATCAACTGTTGGGCGATCAACCGGGCCACGTCGATCAAGACCGTCGGCCTGTGCCACAGTGTCCAGGGCACGGCCGAGGAGCTCGCGCGGGATATCAAGGTTCCGGTCGAGGAGATTAACTACCTGTGTGCCGGCATCAATCACATGGCCTTCTACCTGCGATTCGAGCGTGACGGCCAAGACCTCTATCCCTTGCTCCGGCAAGTCGTCGCCGAGGGACGTGTGCCGGAGGGTAACCGGGTACGCTACGAGATGCTGACGCGCCTTGGCTATTTCGTCACGGAGTCGAGCGAGCACTTCAGCGAGTACGTGCCGTGGTTCATCAAGCGTGACCGCCCGGACCTGATCGAGCGCTTCAACATTCCGCTGGATGAGTACATCCGCCGCTGCGAGGTGCAGATCGCCGACTGGGGTGAGATGCGCGCGGCGCTTGAGGACCCCGATCCGCAGGCGGTCGAGCGTTACGAGCAGGCACGCATGGAAGAGCGCCTGGCGCGCATTGCGAAGCGCGACGCGGCATACGCCCAACAGCTGCGCGCAACGTGGGAAGAGGAGCGCCGCAGCCACAAAGTCCACCGCTCGCACGAGTATGGCTCGCTGATCATCCATTCGATGGAGACGAATCAGCCGCGCGTGATCTATGGCAACGTCGCCAACGACGGCCTGATCGATAACCTTCCGGCAGGCTGCTGCGTCGAGGTTCCCTGCATCGTCGACCGCAACGGCGTCCAGCCCACGCATATCGGCATGCTTCCGCCACAGCTCGCCGCGATGATGCAGACCAATATTAACGTGCAGGCGCTGACGGTGGAAGCCGTCCTGACCGGGAAGCGTGAGCATATTTACCATGCCGCGATGCTCGATCCGCATACCGCGGCCGAGCTCAGCCTCGATCAAATCTGGTCGCTCGTGGACGACCTGATCGCGGCACACGGGGAGTGGTTGCCGGCCTTTGCCTGATCGGCCCGGTGCCGGCACAACATTTTGGAGAGGGATGGAGCTATGCCTGGGATCCAATTCGGCTGGCGCGTGCCTGATTTTCCGACGGATGGTAGCGCGGGACAAGCGTTCATCGACCAGATTCACGGCGCCCTGCCGATCGTTTCGGAGCATTTTGCCACCGCCTGGGTCGCCGATCATTTCGTGCCCTGGGGCAGCTGGCAGCCGGTCGATACCGATACGATCGAGTGTATGACGACGACGGCCTACCTCGCGGCCGCCTATCCGCGGCTGACCTGGGGCACAATCGTCCTCTGCCAGAGCTACCGCAACCCGGCTCTGCTGGCGAAGATGGTCGCCAATATCTGTGCTTTCGCCCCCGGCCGGTTCGTCTTCGGCATTGGTGCGGGCTGGAAGGAAGACGAGTACCTCGCCTACGGCTACCCCTTCCCGCGCGCCGGCGTTCGCCTCCAGCAGCTCGAAGAGACCTGTGAGATCGTCAAGCGCATGTGGACCGAACAGCCCGCGACGTACGAGGGCGAGTATTATCAGATCCGGGATGCCTACCTGAGTCCGAAGCCCGCTCCTCTACCGCCGATTATGGTCGGCGGCGGAGGCGAGCGCAAGACGCTGCGGATCGTCGCCAAGCACGCCGACTGGTGCAACCCCGGCGGCGGAACACCCGAGGCATTTCGCCATAAGCTCGACGTCCTGCGCGGGCACTGCGCGGAAGTTGGAACGGACTATGATCGCATCGTCAAGACGTGGTCGTGCGAATGTGTCGCGGTTGCAGCCACGGACGCCGAGGCCCGGCACGTAGCCGAGACGAGCCCCTTCTACAACCCGGAAGGCGGCCTAGTGGGAACGCCCGACAGCGTCGTGGACCAGATCCAGGCCTGGGTCGACGCGGGCGTCACCCACTTCCTACTCCGTTTCGCCGACTTCCCGCGCCTGGACAGCCTCGAGCTCTTCAGCAAAGAAGTAGTGCCACGCTTCAGGTAGGAGGCCTGTACGTGCAGAACGTGGCGCCGTGCCTACGACGAGAGACGATCAATGCCATCAGACGCTTCAGTTGCAGGAGTTGACTCTCAGAGCATTGAGCCTCTCTCGAATAGCACGCGTCGTCGGACGCCTGGCTCCGAGGTTCCACATACTAATTGCCAGCGCTTCTTCGAATATGACCGAGTGCTCCGAGCTATGCCGGCGCGTCAGCTGCTCTGCCGGTCTCTCCGTTCATGCGCTTGCGCATCTGATCCAGGTCGAGCGCGTGGTTGTCAAGCAAGGATAAGAAGCTCACTACGGCTTGCGTCTGCTCCTGCGCGGCCTTGGGATTGGCGGGATGGGATCGATTAGGTAGGTGACAGACGACGCCATGTCCGACGCCGTGCCTTCCCCGGAGATAGTATCGGCCAATGCGAAGAGACGCGCGAAGAAGTACATAGAGAATCCCGTGGTGATCACGCCGATGAGTACCGCCATGCCGAGATCGATGGCCGGCACGATCCAGTGCAATATGAAGCCGATGCCCATCCCAATCCCGACCAGGAATGCTTTGAGGAGCAAATAGAGGAAGAGCAGACCAAGCAATGAGCGCACAACAACCAGCCTTTCATCCAGCCAAGCTTGTCACATCCGTGGTGAGGACATGCGCGTCGACTGCATCGCCGAAGTCGGGAAGCGTTAGCTATAATACCCCCAGTTCAGGCTATCAGTGGTGGCGTTGGACATAGTATAGCTCCCAGGAGCAACGAACGTCTATCTGCCTGTCTGCTTCTTCAGGAACTCCTGCAGCGGCCGCGCTCGTTCGTAATCCATACGCCCCGTGTCGAGAAGAAAACGGACAAAGCGCTTGAAGCTGGTCGCGTTTGCCCTCTTTCCTGCCCCGGCCAGATAGGTCTGGACATCCCCGAGCGTCATGTCGAGCAGTCCCCGCGGCGGATTTCCCTCCAGCAAGTATGTCTGGGCGAAGGCCTCAATCGTCCCAACATGCTGCTCGATCGTCGTGAGGCTCAGCCGGCTCTTGGCCAACTCCGTCCCGAAGGCGCGCAGCAGCTTAGCGTTCCGCGTGGTCACGCCGCCCCTGACCTTATCTGGGTTGGCAGCGGCATCCACGGGCAGCAGCGTGGTAATGATCCCCTCGCGCTCCTGCGCGCTCCGATACGCATCGTTCAGGTCGCCTCGGATGCCGGGGCCAAAACTGATCGAGTAGCCTTCGAGCAGGCCATCGTAGATGATTTGATCCTCGAAGGGCAGCACCACGGCCTGTACATAGATGGGGATGTAGGGGCCCAAGATTTCCTCGATTGGGCTGACCAGTCCCAGCACGCCGTAGGCCCGCGTGGGCCTAGTCGACGAAAGAAAGACCGTGTGACGTTTGAGGTAGCGAAAGACGTAAAAGTTCCCGGCGAGCCGGTGCTGCCAGCTCGCCACGACCGCCAGATCGTCCGGCGGAAGGCCCGCCGAATTCTCGGCCACGAAGGTCTCGCGCAGCGCGTCGTCGGCCCACAGCGCGTCGCGGAGCTGCTTGGCATCGGATGGGAGGACAGTTGCCTCTCCTGGTACGGTAGGAAAGGAGGCCAGCAGCCGGCGCTGATCGTTCACGTATCCGAGCAGCGCGAACCAGATCCGGTAAAAGTGTTTAGCCTGCGTAAGCGATAAGTGCACGACTCTCTCCTCCTGGGCGCTCGATAGCGTGCACATGCTGCCACGCTCAAACGAAGAACCTCCTACCCCTACCGCTGCGCCTGGCGACGGTGCCAGTCTTCGCTGTAGAGGTTGAAGAAGATCTGGGCGCGCGGATGTTCATCGAAGACGTGCTCGTCGAGCTCGACGCCGAGGCCGGGCTTGTCCGGGAGCGGGAAGGAGCCATCGGCAACTTCGGGTAGGCCCGGCGCGGCCTGCTTGACCCAGGCCTCGGCGAAGTCGTTGAAGTGCTCCTGGATCTTGAAGTTCGTGGTGCAGGCCGCCAGATGCAGCGCGGCTGCCGTCGCTACCGGGCCGCCGACGTTGTGCGGGGCGACGAGCATGTAGTAGGTATCCGCCCACGCGGCGATCTTTTTGGTCTCGAGGATGCCGCCGCAGTGCGTGATGTCGGGCTGGATGATGTCGCAGGCCTGGAGCTCGAAGAGCTCGCGATACTCGCCGCGTGTGTGCAGCCGCTCTCCTGTCGCCACCGGGATGTTGATCTGCTCGCTGGCTTTCTTCAACGCCCGCAAGTTGTCAGGCGGCACCGGCTCCTCGACCCAGCTCGGCTCGTATGGCTCCAGCATATGGGCGATCTCGACCGCCGTCGCAGGGTTGAAGCGTCCGTGCATCTCGAGCAGCAGCTCGATATCGGGTCCCACCGCCGCGCGCACCGCCTCCGTCAAGGCGATCGAGCGGCGCTTCTCCTCGCGGCTGAGCTCGTAGAAGCCCGCGCCGAAAGGATCGAACTTGAGGGCGTGGTAGCCGCGGGCCACGGCACGCTTCGCCGCCTCCGCGAACTGATCGGGGCTGCGCTCGACCGTATACCAACCGTTGGCATAGGCCTTGATCCGGTTGCGCGTGGCGCCGCCGAGCAGCTTATAGACCGGAACGCCCAGCGCTTTGCCGACGATATCCCAGCACGCGATCTCGATCACGCTGATCCCCGACATCATGATCTGCCCCGCGCGCGCGAAGTCGTTGTAGTACATGCGCTTGACCAGATCTTCGACGTTGAAGGGATCGGAGCCGAGCACGTGATTCGGGCCGGCCTCGGCGAGATAGCCGATCAAGGCGTCGGTGTGATTGAGCATGCGCACTTCGCCGACGCCTGAAAGTCCCTCG
Organism: Chloroflexales bacterium; assembly: GCA_038254585.1. Lineage (GTDB taxonomy): Bacteria > Chloroflexota > Chloroflexia > Chloroflexales > Kallotenuaceae > JBBSGA01. The sequence continues at coordinate 2,965 of JBBSGA010000250.1, read as the reverse complement.
TCGGTCTCGACCTTCACAAAGGTCAGGTTGCGCCACGCGGTCCCCAGCACCATCGGGGTGATCTTCGAGATCTTCACGCTAGCCCACCTCGATCGATACAGTCTTGATGCGGGTGTAGAACTCGACCGCGGTCTTGCCCTGCTCTTTGAAGGTCCCCGAGCTGGACATCTTGAAGCCGCCGAAGGGCGCATGCAGCGGCACCCCGGTCGTCGGTTGGTTGACCTTGACCAAACCGGCCTCGATCCGTTCCGCGAAACGCAGCGCTTTGCGAAGATCGTTGGTGCAGACCGCCGCGGCCAGCCCGTAGCCGATGCTATCCGCGATCTTGATCGCCTCGTCGAAATCGCCCGCCTCGATCACGCTGATCACCGGCCCAAAGATCTCCTCCTGGGCGATCCGCATATCCGGCCGAACGTCGGCGAAGACCGTCGGGGCGACGTAATACCCGCTGCCGCCTCCGTTTGCCTGGCTTTCACGACCCCCGGCCGCCAGGTGGGCGCCTTCGTTCTGCCCGATCTCGATGTACTCGAGGTCGGTATCACGCTGCTGGGCGCTGACGGCCGGTCCCATCTGGGTCCCGTCGGCCAATCCCGGCCCGACTTTCAGCGCGCGAGCGTAGGCCGTGAGCCGCTCCGTGAACTCCTTGACCACGGGCCGCTCGACGATCACCCGGCTCGTCGCGGTGCAGGCCTGGCCGGTGAGGCCAAATCCGCCGCGCGCAGCGAGCGCTACGGCCTTATCCAGATCGGCATCGCTGGCGACGATCACCGGATTCTTGCCGCCGAGCTCGAGCTGCGTCCGCAGCATGCGCTTCGCCGTCTGCTGGTAGATCCCGGTTCCGACCTCGTACGAGCCTGTGAACGAGACGCCGTCGATACGCTCGTCCGTGACCAGCATATTGCCGACCTTGGAGCCCGAGCCTGTGACGTAGTTCAAAACGCCCTTAGGCAGGCCGGCCTCGTCCAGCACTTCGACCAGGTGCAGCGCCGTGAGCGGCGCCTGCGATGCGGGCTTGAAAACCACGGCATTGCCACTGATCAGTGCCGGGGCGATCTTCCAGGTTGGGATGGCGATCGGGAAATTCCAGGGCGTGATGATCGCGACGACCCCCAGGGGCATGCGGGAGGTGTAGAGCAGCGTGTTGGGTGTTTCGGCCGGCAGCGTTTCGCCGCCCATACGCCGGCCTTCGCCCGCGTGGTAGTCCAGGATGTCGGCGGCGCGCAGAACCTCGCCCTTGCTTTCGGCAAGCGTCTTGCCTTCTTCCCGTGTCAAATCGCGGGCAAGCTCGTCCGCGCGCCGCCGGATGATCTCCGCGGCACGATACAGAACCTCGCCACGCTGCGGACCGGGCGTCTCGCCCCACTTGGGCTGTGCCTCGGCCGAGGCGCCGATCGCGGCGCGCACTTCGTCTTCGGTCGCAAGTGGAAACTGGCCGACGACTTCGTCAGTATCGGCAGGGTTACGAATCTCGAAGGTGCCGCCCGCGGGTGGCGTCCATTCGCCTCCGATGAAGTTATGATACGTTTGGGCCATATGTCGTCACGATCTCCTTTCCCTAGGGGTCAGCGATCTGGCCTCCATTGTAACCTAGGCCTGCCGACACGAGGCATCCCCATTCGACTAGTCAACCCTCACCATCGCCGCGTACTCCTCCGTCAGGGACAAAGACCAGATCGAGGAGGCGCAGTCCGGCGTGAAAGATCGCGGTATGTCTCAGATTTGGCGGCGAGTAGTCGCTCAAGATCCGGCGGGTCGGCCCGGCCGGCGAGGATCTGGCCCAGGAAGTCACGCGCCTTATGCCCTACGCAGCGCTCGATCCACGCTTCGCGGCTTAGCTTGATATCGTAAGGCGCCAGAATGCTGTTCACGGCGCGCAGCTGGACGCCTTCGCTGTCGACGACGCCGTCGAAGTCGAGAAGCAGCGCTCGGGCGGGGGATGTGCTAGCTTCCGCGGCCTTCCTCCAGGGGCGTGAGGCCGGAGATGTTGCTGCGCTGCGGCTCGTCGTCCTGGACCAGGTGCGGCCGCAATGTGCCGCCCGCCGGGGGGCGCCCTTCGTCGATCAGGCCGCGGTTATGGCCTTCCGAATCGCCCGTGAGCGCCGTGCCGGCCTCCGGATCGGCCGCACCGACCTCGCCCGACGCCGGCATCACATCCGCGCCCATCTCATCCGCGGGCGAGCCCGGCGACGCTACCCCGATATTCGTCGTGAAGCCCGTATCCGCGCCTGTCGTCTCCGGTGATCCTCCCGTGGTACTATTCGCCATTGCCCTCACCTCCTATGATTGGACCGTGAGGGCTGCAACCGATGTGCCACGAGGCAGAAGGCGGAGATCCTACTACGCGGCAATCTCGGAGATTGCCGCGACGATCGCGTCGATCTCGGCCCGCGTGTTGTAGTGGGCCGCGCCGATGCGCAGCATGCCGCCGCTTTCGAGCAGGCCGAGCCGCTCGACGAGCGAGAGCGCATAGTAGTGGCCCGACCAGGTTGCAAAGCCCCTATCCGCGAGCGCCTCGCTCAGCGCCTCGGGCGAGTGGCCGTCGACGGTGACGGCGAAGGTCGGCACGCGCTCCGCGACCCGCGCGGGATCGCCGATGCCCCACAGCCGTAGCCCACGAACCGCGCGGATGGCTTCGAGGAAGTGGCACGAGAGGCCTTGCTCGCACTCCCGGATCGCGAGCATGCCCGTGCGGAGCTCGCCACGGCGCCCCGCGAGCCCGTCGATCGTGCCGGCATACCGATCGAGATGGTCCCGCCCGATGCCCTGCAGATAATCGACGGCCGCAAGCGTGCCTGCCTCGCCCTCGTGCGATTGGGTGCCCGTCTCCCACTTCCACGGAAGCTCCATCGGCGACGGGCGAACCTTGTAGGCCCGCAGATGCTCCAGCAGCTCCCGCCGGGCCCACAGAATTCCCTGGTGCGGACCGAAAAACTTGTAGGCCGAGCAGGCGAGGAAGTCGCAGCCG
>JBBSGA010000249.1:0-9438 GCA_038254585.1 Chloroflexales bacterium | reverse complement strand
CGCCCGCGAACGAGAAAAGCAGCGGCGCGATCACCGCGTCCAGCCGCGGCTCGTAGTAGAACCACTCGTAGACCCCGCTCTCTCCCACCGGCAGGCCCGTGTGGATCGCCGTCACGTGCGCCGCCGTCGTTGACGGAAACTGCGAGGTCAGCTTGCAGACGAGCCCCTCGTCCACGATCCGCCGCAAGAACGGATGCCGCTCGGCATACTCCTCGAAGAACCGCCAGCCGAACGCGTCGACGAAGAAGAGGATGACCGCATCGTACTCCGCGTAGAGATCCTCGCGCGGCCCGAACGGCACCCCGCCCCCCTTGGCCCCCGTCAGCAGCGAGCGCACCGTCTGCGGAATACTGGCAAACCCATAGCCCTCGTAGATCGGCCGGAGAAAGTGCCGATTGATCCGGGCATCCCTGACCGCCGCAATCGATTCCGAATTGATCATCTCTCGACGCTGCTCCCTCCATGAACGTCCGCCGCCTCTCCTCAGCACGTTCAACGCCATCACATCCTGCGTCTCCACCTCCGGTCGCCTTCATCGCATACGCTTCTCTACTGGCGCGTGAGCACAGACTACCCATGGCGTGCATATGATGGCGCAGCGTACCTGCTCGGGCAAGGCGGAGAGCATCCACGGGGGTCGGCCCCGTGCCGGCCCGCGGCAAAGGAAGTGTGACGTTATGACTATGGTAGAACGCGGTGTGAGCCCCCGCATTACGACCTTTCAACACCAGCTCGAAACTGGAAATACGGCCGCGCTCGACGTCTTCTGGCATGAAATTGTACTGCAAGGAACACCCTTGGTTGAGCCAATCGTCGGCGACCCCCAGCATCTGCTGGTCACGTTCCTGTGGCGTACCGATGGAATCGCAGGCAATGTGACTGTAGTGGGCGGCCTGGCCGGGTACGACTTTGCTCACAATCAGATGGCACATCTGATGGATACAGATCTTTGGTTCAAGACCTACCAGGCACGCGCCGATACGCGCACCACGTACTGGCTCTCACCCAACGACTCCTTGGTTCCCGCGGCATATGTCGAAGATTGGAGCACTCGGTCCGCCTCGTGGCAACGCGACCCTCTCAATCCTCACACGTTCGTTTGGCCCAAAGATGAGGACGATCCTAACGACACCGACCTGGTATGGTCGGTGTTAGAGCTACCTGCGGCTCCACCTCAACCGTGGAGCGCCCCGTGTCCGGGCACGCCTGCCGGAACTGTCGAGCTGCATCGCCTGCGTAGCGAGATCCTCCAAAATGAACGCCGGGTATGGGTTTATACACCGCCCCACTATACGTTGAGCAACGAGCCGTATGACCTCCTGCTGCTGGTCGATGGCTCAGCATACATCCATCCAGTGCCGACGCCGACGATTCTAGACAATCTTATTGCGGCCGGCCGGCTACGGCCGATGGTGTCCATCATTCTCGACACACTTGATCAGGCAACCCGCACTCGCGAGTTGAACTGCTACCGGCCATTCGTCGACTTTCTAGTGCACGAATGTATACCCTGGATTCGGAAGCGGTATCACATCACGTGCGTACGATCAACTTCGATCCTGTACTTGCAGGCGAGCTCTACGGCTCCCTGCGCGATCAAGCGCTGTTCGATCAGCTGTGCCTTGATCCCGAATCCATACGCTGGTCTGGCCTAATGGCGCGGTCGCAACAGAAGCCGAACAGTGCAGGCGCTCGCCACCGCGCCTCTCGCGTCGTGATCGGGTCGGAGGTCGCAGGTATTGTTTTCGGAAAAAAGTAATCGCGCGCGGTACACATCCCCGTCCGCGCCCCCGGTGTACACCGCCCGCGTTAGCTGCTACTATCCACCGCTGACGGTTGCGCAAGTATAGTGAGGAGGGGTTGCCCCATGCGATTCGCCGAGGAGCAGATCAGACAATTCCGCGAGCAGGGCTATCTGCCCGTGCCCACCTTCTGGAGCCCGACCGAGGTCGCCGCAATTCGCGCCGAGCTCGATCGCCTCAAGCGCGACGGTCTGCTACGCAACGTCGCCACCGAAGGCGACGGCAAGACCCATTCGCGCGTCAAGGAAAATCTGCAGCTCTGTCCGATGTACGACAAGAGCGACTTCTTCCGCGCCATGCCCTTCGCGCCCAAGGTCGCCGAGGCCGTCCGCCAGCTGATCGGCGATCCGGTCGTGCTACATCTCGACCAGGTCTTTCTGAAGCCCGGCCGCCACGGTGCCGGCACCAATTGGCACCAGGACAACGCCTACTTCAAGATCGGCGATCCGCTCAGAGGTACCGCCATGTGGACCGCCGTGCACGACGCGCACGTCGCCAACGGCACGCTCCACGTCATTCCGGGCGCCTTCCGCCAAAACTATGAGCACCGGCGCGACCCTGACAGCGACCATCACCTTCGCTGCTGGCCGCCCGAGGAGCAGGCCGTTCCGGTCGAGCTCCCCGCCGGCGGCGTGGTCTTCTTCGCCTACGGTATGCCCCACTGTACCCTCGCCAACACCACCGACGCCGAGCGCGCGGGCGTCGCGCTGCACTTCATCAACGGCGACGCCGATCAGGAAGCGCAGGGCGGCTTCGCCCTCGGCAAGCGGCCGTATCTGACCGGCCCCGCGGCGAGCGGCGGTCTGGAGGAATACGGCGTCCGCATCGCCGGAACCTGGGACCAAGCGGTCGCCCGCGTGCTGGCCGAGGTGGCGACGGCGCGCTAGGAGGCGCTCACCACGGAGGCACGGAGACTCTAAAACCGTCTTCCTCCGTGTCTCCGCGCCTCCGTGGTGAGCTGTCGCTTACGCCTCGAAGTGCTTGAACCGCGGCAGATGCTCGCGATTGGCCGCGAACATTTCGTTGACCATGCGCTTGATCTCCGCCAGCGAGAGCACCGCGGCCGTCACCGGGTCGTGCGCGATCGCCTGGAAGACCAGGTGCGGGTCGCCCGTGAGCGCGCCTTCGACTGCCAGCTCCTCGAGTGAGGAGGTCAGGTTCGTGAGCATCGCCGCCGACGGCGGCAGCGCGCCGACGTAGACCGGGCTCAGTCCCTTACGGCTGGCCCACACCGGGACTTCCACGCAGGCGTTCTGCGGCAGGTTCGTAATCAGGCCCGTGTTGCGCACGTTGCCGTTGAACTCGAACGGCTCGCCGCCCTGCAGCGCGTTGATGATGTAGGCCGCGTACTCGTGGCCGCGCTCCAATGAGATCGGCGTATCGGAGGCGAACCACTTTTTGGCGTCGTCGCGCCAGTTTTGCTCGCGCTCCTCGTAGCGCTTGATCACGTAAGCATACTCGCCCGGATTCCAGCCGGTTCCGTGCGTGCAGTACTGCTCGATCAGCTCCGGGCGCTTGCGGAACCACCAGTTATATTCCGAGTTGTGGCCACTCGACTCCGTCACGTAATAGTCGAGATTCAGGAACATCTCGTTGCGCACGATCTCTTCCTGGTAGACCTCCGGCCGCTCGGTCACCGCCTTGCGGATCAGCGGATAGGCGTCCTTGCCGTTCCACTCGTACTTAAGATACCACGCCATGTGATTGATGCCGGCGCAGGTATACGTCACCTCGCTCATCGGCGCCCCGATCCAGCCCGCCAGCATCTCGGCCGTCCCCTGCACGCTGTGGCACAGCCCGGTCAGCTTGACGCTCGTCGCGCGCTGCAGCGCGCGACAGAGCATGACCATCGGTTTGGTGTAGTTCAACATTGTCGCGTCGGGGCAGTAACGCTCCATATCGTGGGCGATCTCGAGCATCACCGGGATCGTGCGCAGCGCCCGGAAAATGCCCGAGGGGCCGCGCGTATCGCCGATATTGGTGTCGACGCCGTATGCTTTGGGAATCTCGATGTCACGGCGCCATACGCCGACCGGGTCGGCCAGGATCGTGACGAGCACGACGTCGGCGCCGCGCAGCGCCTCGGCGCGGTCCCTTGTCGCCTCGACCTTCGCCGGATAGCTGCCTAGCTCGACGATGCGTCGCACCGAGCTCTGCGCGAACTCGAGACGCTCCGGGTCGACGTCCATCAGCGCCAGCGTCGCGTCGCGCAGGAGCGGAAAGGTAAGCACGTCGCGGACCAGTCCCCGCGTAAACCCGAGGCTGCCCGCCCCGATAAAGGCGATCTTCGTCACGGATGATCCTCCCTCCTTGAAAATAATCCTTCAGACCGTCAGGCCGCCACGGTCGGTATCGGTTCGAGGCTCACGGTGTAGCCCAATGTCTCGATGCGCGTGAGCTTATGGCTGAGCACCTGCGCCTCGCGCTGCTCGTCTGCTGGAGGCGCACCCGGCTCCTGGTACGGCACCTGATCCCGCACCTATTGTATCCTGCCACCGGGATGCGGTGCGCTACAGCGGTGAGCCGGGCCTCAGGCATCGCGGACGGGGTTGCGCTGGCAGCTCATCAGGAGATTGCCGTCGGGGTCCTTGAAGGCGAGGAACGAGACGCTCCCGATGTCCTCGATCCGGCCGACGATCGCGACATCTTGCTCCGCCAGAAAGGCATAGGCCGCCCGGATATCGGCAGTCCAGAAGAAGCAGAGCGGCTGTGAGGAGTTGGTGATCGGGCGCTTGGTGCCATCCAAGGCTAAGCGCGTCTCGCCGCGCATGGGAACGTCGTAGATCTTGCCGCCGTGGGATGGCTCCTCGACGGGCAGACCGAGGAGCGTACTATACCAGGCGATCGCCCGGCGCATGTCAGCGACCGGCACGAAGACCTGCCCGATCCGGTTCTCGATGGGGCTGTGCATGGCGCTCGCTCCTTCCTGCCGCGCCGTCCTCGGGCGAGCCAGAGGGATCAGGCGCGGTCAACGATCTGCGCTGCTCCCTCCCGGCGCCCACAGTGAGCGCAGCAGTAAAAGGTGCCGTTCACCTCGATGCCGTGGCCGACGATCTTACAGCCGCAGTGGCTGCAGATCGGGGCAAGCTTGTGGATGGCGCACTCGAAGCTGTCGAAGAGATGAAGGTCAGGATTACTGGTCCATCATCGCCCGCAGCCGTGTCCCACGGCGAATCTGCTCCAGGATCTGGCGGCCGGCTTCATCACAGCGCATCCACAGCTCTTGATCGCCATGCAGCGCAAGCTCGTGGAGCAGGGCGTGGAACAACGGATCGTCGGTCAGGTCGCAGCGGCACGCGGCGGTGTAGACGATGCCGATCTGTTGCTCGGCGGCGCGCTTGAGGCGATGCGCGCTGACCCAAGTGAAGGGGGCTCCGCGCCATCCGACGCCGGTACACCAGCAGCTGACCTTGGGATGGCGCGCGATTCCGACGACAAGCGCTCGATCATGGGCAGAGTGCTCGTGCCGCGGCTGCGCTACGGCCTGGTCGATATCACTCGTACCATAGGCGACGATAACTTTGACGGGCATAGCGGGGGCTCGCTTTCTCTCGTCGGCCGGTTGTACGCCCGCATCAGCTGCCCAGGTAATCCCATCGGCGGCGATGCCTCCAGAATCCTGGGTGCAGGCCTGAACTGCGGACGTCTAGGGCTTCACAGCTGTACCCTCCCTTCGGGGGATAGGACATTCGCCAAGTATACGCCCCCGCGCAAATCAGTGGACAGCGTTCGCCGTGCGGTGGAAGGAGCGCACGAGTCCCACGACGTTCGACCGGTTGCGCACGAGGAGCAAGAGCGCGAGCACAAGGTAGACCGCGGTGAATGCGATGTGTGTAAGGTCTGCAATCGCGGGAAAGCCCGAAACCACGAGCTGGGCCGCGAAGAGGACGAAGACGAGCGCCGCTTCACGCAGGCTCATCTCCAGATTGGCGATAATCACGACGGCGAAGAGCGACTGCGCGGAGGTGAGCAGCAGATCGAGCCGCTGCGTGGTATCGAGGGGCAGGCCGGTCGGCACGGGGTGGCCGAGCGATGCCGAGGCGATGTTGAAGACCAGGGGCAGCGTTCCTACCAGCAAGGTCCACTGATTCACCTTCGACGAGACCAGGGCTCCCAGGCTCGCGGCTGCCATGAGCCGCCAGGCGAAGAGCGCCGTGATGATGAATTCCGGCGCCTCGGAGGCGAGCGGCGCCAGCCATTGCACGAGGATGCGCTCGTCGATGCCGAGCCGGTCGCCGGTGGCGATCAGTGACTCCGCGAATTCGTGAGCGACTAGGTAGATCACAACGCCGGAGAAGGCGAAGAAGAAGATCGTCACGCCGCGGCGCCAGGCGGCCGGAAGGTCGCCGACGAGCTTGGCCGGTCCGATCAGCTCCGGCTCGACGTGCTCGGCCTGCGCAACACGATAGGCGTAGACGGCGAAGATCGTGACCAGCACAACCAGGTCGAGCAGGTCCAGGCGGCCTTTGATCGGAATCAGGAAGGAGTAGACGGTCGCCAGGCCCAGAAAGACGAGATCGACGCCCTGGTCGGCGTCCAGGACGATGCCCGCGACACGCCGGCCGGCACGCCGGCTGCGCCACCAGAAGAGCAGCACGACGAGCGGCCAGCCCACGCCGATCAGCAAACGGTTCGCGCCGGTCATGTTGGCTAGGGCCAGCGGCCCGTACTTGACCGGATCGGCAGCGGCCTGCCAGGCAAAGACCATGTCGACGGCGTACTCGGGCAGCACGGCTATGAGCGCCAGGGCTGTGAGCGCCAGGGCGCGCGGGACGTCGTGCTGGGCTACCTCGGCGCCCCACGCGAGCAGGAACGCCGCCCCGACAATGGCCAGTCCATAGGCCAGGGCCGCGAGCGCCGGGTCGGGATGGGCGCTCGTGAAACGCAGGGCGAGCCCCGGCACCGTCAGCCCAAAGACGCCCAGAATGAATAATAGCTGTGTTTTCACCTTTTCACCTTTCCCGAAGGATGTTAGCTTCCTGCGCTTGCGTCACGTTCCCGGGACGGCGCGACCGGCGGCGAGGTGCTCGATGTGCGTACTGCGCTGCTCGATGGCAGGATGCATACCAATCTCGCCCCGCGGCCCGCCTCAGACTGTACCTTCCCGAGCTTGCGCCAAGATGACGGCAGGTTGACGGCAAGCTTGGGATCGCGCCTGGTACACTTGGAGCATGGGAGGCCGCTATGACGCTGATCATGGTCGTGGACGACGATCCGAACATTCGCAGCGTGGTGGGCCGCGGGCTGCGCTTCGAGGGCTACGAGGTGCAGATGGCAGAAGACGGCGCGCAGGCGATCCAGACCGCGCGGACGCGGCCGCCGGACCTGGTCGTGCTCGACGTCATGCTGCCGGGCATGGATGGCCTCGAGGTCTGCCGGCGTCTACGGCATGGGCTGAGCGCCCCGATCCTGATGCTGACGGCGCGCGATAGCGTGCCGGATCGGATCGCCGGCCTCGACAGCGGGGCCGACGACTACCTGGTCAAGCCCTTCGATTTCGACGAGCTCCTGGCGCGGATCCGGGCACTGCTGCGACGGGTCCAGCCGGCAGAGGCCGAGGTGCTGAGCTACGCCGATCTGCGCCTCGACACGGGTACACGCGAGGCGTGGCGCGGCGATCGGCGGATCGAGCTGACCACGCGCGAGTACGAGCTCCTGGCGCTGCTGCTGCGCCACCGGCGCCAAGTGCTGACGCGGGAGCAGATCCTGCAGCGGATATGGCGCGACACCGCCGTGGACAGCAACACGATCGAGGCGCATATTGCGCGGCTGCGCGATAAGCTCGAGGCCGGCGCCGAGCGGCGCCTGATCCAGACCATTCGTGGGGCAGGGTACGCCCTGCGTGAAGATGGGGCCTAGCACTCCGCTATCGCTCCGGCTGCGCCTGACGCTGCTGACGGGGCTGCTGACAGGCGGGACGCTACTGCTCTTTGCGCTGGTTTTCTACCTGGTGCTCCGCGGCAGTCTCCACCGGGAGATCGACGCGCGGCTGCGGGAGCGCGCCGCACTGCTGAGCCGGGCGGTCGCGGCGAGCGGATCCGCGGGAAGCGCTCCGAGCCTGCCGGCGCCGGCACCCGTGGTCGAATTTGCGTCGCCCGGGATCTACGCCGAGCTGATCGCGCCGGATGGGACAGTTCGTGCCGCATCGGCGAACCTGCCGCCGGGACAGCTGCCGGCGGCCTTGGCGGTACTCTCCGGGGCGCGCGCGGGGCAGGCCACGTCCGGCACGGCGACGGTAGGCGGGGCAGAGCAGCTCCGGCTGCTGGCCGTGCCGGTAAGCCATCCGCCCGGCAGCGTGCTGCTGGTGGCCGAGTCACTGGAGCCGGTCGAGCGCACGCTGCAGCGTGCGCGGTCGCTGCTGCTGGCGGGCGGCGGGCTGGGACTGGCGCTGGCGCTGGGCGGGACGACCCTATTGACCGGGCGTGCCCTCGGTCCGATCGGCCGGCTGACGCAGACGGCGGCTGAGATTGCCGCGACCGGCGAATACCGCATGCGCGTGCCCCGGCCGCCGCGCTACGATGAGGTCGGCCGGCTGGCGGCGACGATCAACGACCTGATCGCCACGGTCGAGCGCACGCTGGAGCAGCAGCGGCAGTTCGTCGCTGATACGTCGCACGAGCTGCGCTCGCCGCTGACGGTTGTGCTCGCGAACCTCGACCTGCTGCGGCGCGACCTGGACGCCCCCGACCGCGAGCTCTCCCTCGGCGAAGCGACGGCCGAGGCGCAGCGTATGCGGCGGCTGGTCAACGATCTGCTGCTCCTGGCACAGGCCGACGCGCGGGAGGCGATCGCGTACGCGCCGGTGCGTCTCGACCGCTTGATCGAGGAGACGGTCGCGATGGCGGCGCGGCAGACGCCGGAGCACAACCTACGCGCGTACGTCGACGCGCCGGTGGTGGTCGCCGGCGACGAGGAGCGCCTCAGGCAGCTGCTGCGCAACCTGCTGGAGAATGCCACGCGCCACACGCTGCCCGGCACGACGGTGACGGTGCGGCTGCGCCGTACGAGTGAGCTGGCGCAGCTCGTCGTCGCGGATACGGGACCCGGCATCCGGCAGGCGCATCTCCCGCACATCTGGGATCGCTTCTACCGTGTGGACAAAGCGCGCTCGCGGGCTGCCGGCGGCACCGGCCTGGGCCTGGCCATCGTCAAATATATCGCCGAGGCGCACGGCGGCAGCGCGAGCGTGACGAGCGAGGAAGGCAAAGGTACGACGTTTACGATCGTGCTGCCGCTGGCGCTCGACGATCGATGGAACGGCGGACCGACCGCGGCGCGACGCGGCGAGGCGGCCCGGCAGATGGGGCTGGATCGCAGATGAAGCCGGAACAGGTGCTGACGATCGATCAGGACGCGCAGAGCGTGCGCGATCGTCTTCGATCTGCGCGGCAACCTCGGGCGCTCATACTCAAACTCGCGCCGCTCCACCTGCCCGGCCGCAGCGGCGGGGTGGGCGCAATGCGTTCGAGGGCTTGCATCCCGGTGATCGCATCGCACCTGACGATCTAGGCGCCCAGCGCCTGCACGCGGGGGGCAGAGGCGGAGACGGTGCAGAGGGTCGCGACCTCCGCCGCGACGGTCGCGGGGTCCTCCGCTGTGGTTGTAGCGTTGAGCCAGTAGCGGCTGCGATGCGGCT
>JBBSGA010000248.1:0-9465 GCA_038254585.1 Chloroflexales bacterium | reverse complement strand
TGCATCGTCACGAGGGGCGCGGGTGCCACAATCGGCAATTGCATCAGCGATTCCCCTTATCCTGCGGTGGTGTACCGATAGGTGAAGATAGCACATCGTGCCTCGGATGGCAAAACACAACAGTCGAGGACGGGTAGAAGGTGTTATACTTTCATTCGTTCGCCATAAACTGAGCGAACACACTAAGACTGACCGATTCCTTGACATACCTTCGGTGACGATTAGGCCATCAGGCGCGCCGCGGTTTCACGGAGGCGCGCCTTGCCGTGTTCGTAGCACGGGCGGATGGCCCGGCGCCAGGAGCTTATGACACAGTTCATTCGTAACTTTTCGATCATCGCCCACATCGACCACGGGAAGACGACGCTCTCCGATCGGCTACTTGAGCGAACCGGGGCTATAACTGATCGGGAGCGGCGTGACCAGGCCCTTGATACTATGGACCTCGAGCGCGAGAAAGGTATCACGATCAAGGCCAAAGCGGTGCGTCTCGAGTACCGCGCTGCTGACGGACAGCAGTATGAGCTCAATCTGATCGACTGCCCCGGCCACGTCGACTTCTCGTACGAGGTGAGCCGCGCCCTCGTCGCGTGCGAAGGGGCGCTGCTCGTCGTAGACGCGGCGCAGGGTATCGAGGCCCAGACACTTGCCAACGTCTATATGGCGCTTGAGCATGACCTTGCGATTGTCCCCGTGATCAATAAGATCGATCTGCCGGGAGCCGAGCCGGAGATCGTCGCCGAAGAGATCGAGCGGGTGCTGGGCCTGCCGGCGGAGGAGATCATCCTCGCATCGGCCAAGGAAGGCGTCGGCATCGAAGCGATTCTGGAAGCGATCGTCGAGCGTATCCCGCCGCCTCAGGGCGATCCCAAGGCGCCTCTCCGCGCGCTGATCTTTGACTCGCACTACAACGCCTATAAGGGCGTGATCGCCTATGTACGGGTCATGGAGGGCGAGCTCCGCTCCGGCGAGCCGGTGCTGCTGATGGGTACCGATGTGCGCACCGAGACCCTCGAGATCGGCGTCTTCCGGCCACAGATGACGCCGGTCGACGCGCTGCGAACCGGCGAGACTGGCTACATTGCTACCGGCCTGAAGAATGTTGGGGAATGTCAGGTCGGAGATACCGTCACGCTCGTCCGGGAGCCGGCGGCGCAGCCGCTCGCGGGCTACCGGCCGGCCAAGCCGATGGTCTTCGCCGGCATCTATCCGGTCGACGCCACCGACTACCCGCTCCTCCGCGATGCGCTCGAAAAGCTCAAGCTCAACGACGCAGCGCTGACCTATGTTCCCGAAACGTCGGCGGCGCTCGGCTTCGGCTTTCGCGCTGGTTTCCTCGGATTGCTGCATATGGAGATCGTGCAGGAGCGTCTCGAGCGCGAATATGACCTCAACCTCCTGATCACGGCGCCGTCCGTCGAATACCAGGTGCTGACGCATGACGGCGAGATCGTGACCTTCGACAATCCCTCCGAGATGCCCGATCCTGCCCGGATCGATTCGATCGAGGAGCCGGTCATGCAGATCAGCGTGATCGTCCCGACGCGCTATATCGGGCCGGTGATGGAGCTGGTGACCGGCCGGCGTGGCACGTTCCAGACGATGGACTACCTTGACGAGCAGCGTGTAGTGCTCAAGTATGCCATCCCCCTCGCAGAGATCGTCGTCGACTTCTACGATCAGCTCAAATCTCGAACGCAGGGCTATGCTTCGCTCGACTACACCTTGAGTGGCTACCAGCCGGCCGACCTGGTCAAGCTCGACGTCTTGGTCAACGGCGTCGCTGTCGACGCGCTCTCGATGATTACGCATCGCGAGAATGCCCACCGCCAGGGGCGACAGCTTGTCGAGAAGCTGCGGTCGCTCATCCCGCGGCAGATGTTTGAGGTGCCGATCCAGGCCACCATCGGCGCCAAGGTTGTTGCCCGCGAAACCGTTCGCGCGATGCGCAAGGACGTGCTGGCCAAGTGTTACGGCGGCGACGTTACCCGCAAGCGCAAGCTCCTAGAGAAGCAAAAAGAAGGCAAGAAGCGGATGAAGATGGTCGGCAACGTCGAGATCCCTCAGGAGGCATTCATGGCCGTTCTGAGCCTCGGAAGCGACTAGAATGCCGGTCCTCTTGCCGCCCACAATAGACACCTGTAAGCGCATATACATACTTATCTGGAGGAAGACCTAGTGTTGCGACGTTTCATGGTAGCGCTGGTCGTGGCGCTACTGCTCGGCGGCTGCGCGAGCACCAAACCCGACATGGCGGCGCTCAAGCCGACTGAGAACACCAGCACGGCAGTAGTTAAGATTTCCTACCCGAGTGGCGGCGATGACTTCGTCAGCCGCAAAGAGTTCGACCAGGCGAAGACGAAGCTTGATCAGCCCGGCACGCCGGAACAGTTCATCCTGGACGACCTCGCGTCTCGCCACCTCATGATCCACGAGGCGCGGGCCAAAGATATCGCGGCCGATCCCAAGGCGGTCGACCAGTTCGTCGACCGCCTTCGGACTCAGACCTGCGCGAAGACGCCCTTTCCCGAGGCACAGACCGAGAAGGATCCGGCGAAGCTGCTCGAAGCCTGCGCCAATTTCTACGGCTTCGAGGGAACGGCGGGTCTTCGGCGCTACCTCCAGGAGCAGGTGCTGATCAACAATCTGATCCAGAAGGAGGCCAAGCCGGGCGAGGAGATTCACGCCCAGCATATTCTGGTCAAGACCGAGGCCGAGGCCGCGAAGGTCCACCAGCGCGTGACGACCGGCGGCGAGGATTTTGGCAAGGTCGCGAAGGAGGTCTCGATCGATCCTTCCGCGAAGCAAAACGCGGGAGATCTCGGCTTCTTCGGCCCGGGCCAGATGGTTCCGCAGTTTGAGAAGGCGGCCGAGGCGCTCAAGAACGGTGAGATCAGCCAGCCGGTTCAGAGCCAGTTTGGCTGGCACGTCATCAAAGTGATCGAGCGTCGAAAGGCAGACGCCTCTTCTCCGGATGCGATGCAGGCCGCAGGTAACGCCTACCGCCAGTCGATCCTCGAGACGGCCAAGCAAAATGGACAGGTCAAGTACCTGATCACCCCGGCGCCGGCCCCGACCCAGGCTCCTCCGCCGGTCGAGCTGCCGACGGTCGAAGTCGGGCCGGATCAGACGGCAGGACCGGCGCCTCGGCAGCCCGCAGCTGGAACTGCCGCGCCGGAGACAACGGCTACGCCCGTGCGATAGCGGAAGTTACCAGGGGACAGGGGACAGGGAGCAGGGGATTGGCGTAAGGCCGTCGTGGTTTCGCGCCGGTTCCCCTGCTTATTATCGAGCGATGGGATGAAGTCCGCTCCTCCCTGTTCCCTGTCGTCCATAACCGGACAGGAGGATAGCCTATGAATCGACCACGGCCATTTCTGCTCTGCGTCATCGACGGCTGGGGAGTCAGCGATCACCAAGAAGGAAATGCAATCGCGCTGGCCCATACTCCCAACATGTCCGCATGGCGCACGCTCTACCCCTACACGACGCTTGCCGCGGCCGAGCTTGCGGTTGGGCTACCCGAGGGACAGATGGGTAATTCTGAAGTCGGCCATCTCAATATCGGGGCCGGCTTCGTGGTTTACCAGGACTCGACCCGTATCTCTGAATCGATCCGCGACGAATCCTTCTTCAAGAATCCGCAGCTCGTCGCGGCTTGTCGGCATGCCAAGGAGCACGGCACACGCCTGCATCTCCTCGGTCTGCTTGGTCCCGGCGGCGTGCACGCCTATAGCGACCATCTGTATGCGCTGCTGCGCCTTGCGAAAGAGCAGGGGCTCACCGAGGTCTACATCCATCTCTTTCTTGATGGGCGCGATACCCCGCCGCAAAGTGCTATTCCGTTCATGGAGGAGCTGCTGGCGGTTGCCGCGAAGCTTGGGATCGGACGGGTTGCCACTGTGAGCGGGCGCTACTATGCCATGGACAGGGATAAGCGCTGGGAGCGCACCGAAAAGGCGTACCGGGCGCTTGTCTTCGGTGAAGGCCGCCGTGCGGCCGATCCGGTCGCCGCGATCCGCTCAGCTTACGAAGAAGGGGTTACCGACGAGTTCGTGCTGCCAACCGTCATCGTGGAGGGCGACAAGCCCGTGGCGACGGTCGGAGACGGCGACGCCATCATCTTCTTCAACTTCCGCACCGACCGCGGGCGACAGCTCACGCGCGCTTTCACCGTTCCCGGCTTCGCCGGCTTCGACCGGGGAGCGCAGCTCAAGGATCTCTATTATGTGACGATGACAGAGTATGAGGCCGCTCTACCCGTCGAGGTGGCCTACCCGCCCGAGGATGTTGAGGATCCGCTCGCGAAGGTCGTAAGTGACGCGGGACTGGCGCAGTTCCACACGGCTGAAACCGAAAAGTATGCCCACGTCACCTTTTTCCTTAATGGGGGCCGCGAGGAGCCGTTCCCGGGCGAGGAGCGGGTCCTGGTGCCGTCGCCTAAAGTCGCGACCTACGATCTTCAGCCCGAGATGAGCGCGCGTCCCGTGACCGATGAGGTTCTGAAGGCTGTCGAGAGCGGCAAATTCGATGTCATCATGATGAACTTGGCGAATCCGGATATGGTCGGCCATACGGGTGTGTTGAAGGCTGCGATCGAGGCAGTTAGCGTCGTGGACGAATGCCTGGGCAAAATCGCCAGTGCAGTATTAGGCGTGGGTGGAGGCATGCTGATTACCTGCGATCACGGCAACGCAGAGCAGATGATCGATCGGGTGACAGGCGCTCCGCACACGGCCCATACGACCAACCCGGTCCCGTGTGTTGTGCTCGTTGCCGATGCCTCGCCGTTCCGCCATCGCACGTTGCGCTCGGGTGGCAAGCTAGCCGACGTTGCGCCGACGGTAATCGAAATTCTCGGGCTCGAGTCGCCCGTGGCGATGACCGGCCGGAGTCTTTTCGAGTAGAGTGGAAGAACACGACGAACGACAGCCCAGTTGGGCTGTCGTTCGTCGTTCATCACAGGCGAGCCATTCGCTCGTTAGACCATCAACATGACATCCTGAAGCTGGCCTTTGCGTCGGAGGGGCTCGTTCATGCTGCCCGAGCGAAAGCCCTGCAGATCGAGCGTGACGTAGATGAAGCCGAGCGCCTTGAGGTTCTCGACGATCTCGCCATGGTGCTCGACGACCGCACCGAAGTCCGAAGGCGGAACCTCAATGCGCGCGATCATCTCATGCAGGCGGACGCGAAAGTTGACAAAGCCCAGCTGTCGCAGAAAGCGCTCCGCCTCGTCGAGCTGGTGGAGCTTCTCGCCCGTCACCCGCTCACCGTAGGCGATCCGCGACGACAGGCAGGCAAAGGCCGGCTTGTTCCACGTTGGGAGATGCAGCCGGCGTGATAGCTCGCGAATGTCGGCCTTGCCCAGTCCGGCTTCCAAGAGGGGCGCGCGGATGTCAAAGTCCCGGGCAGCGCGGTGCCCGGGCCGGTGGTCGCCGACGTCGTCGGCCATCGCACCGTAGGCGATGTGCCGGATCCCGTGTGTCGCTGCCAGCGGCTCGATCTCTGTGAAGAGCGTCTTCTTGCAGTGGTAGCAGCGGTCGGGATTGTTGGCCGCGTATTCCTCGTCCTCGAGCTCGCGGGTCTCGCAGATGAGATGTTCGACGCCGATCTCCTTGGCAAGGCGCTCGGCCTCTTCCCACTCCTCGCGCGGATAGGTCTCCGAGATCGCCGTCGCTGCGATGCAGTTTGACCCAAGCACATCATGTGCCACCTTGAGGAGTAGAGTCGAGTCAACCCCCGCGGAAAAGGCAACTAGAACTGAGCCCATCTCTCGCAGAATCGAGCGGAGGACCTTGTATTTTTGGTCAAGCTCGCTGGTCATTGCTGTTCCTGGCCTAGTGCGTTCCTACCAGATATCATTGAACGCCGGATAAGTGTAGCACGCCCTGTACCGTCGAACAACGCGCGGTGTCTGGTCGACTGGGAACCGTCGAAGGGATTCAGGCGTGGAAGCGGAGGTGCAGGTCGTGTCTGCGTTGACGCGCGGCACGTCGACGTGGATGTCGATGCGGTCCAATAATGGGCCGGAGACCTTCCTTGAACAGTATTTGCTCACCTATGACTTACGGCGACGGGTCCACCGCAGCCAAACGTTCCTCCGCCCGGCGTGTGACCTCCCGTAGAGCGGGGAGGTCCAGATGATCTATTGCTTCGAGCAATGCTGACAGCGGTACCCGCAAAGGGATTGCCTCGTCAGCCTGGCGATGGCGATCGTAAAGTCTTTCTAGTTGGTCCGCGTCTGCGATTGCATCCTCGGCGCTGAGTAATTCTTCATCCGGTTCGTGAACGCTTCTGTAGTCGGTCATGATCTGTGTTCCTTCGCGCGTTGGTACACTCGCTCGATGAAAGCCGTACTGTAGTGAGTTCCTTGTTGTTGGCAACGCAACAGTCGCTCCCTTAGCCCGATAGCATCAGCTAAGCCTTCGCGAACTGCTAAGAGCAGGATACCAGCGAAGCCAACGACTTCGAGGCTCATTTCTGAGGCAACCTTTCGCGCTGCTAACTCATCGAGAAGCAGCAGACTGCCAGCAAATTCCGGCCGGCGGGCGAGCACCAGAATTTCTGCCTCGCCCATGTGGGCAGCCGGTTCCATTTTCCTCGAATACTGTCCGATACGGATCGCGATTTCTAGGGCTTGTTTCGACTCCTCGGTCGTCAACGTGTGCTCAAGGAGCAATGCTCTGGTCTGCGCGATAGCCTCATTCCACCCGTGGTACCTCAGTTCGGCCATACACGTTGATGAGATAGGGAGCGCAGCGAATATGCCTGCGACGAGGTCCGAGCTGTCTGATTGGAAGACCGAGATAAGCGGCCCGGTGTCGCTGATAGCGACAAGTGGTGCAGCTGTTGTCATTAATTCTCACTCCGCTCTCCTCGGCCGGTACTGCAGCGCCTCGGCCAGATGTGCCGGGCTGATGCTCTCACTGCCGACGAGATCGGCGACAGTCCGCACGAGCGTGAGCACGCGATGGTAGGCCCGCGTCGAGAGCTGGAGTAGGCACATCGCGGCGCTTATTGCACGGGCTTACATTTTGCTCAGTTCTTCTCGAAACTGCTCCGGCGTAAGTTCGATTTCTCGTAAGATCTCACGGATCAATGGGCGTGCGAGATCCCTTCCAGGATGATGTGGTACTGTTGTCGTTCTTCCATCCGGATGGCGATAGAAAACGTGGCTCCCGCTCTGACGAACGATAACAAATCCCAGCCGAATTAGCACTGCCTCCATGATCTTGGCGTTTACAACTGATAGTCGGCTCACGCCGCTACCTCTACCTCAACCTGTTGCAGACCGACGAATCGTGGCAAATCTTCGAGCGAGCCGTTGAATTCCTCGAGACAGAGCTCAACCACCTCCTGAAGATTCTTCCGCAACTCGTCGAGGCTTGCCGCCTGCGTATGAGCTCCTGCAAGACCTGGGACGATCCCAACATAGAGCTTGGTCGCCTGGTCGAATTCGATATACGCCGTGAACGTTTTCATAACACTCCTTCAATCCGCCACAAGACGGCAGGTTCGCTGCAGATCCTTCGGCCGGCGAGTTGTCCAAAGCTGCCTACTCCGCCCTCCTCGGCCGGTACTGCAGCGCCTCGGCCAGATGCGCCGGGCTAATCGCCTCGCTGCTGGCGAGGTCGGCGACGGTCCGTGCAAGCTTGAGCACGCGATGATACGCCCGAGCCGAGAGCTGGAGCTGGCGCATCGCCGCGCGCATCAGCGACTGTCCGGCCGCGTCGAGTTGGCAGTGCTCGCGTACCTCCGCTGGCCCCATGTCGGCGTTCGTCTTGATCTTGGCGATGCCGGCAAAGCGTCGCGCCTGGCGCTCGCGCGCCGCCTTGACCCGCTCGCGGATCGGCGCGGAGGCTTCGCTCGGCCGGTCACCTGCGAGTTTCTGATAGTTGACACGGGGCACGTCGACGTGGATGTCGATGCGGTCCAGTAATGGGCCGGAGACCTTCTTGGTGTAACGGGCGACTGCAGACGGCGCACAGGTGCAGGCGCGTTCGGTGTCCCCATAGTAGCCGCAGGGACAGGGATTCTGAGCGGCGACCAGGATGAAGTTCGATGGAAAGGTCAGGGTTCCGGAGGCGCGGCTGATGGTGACGACGCGATCTTCGAGCGGCTGGCGCAGCACTTCGAGCACGGTCTGAGGAAACTCGGGCAGCTCGTCCAGGAAGAGCACGCCGCGGTGCGCCAACGTGATCTCTCCGGGCCGGATCTGGCGCCCGCCACCGACCAGCCCGGCGTGCGACGTTGTGTGGTGCGGCGAGCGGAACGGCCGCTGCAGCAGCAGCGGTGTATTGTGAGGTAACTTGCCGCTGACGCTGTAGATCTTCGTGATCTCGAGTGCCTCATCCGAGGTGAGCGGTGGGAGGATCGACGGGAGTGCCCGTGCCATGAGCGTCTTGCCCGAGCCAGGCACGCCCGACATAATGATGTTGTGCCCACCGGCTGCAGCTACCTCCAGCGCACGGCGCACGTGCTCCTGTCCGCGTATCTCGCGGAAGTCCACCGGATAGGCGCCGTCGTCGACGATCTCCGGCGCCGCCCCGACGAACGGTGGGATGTAGCGCTCGCCGTTGAGATGGGCTGCAACATCCGCCAGCGTGCGTACCGGAATGACTGTCATCCCCTCGACCAGGGCCGCCTCCGCTGCATCGTCGTGGGGCACGTAGGCGGTCGCCATCCCATGCTCCTGCGCCACGCCAACCATCGGCAGCATCCCATCGGTATGCCGAACCGCGCCATCAAGGGCGAGCTCCCCGAGGAAGACCGAGCGCGACACGTCGGCAGCTATCTGCTCGGTGGCGATGAGTAAGCCGACGGCGATCGGCAGGTCGTAGGCCGGGCCTTCCTTCTTGAGATCGGCCGGGGCCAAGTTAACGGTGATGCGGCGCAGAGGGAAGGTGGCGTTGGAGTTCTTGATCGCTGAGCGGACGCGCTCTTTGGACTCGTTGACGGCGGCGTCGGGGAGACCGACGATCGTGAAGGCGGGCAGGCCCTGGGCGATGTCGACCTCGACCTCGATCAACCCGCCTTCAAGACCCAGAACGGCGCAGCTAAAAAGCTTGGCGAGCATGGGGGACTCCTGTCTTGCACGCTAGGGAAGCAACGCATGAGGGAGTATACAGGAGCCATGCAACAGCGCTGTCTCGCTAATGATCTTGTCAGGGGCAATTACGACCAGTAGTAGCTATGTAGTGGACCCCGAAACTTGGACAGGTACGCAAGTGAGTATCATAATATCCAAAGCCAGCATGGCTTTGGCCGCTATCCGAAGCTCGTCTCCGACCGAGTCGCCGCGGCGCCAGAGGAGATCTGGGTTAGCGACATCACCTATATTCGGTTGCAGCGTGAGTTTATCTACCTGACGGTGGGGATGGATGTCTTCACGCGCACCCTTCGCGGCTGGAACCTGAGGGGGAGCTTGGGTGGGCAGGTGACCCTGGTTGCCCTGGCGCGGGCGCT
>JBBSGA010000247.1:0-9478 GCA_038254585.1 Chloroflexales bacterium | reverse complement strand
CTCTTCGGCGAGATCGGCACGTCCTTCGAATACAATCGCGGGACGCTGCTCGAGTCGGTTGGACGCACGGCCCGCCAGGTTGTCTCGTCGTATAACCAGGTCACCGAAGGCGAGGAGCTCGCACGCTCGGTCCAGAGCGCGATGACCGCGACGGCGGTGGTCGAGGCCGGGGCCGTTGGACTGGGAGGCGTGCTCCTAGCCGTGCTTACGACGGCGGCGGCAGATTTCACCGGCATCCTCGCGGCAAGTGCGGTGGCCGCGATGGGTCTCTATATCATCCCGGCCAAGCGCAAGCAGGCGAAGGCCGAGTTTCACACGAAGATTAGCGACCTTCGGGATCAGCTTGCGCGGACGGTCAACCGCCAGGTGAACGGCGAGCTGGACGTCTCCGTGGCGCGGATTCGCGAGGCGGTCGGTCCCTACACGCGCTTCGTGCGCGCGCAGCGCGAGCAGCTCGGCGGGGTCGAAAGCGAGCTCAAGGCGATCGATGGCACGATCGGCAGGCTGCGTGCAGATATCGTCAAGCAGTAGCCGTAGGCATGGCCATGCAATCCAACGGCATTATCACCCTTTTGACGGACTTCGGGCTGCGCGATGGCTACGTCGCCATCATGAAAGGGGTCATCCTGGGCATCGCGCCCCGGGCGCGGTTGGTGGATATTGCGCATGAGGTGACACCGCAGACGATCGGGGAAGCCTCGTACGTGCTGCAGGCCGCCTATCGCTATTTCCCGCAGGGAACCGTGCACCTGGTCGTCGTCGATCCGGGCGTTGGCGGCGCTCGGCGGGCGATCGTGGTGGCGACGCCGCTGGCCTTCTTCGTGGCTCCCGACAACGGCGTGCTGGCGCCGGTGGTGGACGAGGCGCGGCACCAGGGCGATGTACAGATTGTTGAGCTGACCGAGCCGCGCTTCTGGCTGCCCGCGGTCAGTGCTACCTTTCACGGCCGCGACATCTTCGCGCCGGTCGCCGCGCATTTGCTGTGCGGCGTCGGGCTCAGGGCACTCGGCCGGCCGCTCGACCAGATCGCTCCGTCCGTCGTCGCCGAGGCGCGGTTCGACGGCCAGGGAGCGCTGGAGGGGCAGATCCTGCATGTCGATCGCTTCGGAAACTGCATCACGAACGTCACCCTGAGCCGCCTGCGTGACTGCGGTATCGAGGGTAAGCTGCTCGTGGAGATTGCAGGTGAGCGTGTGCCGGGCCTCTACCGCACCTACAGCCTTGGGCCGGTCGGCATCCCGATGGCCCTGATTGGGTCGAGCGGGCATCTCGAGGTTGCGATCCCCAATGGAAGCGCGGCGAAGGCGCTCGGGGTGACGGCCGGCGATCGCCTCCGTGTTACACTCGGCGCTTCAGCATAGCCACCGGCACGTCGAATGTCCTTCGGACGAAGCACTCCCGCTTGATCGAGCTCAATCCAGAACAGACGGCCACGAGCCGGACGCCGCTACCCGGCGGTGCGCGCCGCCGTCTTGGGAAACTCGACCTTGACAGTCGTGCCGTGGTCGCTCTCCCAGCGGCAGGTGCCCTTCAGGTACGAGCCCACGATACGCTTCACGACCTGCTGCCCGCTCGACCGGCCCGCCGACTCCGAGGCCGTGCGCAGGCCGACGCCGTTATCCTCGACGACGAGCTCGTAGGAGTGCTCGTGCTCGGCCAGGGTGACGTCAATCTGACCGGTACGATCTCCCGGGAAGGCATGCCGGAAGCAGTTGGTGAGGAGCTCGTTGAGCACCATCGCCAGCGGTGATACGTGCTCGGGCGGTAACAACAGCGAGTCGCCGCTGGTCGTGGTCGTGATCTGTCCTCCACTATCATAGAAAGGCTGGATCGTTCGCGCCAGTCGCTCAGCTACCGCGCGGAAGGGCGCAAGCTGGTTTTCATGGGAGGCGAGCACGTCGTGCACGATCGCCATCGAGCGCACCCGCGCCGTGGCGCGCTGCAACACATCTTGGGCCGAGCCGTGCGCGGAGCGGACGAGCTCCATTTCGAGAAAGCCACTGATGGCTGCCAGATTATTGCGCACGCGGTGGTTCAGCTCCTGCAGCAGGGCAGCCTTGATCTCGGCATCCTCGCGCGCCTGTTCATAGAGCGCAGCGTTGCTATGGGCCATACGAGCAAGCTCGGCTGACATACGCTCGTGCTCGAACTCCATCATCCGGATGCGGATCATCGAGCGAACGCGCACCAGCAATTCGTCGTTGACGAAAGGCTTGACAACGTAGTCGTCGCCACCCGCTTCGAAGCCCCGCACCTTGTCTTTGATCGTACTGCGCGCAGTGAGCAGGATCACAGGCGTAAAGAGGCCCTCGACCGCCTTGATCCGGCGGCAGATGTCATAGCCACTGGTGCGAGGTAACATGACGTCGAGTAGAACGAGATCCGGCTTCCCAGCCTTGATCAGCTCCAAGGCATCGTCGCCGTCCTGCGTCCAGTCGACCTCATAGCCTTCCGCGGTTAAGAGTTCTCGGAGCAGTGCGCCGGTGCCCAGATCGTCTTCGACAATCAGAATCGAGGCTTGCTGCAAGACTGGTTCTTCGAAGCTAAGCTGTTCCGCCGGTGCTTCCATGCTGCTGCTCCTTGATCTTTAGCGCGCCGACGGCCGGCGACTGCTGCCCGTCACCGGTTCGGCACTGGGGGAGAGGCTAAAGCTCGCTCGCTCAGTCGTATGCGGCGTCGTCGCCATAATCACCAGGACATCGCGCTCGCCTGCAGGGATATGGATCGTCGCACGGTTCGCCGAATCGAGCGAGATCCGGTCCACTTTCGCGTGACCGCTGCTCGCCTGGCTTGGATGAATAAGCCGCACCTCCCATTGCTGCGGTAGCCGGTTATCTGTGCGCACCCAGCCCGCGGACTGCCAGGCGTTATTAGCGTGCTCGACATCGTCGAAGAAGCTGATCTCCGGAATACGAATGTTGTCGACCAGCATCCCGGGCCGGTTGGTTTCGTCGTCGGTAATCATCGAGAAACGGATCATCGCCATATGGCCCGCAAAGGGGGTCAAATCGAGCGACTCATCTTCCCATCCCGGTGCGGACGTGGCTGATTGGCCGGTATAGCCGTGGTCAAAATTGTGGCCAAAGCGATCTTCGTCCGTCGTAAACCGCCCCCGCAGGGTCCGCCAGGTCTTGCCCCCGTCGATCGAGGCCGAGACGAAGCCATAATCATAGTCCTTCTCGGTGTCATACCAGAGGCGGAAGTTGAGCGTCGCCGAGCGGACCTTCGTAAGGTCGAAGTGGCCGGTGAGCGTGCTCGCAATGTCGTCGCCTCGGTTGCTCCACCAGCTTACGTGCCCTTCCGGAGCGGCGGCCACGACGCCGACCGTGTCGCTTCCGTCGAAGGTTATCACGCGGTCGGCGGACGCTTGCGGCAGGAGCAGGTAGTCCGCACCATACTGTGCAACAGCTCCTTTGATCTCGTCCTGGGTCTGTGCCTCCGGCTTAACGGCCCTTGGCAGTCGGGAGTAGCTCCAGCGGCCTTGCTCCAGCCCTGGATCGTCCACCAGATTAGCGACGGCCCAGTCCGCAAAGAGGTCGTCGAAGGAGCGCACGTCAGAACGGAGCTTGTGAGCCGCATCGGCGAAGACGTTGAGATGGTCGCCCGCTCCGGAGTGTATCAACTGCCGCGGATCTAAGACGCGGCCATAGCGCTCGTAAAAATAGGCCAGAAACAAGTAGCTGGCCCCATAGTGGGGTAGCGTCGACGGATCATCCGCGAAGTCGGTGAGCTGCGTATCGGGCTTCGCAAGGAACGTCTGTGGGTAACCGCCGGGACCATAGCCGTTGAGATCCTGGGCGAGCACCGAAAGCCCCTCGTCGAACCAGCTTTCTGACCGGGCCGCCTCGTGCCACTCGATCATATGCTGGAACTCGTGCGCGAGCGTCAGTCCATAGTCACGAGATCCGAACGGCGAGTACTCGATGTCCATGTAGAACATCTCGCGCTCGTTCGAGTAGGAATTGACGGTACGGGGCACCTCGTCATTGCTGTAAAAGTAGCCGGCGACACCACCGCCGAGGACGCCGTTGAAGATCGTGATACGCGGATCGCCGTCCACACCAGGAGACCATTCTGCGCCGAAGAGCTCTCGGTCACGAACATAGATCTTGTCGTTGAACTCATGCGCTGAGCTTGTCAGCGCCGAGGGGTCGAACCGGATTCCGTCCTGGACGTACATCAAGACGTGATCAAGGACCAGTTGCAGCGTCGCCGGTCTGGCGACGTATCTGTTCTTCGCCTTATCCAGCACCCAGAACGTCGTCTTGGTCCCGACGGTATCCGTAAGTGGCTGAGTTCTGGCCACCCTTTGGGCCGACGTCGTCTTCCCGTACTCCAGAGCCAGGTCGACGGCATTCCGGGGTGGAACGTCAAGTGCGTCCAGCGTGGCGAGTGTCGCGACCGAGTCCGTCGGGATGGTTGTAGCCGACGAGGTGGCCAAAGAGGTCGCAGCCGGCATCCTCTCCACGGCCGCAGATGGCGTGACGGATCGGCCGGAAGTCGCCGCGGTCGCAGTTTCCGGGACGATCGCGGCCGTAGATGGCGCGACCGTAGCGGGTTGCCTGGTCGGGGCCTCCGCCGTGGTCTCGGTCAGGGACGGCTGCCCCGGAGTTGGCGTTGGCCTCGACGCCGCGAGCGGCGACCGACAGCTTACGCTGCCGAGTAGAACGGCTCCAAAGATCGCTGCAAGGAGGGCGATACGGCTGAATGGCGCGCATAGACGTTTGCTACGGGAGCCGTGGGATTTACTCACAAGGCCGGCATTGTACAGAGATCGCGGCCTGTACGCAAGGTAGGTGGCCCGGTACGCTGCAATCGGTCTGTTGCTCGAGACCTTTCTGCTATACTTTTCGCTCGTGAGTAGCTACCCGGTACCTCGCCTTCGAGCGCTTCGCAACCTTGGCCTGCGAATGAGCGTGCTCGTCCTGGCTGCGCTCGCACTGGCCGGAAGTACCTGGTGGGATAACGCCGCTAATCGGGGCATGCCGCGTGGGGCCGCGGGACAGCCGATCAAATGGGCCGACGTGCCGCGCGGAGGGGTCAACGTGGTCGGGCTCGAGCAGGAGGTCGTTACCCCCGAGCAACGCGCCAGCGGTGATAACAAGGTCGCCCGGACGTTCCGGATGATTCGCGAGGCGGGCTTTCACCTCGTGCGAATGGATTTTCCGTGGGAAGACCTCGAGGTCTGCTCGAAGGCGGATTTTCGCGACCACTGCCGTCCAGGAGGCAAAGGTCAATCGACCTGGACGAAGTACGATTATATCGTGGACCAGGCGCGTGCGAATGGTCTGGACATGATCGTCCGCCTGGACCGCCCGCCTGCCTGGGCGCGGAAGGCGGCGCTCGCGTCGCCCGAGGTTCGCAGAGCCGAGGCCGCGGTCGGGAATGTGACCGGTCCCCCGGATCGGTTCGGGGACTATGCCGACTTCGTCGCGGCGGTAGCGCACCGCTATCGCGGTAGGCTCCGCTTCTATCAGATCTGGAACGAGCCGAATCTTCCCGGCGAGTGGAACTACCGCCGCCAAGATTCGGCAGAATTTGTGCGACTCCTGAAATTGGCCGGGGCCGCGATCAAGGGACAAGACCCGGATGGCGTGATCCTCTTTCCGGCCCTATCGCCGACCGACGGCGCGGACCGAACGGCAGTCAACGACCTCGAGTACCTTCAGGGCGTCTACGATGCCGGCGGCCGGGATGCCTTCGATATCATGTCGGCGCAGTTCTATGGGCTGGGACAGCCGCCCGACGAGCATCGCTATGTCACGCCGGGAAGCAGCTTGTTGAGGCCGATCGAGACGCGCGCGGACGTCAGCCGAGTTGTGCTCCTGCACGAGATCATGATCCGTAACGGCGACGCGGGCAAGGCGGTGTGGATCAGCGAGCTGGGCTGGAACAGCGCTCCCCCGGCGCTCCATCATCAATGGGGCCGATCGGTTACCGAAGAGCAGAAGGCGCAGTATCTCGCCGGCGCGATGGAGCGCGCACGGCGAGAATGGCCGTGGGTCGGAGCTATGTGCGTCTGGATGTTTCGTTGGGGCGGAGAGCCCCCGAATCCCAGGGACCCGACACCCTATTTCCAGATCGTCGACTTCAACTTCAACCCCTTGCCGGCATACCGCGTCGTCGAGGAGTATCTCCATGCGCCGCATACCGGACCGCTCGCCGCGGGTAATCCGGCGGCAACTGCCGTCACAGGCGCCGGTGTGATGGCTGTCGTGGGCGCCGCTACCTGGCTCTGGCCCACGCTTACGGAGGCAGCAGCTCTTGCGGCCGGGGCGGTTGTGCTCGCAGCCCGGAAGGGGCGAGCTGCCGGAGGCAGAGCGATGGCAAGGACCGGAGCTCCGGCCCTCTACCGTCGCCGGATCGGCAGCAGCCGGATCGCGATCGTCTGCATGGCCGTCGGGATCGCCATCTTCTACCGAGGCTCGGCCCAGCTCCCGATCACGCTCCTGGGCGCGCTGATCTTTATCCTGCCGGCGCTTATACGTCCCGATCTGGCGCTCCTGGCGGTCGTCGCGGCCCTCCCGCTCTACCTTGCTCCCAAGGGCGTGTGGGATAAGCGCTTCGGGCTGAGCCGCCCAGAGGGGTATTTTCTGCCACTTCACGAGTTTGTCCTGCTGGTAGCGGCGGCCGGAAGTCTACGCTTTGCCGGCGCCATTCGCCAGGGTCGAGCAGGATTTCTCTCGGCGCTCCGCTCGATCTGGCCGATCCTGCCCTTCCTGCTGGCCGGCAGCCTGGGCGTAGTCGTCGCGGGTAGGGCGGGGCGGGCCACGGCGCTGCGGGAGTGGCGCTGGCTGATCGTCGAGCCGCTGATCTTCTATGCGCTGGTGCGCCTCTACGGCCGGAGCCCTGCATTCCGCAGCCGCTTACTGTGGACGTGGCTCGGCACGGGCGTGGTCGTGGCGCTGATCGCGCTGCTCCAGGTGGTAGGCCTCGATCTTTCAACGCTGATCAAGGGGCAGCGCTGCTTTAGCGAGGCCGTCGTTGCGTCCGGAGGTGTCGAGCGAGCAACCTCGGTCTACTGCCACCCGAATAATTTAGGACTTGCCCTCGGACGCGTCTGGCCCGTGCTGGCTGCGCTGGCGCTTGGCACTGGCGCGTCCCTTGGCGCATTCCTGCATCCGTATGGCATTCGGCGGCGGTTGGGACAGCTACGCTCAGAGGGAGCGCTGCTGCCCGCGGCGCTCGCACTCGTGGTGCTGGCAGGGCTGGGCGTCTCGTTCTCGAAAGGAGCGCTGTTAGGCGCGTTCGCGGCGCTTGTCGTGCTCGGCGTGGCCCTACGGCGACGCGTATTACTCTGGGCCGCGGCTGCCGGCGCGCTTGGCGTGATCGCAGTAGGCGCCGCGAGCGGCATCGAGCGGCTCAACCCGCTTGGAGGCTCCTCAGGGGCGAGGCTGGAGCTTTGGGGAAGCGGACTGGCGATGCTGCGCGACCATCCCTGGTTCGGCATCGGGCTCGATCAGTTTTTCCGGCTGCGCAACCATGACGCCGCCGGCCCCTATATCTCGGCCCAGGCAGCCACGACCAGCGAGCGCTTCGCCTCGCATCCCCACAACCTGATGCTGGATATCCTTCTGCGTGTCGGGCTCCTTGGGTTCGTGGCATTCGCCGCACTGCTCGTGCGTTTCTTCCGTCGAGCCAATAGCGTGCTCAGCAATGGAAGCTGCGACGAGCGGTGGATCGCCGCGGGCCTCCTGGCGGCGATGGTGGCCGCGATTGTGCACGGCCTCGTCGATAACTTCTACTTCGTGGCGGACCTGGCGTTTGTCTTCTGGCTGCAGATGGCGCTCGTCGACGTGATGTTCACAGAGCCGGCGAAACAAAAGGACGAGGCCGGATGATCATCTGCCCGGCAAATTGCCGGTTGCGCCGCGCCCTGATCTTCGCGCCGTGCGGCACTACTGGCCCTGGCGCGGCGCAGTTTTCTTTGGCCGGGCCGGGGCCACGACCGGGATCGAAGCTGGCACCTTTCTTCGTGTTCGGCGGGACCACCCCGTGGCGTACGGCGTGGCATTTGGCCGGGCAAGCAGGGTGCGTGGCAAGCCGAAACCCAACGTTGTCGTTGAAGTTGTCCGGATTGTTGTAGTCGCGGTTCGCCGCGCGCAGGGTGATCGGACGATCGCCCCAGGAGCCTGCGCGAAATGTAAAGAGTTTTCCTGCCGGGTCATCCGGCGCCTCACGGCCATCTGCCGGATCATAGGGATAGGGCGCATAGATGCTGCGCGTCCATTCCCACCCATTGTCTGCGAGGTCTTCTGCCCCGCAGTCCGCCGCGCCGTGGGGGAAGATACCGGCCACGGAGGTTCCACCGATTCCGACACCGAGGTAATTCGCGCGCGCCTGTGGATTTGTGCCCTGCTCCGCTTCCGGCCACTCGCCCCAGGGATACGTGCGCCGGCCCGCGGCGGGATCGCCTGCCGGCAGCGCCACCGGGTAGGCCGCCGCTCGCTCCCATTCGGGCTCTGAAGGCAGCGCCAC
Organism: Chloroflexales bacterium; assembly: GCA_038254585.1. Classification (GTDB taxonomy): domain Bacteria; phylum Chloroflexota; class Chloroflexia; order Chloroflexales; family Kallotenuaceae; genus JBBSGA01. The sequence goes on along the minus strand of JBBSGA010000247.1, from coordinate 1,000 downwards.
GCGCTCGCCCGGTCCAAGCAGCCCCTTCCGCCGCAGCAGGTCGTTCACCCATATCGCAAAGGCATTGGCGGCGTGCCAACTGATCGTAACGACCGGATGATTGCCCTCGCCTACGCGGTAGCGGCTGCCGGGCCAGCCGTCCGGGCGATACCGCTCGGCCTCCGCGGGTGGGAGCGCTTGCAGAAACTGGAGGTATTGGCGGCTCGTTACCGGGAAGCGGGCCAGCGCATAGGGCCGCGCGATGGTGCACACGAAGGCCGGTTTTTCATCGTCATACCTGCTGTTGTCGTCGCCTATGAGGAACGGGCCGGGCGGAATCGGCGCCGCCCAGTAGTCGGGATGCAGCAGATCGAGCGCGGGCCGGTCGTCGGCGTCGAGCCGGTCCAGCAACGTTGCAGCACGGTTGCGCGTTGGTGCATCGGGACAGATCGGCGGGTTGGCGAAAGCCAAGCTGTGTAGCTGCTGTGCCGCTTCACACCGTAGGTGGTTCAGTTCCTCGGACGGCCCGATATCGGCCAGGGCCTCGGCGGCGAGCAGGTCTGCCGCCTGCGTGTGCCGGGCCAGCAGTTCGCACACCAGGCGCTCGCTGCGTGGAGCGGTGTGCGGGTCCCCACTCCAATGCCCGGCGGCCAGCAGCAGGGTTTCATGCCAGCGTGGCTTGTCGCTGCGCTCGAGTAAGAAGTCGATCGCCGCCTGGTCGCCGGAGCGCTGAGCTACGCCGTCTAGTGCCCGCGCCGCCATGTACTCCTGAAATGTGTAGTGCGCGAAGCTGTAGCTGCCGTCGCGCTGCTGGATCAAGCCGCTGTGCAGCGCGAGCGATTCGAGCAACTGCTGCACGCGCGCGTTGGCATCGTCCCGGTCGATGGGCAGCCGCGCCATGTACACCGGAGCCAGCCACGCCTGCGCCTGTGTGAGCGACACTTCGCGCACCTGTTCCTCTTGCTGCTGCATCTCCAGCGCCAGCAGCTCGACACGGCCACGGTCGGCGGCGAGCTCCGGT
>JBBSGA010000246.1:0-9495 GCA_038254585.1 Chloroflexales bacterium | reverse complement strand
GGGTTGGGCGGCGGCGTCCGAGCGAGGGATTACAACCGCCACTAAAACACGGGGGGCGGGCACCCGACGTCGGTAGCCCGCCCGCTTTTTCGTGCACATCACCGCCGCTCAACCCCGAGGCCCGGACCATCCGGCAGACGAAGCTCGGCGCCGTCGAAGGTCACACCGCGGAAAGGATCGTTGGCGATCAACAGCGGTCCGTCAAGGTCGAGCCAGTCGGCGAGCGGCGCCAGGTGGGCAGCCGCGGTCACGCCGAGCGAGGTCTCGATCATGCAGCCGAGCATGACGCGCAGCCCGCAACTGCGGGCGGTATGAATGGCCGCCACGGCACCTGCGATGCCCCCGGTTTTCATCAACTTGACGTTCACGCCGTCGACGTACGGCGCCAGCGCGACGACGTCGGCAGCCGAGCGAACGCTCTCGTCGACGACGACCGGTAGACCGGTGCAGGCCTGCTTGATCGCCGCGAGGCCGTCGAGATCGCCGACCGCGAGCGGCTGCTCGACGAACTCGACGCCAACCTCGGCAAGGGCAGGCATGAGTGCCAGGGCCTGTTCGCGGCTCCAGCCGGCATTGGCGTCGACCCTGATGCGTGCCGCGGGAGCATGCTCGCGAATCGTACGCACGGTCTCGAGGTCCCGTGACGTTCCGAGCTTGACTTTGAGAATGGGATAACCAGCCGCCTCGGCGACACGCGCCGGGAGCTCCTCGGGTGTCGTGATGGCGATTGTGAATGAGGTCGGCGGTACTGGCAGCTGGCGCAGGCCCATAAGATCGGCCAGCGAACAGCCGAGCCGCTTGCCGAGCGCATCGTGGAGTGCAATGTCTACAGCCGCGCGCGCGGCATTGCTGCCGGAAAGCGTCCGGAGCAGCGCGTGCAGGCCCGCGGGCTCGGAGAGGTGCTCGATCCCAGGACGCCAATGCTCGAGTGCGGAGGAGACGCCGTCGACGGACTCGTGGTGATAAGCAACGGGCGCGGCCTCGCCAAGCCCATCGCCGATCGCGATAATGACGTTGCGGCGCAGATCACTCGTGCCGTGGGCGATGTGGAACGTATGACGGAGCGCCAGATCGGCGACATCATAGTGGAGCTCCACGGCTACAGATAGCGACGCGCGCCGACGAAGCGTTCGCGGTAGGTCAGGGCATACCAGGGTGAATGCGGATCGAACGAGCCACGCGCGACGCCCCCGTAACGACGTGAGGCATGCAGGAAGTCGTGCCCGTCGAGCGCAAGGACCACATGCGTCACCTGCAGATCGCGACGCCGCACATGCAGCTCGGCCTCGGCGGCATCCGTGTCCAGGAAGATGAGATCCCCGAAGCGTACGTCGTCGAACTCCACCGGATGACCCTCGGCGGCCTGTTGATCCGCATCGCGGCGTAGATCGGCGCCGAGCATGCCGTAGAAGGTCTGCACGAGCCCGGAACAGTCATAGCCGAAGGGCGTCTTCCCACCCCACAGATAGGGCACACCGACCAGTGACTGGGCCCAGTTGACGATCGTACGAAGGCCGTCGACTCCTGTGTGTGCCAACTCGCCAAGTGGCAGCAGGCCAGTCGTGGGGACCCAGCGCACTTTCCCTTCCGGGCACCGCACACGGCGGTAGGGGCCATCCGAGCCCTCGACATTCAAGCGCGCGCCGAACGGCAAAAGCATAACCTGCTGGTGGGGCTCTCCACTGCGGTCGGCGTAGCAGGCAAGGAGAGGCTGGCGCACAAGATGGGTTGCGCCCGCGCCCCAGTCGCGGGCCGCCTCGGCTGTACAGGCCAGGAGCGGCTCATGCTGTGTCCAGCCAAGGTAGCCGTCACGCGCCCGGATGAAGGCCCAGCTTCCGGAGAGCCGCAGGATCTCAAGAGGCTCTCCAAAAATAATCTGCGTTACGCGCTCCGCCCGGCTCGAAGGCTCACCACGTACGTCGAGGACCGGGCGCCTGGAGATCGCCCAGCTATAGTCGGGACCCGATACCAGCGGCGTCATCTCATCGTGCCAGTTCACAAGCGGCAGACGCTGGTGGAGCGCCCCCAGTAAAAGCTCGGCGGCAGGGCGGTCGAGCACCGTACCGGAGATCGTCACCGTCGTGCCCTGCTGCTGTACACGTAGCTCGGCATGCGTCAAGGATGCGTCGCCAAAATACTCGCGGCGTACGCGCTCCACAAGATCAGTCAGCGAGACGGCCATAATTCCTCCGGAGGATGATAGAGCAGGATGTTGCTCAGCGTGCGATGAGCCGCAGCAGCAAGCGCAGCGTGGCGAAGAGCAGGCCAGCGCCCATTACAAAGTAGAGAACCGAGACCAGCAGCGATGTAACGGGCAGCAGGCGAGGGCGCGTGCGCCGCGTTGGCCCAAGCTCAATCCGCTGCCCGCGCCAGTAGGTCACCTTCTTGCTTCCAAGCAGAGGTCCACGGCCACGCCACGGCTCCAGGCCTGCCTGGATCGCCCAGTACGTGCCGAGAGCAAGGATAATCACGCCTAGCCCGGGGGAAGGCGCGAGGCTCAACTGACCAAAAAAGATCAGTACAACAAAGATGACGATAATCCAGCGCCAATCAAAGGTGGTGCCGCCCAAGCTAGTCCTCCTATGTGGAAGGATACCACACGGTCCATGCCCGGAGTAGGCGTGGCCTAGCAGCGGGAAGCCATGCTATAGTAGGCTCAAGGAGTGCAACAACTGCCGATGGGTCAGGACATTCTCAAGTATATCCAGCAACATATCGACCGGTACATGCTCGAGCTCGCAAGCTGGGCCAGCGTCGAGTCGTGCACCGGCGACCGGGACGGGCTACAGGCCTTCGCGGGGCTGTTCCACGAGCGGCTGCGCGAGCTCGGGTTGGCGGTCGAGGCGCTGGGACCCGGCGGCGCGCGCCAGTGGGGGCGCTGGCAGGCCGGCGAGGGCGCGCCGGTGCTGCTGATCGGGCATGGGGATACAGTCTACCCTCGCGGCACCCTAGCCGCGCAGCCGGTCGAGACGCGCGAGGGCAAGCTCTTCGGGCCGGGCGTATACGACATGAAGGGCGGACTGCTGTCGATGTGCGTGGCGATCGAAGCGCTCCAGGCGCTCGGCCGGGCACCGCGCCGGCCAATCTGGATTCTCCAGACCGACGACGAAGAGGTCGGGAGCCCGGTATCGCGCCCGTACATCGAGCAGCTGGCACGCGAGGCCGCGGCCGTCCTGGTGCTGGAGCCGGCCACGCCGGCCGGGGCGCTGAAGACGGCGCGGAAAGGCGTGGCGGTCTTCGAGCTCGAGGTAGCCGGCCGGGCAGCACACGCGGGGGTAGCACCCGAGGAGGGCCGCTCGGCGCTGATCGAGCTTGCGCACCAGATGCTCTGGCTCGCAGGGCTAAACGCCCCAGATCTGGGCACAACGGTGAATGTCGGCATGGCCGAGGGCGGTACGGCGTTCAATGTCGTCCCGGCGGCTGCAAAGGCCGGGATCGACGTGCGAGTTCGAACGGCCGGCGAGGCCAATCGTATCGCTCGACTGCTGGGCGAGCGTGGAGCCGTAACTCCGGATGTCACGGTACGCTACAGCGGCGGTCTCCGCAACCCGCCGATGGAGCGCACGGCGGCTATCGCCGCGCTCTTCGGCCGGGCGCGGGACTGCGCACGCGAGATCGGCTTCGAGGTCGAGGAGGCCGCGTCGGGTGGCGGCTCGGACGGCAACTTCACAGCTGCGCTTGGGGTGCCGACGCTGGACGGACTGGGGCCACTTGGCGATGGCGCCCATGCCGTACATGAGCATATCGTCGTCGACGGATTCCCGCGCCGCGCAGCGCTGCTGGCCCGGCTGATCGAAACCCTTTAAGCTTAATGTGGGGCGTTGTATGTCCAACACCGGCGTTGGGCGAGCTTACGACGTTCGTGAGGCACGCACAAAGCAACGCGCGGATCTACCGGCGGGCTGATGCTCGGACGCACGAAAAGACAGCTGGGCGTGTATCTCCGGCAAAGCGAGCTGCCTCTCGTGCTTCGCGGGCTCCTCGGGATCTACCTCTTCATCTACGTCTGGTCGGTTCCAATGCTCATGCTCGGCCTCGTGCCGGCGTGGGGGCGCGGGATGGGCGGCTTTCTGCTGATCCTGCAGGGAACGATCATGGGTCTGTGGCTGGCCGGCGTCGGCGGAAGGCACGGAGTCGCCGCCGCGGGTATCATTCTGGCCCTCTCTTACTTGGTAGAGCTCGTGGGAGTGCGGACCGGCGTACCCTTCGGCAGATATGCATACACGTCGACCCTGGGTCTGCAGCTCGGCGGTGCCGTACCGCTGGCGATCCCGTTCGCTTGGCTCCTGGTCGTGCCAAGCTCTCTAGCAGTTGCCGCAGCGATGACGCGCGGCGCGGCGGTGGTGCCGCTCGCCGGCCTCCTGGCGCTGCTGCTCGATCTCCTGATCGAGCCCGTGGCGGCGCGCGTAGGGGGCTACTGGCGATGGATTGAGACCGGACCATATTATGGGGTGCCGACCGCGAACTTTATCGCGTGGGGCTGTACGGCGCTCGGGCTAGTCCTGGTGCTGCGGCTAGCGCTGCGCGGCTGCTCCCTGCCGTCGCGGGTGGTCCGGCTCCCGGTGCTCCTCTTCGTGCTCAACGCCATTCAGTTCACGCTGGTGGATGCCGCGTACGGCTTCTGGTGGGCCGCGGGAGCGGGCGTTACTCTTCTCACTGCGAGCCTCGCGCTTATAGCCCGCTCCCGGCAACGATCGATAGGCACGCAAGACAGGTGAAACATGGAAATCGATCTGATTGGCGTTCCGCTCGATTTTGGCGCCGGCAGGCGCGGCGTGGATATGGGCCCTAGCGCGATCCGCTATGCGGGGTTGCGGCTCGGGCTCGAATCGCTTCACCATATCGTGCATGATCTCGGAAATGTCGAGGTGCCGGTCGCAGAAACCTGCCCGCCTGGCGATCCCTGTCTGAAATATCTGGAGCCGATCGTGGCGGTTGCCCAGCGGCTGGCGGACATCGTCGCACGGAGCATCGGCGCGGGCCATGTGCCGCTTACCCTTGGCGGCGACCACAGCCTCGCGCTCGGCTCAGTCATGGGAGCGGCCCGGGGGCGGAGGCTGGGGCTGATCTGGCTCGACGCACACGGCGACTTCAACACCTGGGAGACGACGCCATCGGGCAACATTCACGGCATGCCGCTCGCCGCGATAGCGGGGCTGGGCGACGAGCGACTAGTGACGCTCAAAGGAACCGAGCCGGTGGGTGCGAAGGTCGCGCCGTCAAATATCGCTATCGTCGGAGCGCGCGACCTGGACGTCGACGAACGGACGCTCCTGGAGCGAGCAGGGGTCGCCGTCTTCTCGATGGAAGCAGTCGACCGCCTGGGAATGTGCGAGGCGATGCGACGGGCGATCGCGGTCGCGACGCGCGGAACGGACGGCATCTTCCTGAGCGTGGACCTCGACGCGGTCGATCCGGTCTTCGCGCCAGGCGTCGGCACGCCTGTTCCAGGTGGATTGACTTTTCGCGAAGCGCATCTCGCGGTCGAGCTGGTGGCCGATACCGGCAAGTTCCTGGGCATCGAACTGGTAGAGGTCAACCCGATTCTGGACACGCAGAACAGGACCGGACTTCTGGCAGTTCAGCTCGCCCTTTCGGCGTTCGGGAAACGGATCTGGCGCGGACCGGAAGGTGGCCTCGACGCCCGCAACCGCTACTTTTCAGGTCAAGGAGCTTGACTTTCAACTCACATTTGTTACAATACTAGGCTGTGACAGAGATGTTACGATTGATTCGGTACCCGTTCGGCGCGCTGATCCTCCACATTTTGGAGGGACTGTAGCAAGTGTGGAGGTTCGGCCTCCAACCAGCTCGAAAGCAGAGAGACGAGCTGGGCATTGCCGCTCGGGCATTCTTGCAGGATATATGGACGTTTTCTCGACAAGTACACGCCGCGTGAACCGCCGCGTCCTGCTGGTTTGCCTGCCCGGGGAGGCTTTCGTCTGCTGCACTACGTAAGCGTGCGCGGCCAATAAGCTGACACATACCCCGTACCGGTAGGTAGCGGGGGCTTTTTATGCCCAAAGCCAGATTGGATCGGCTGGAGCGCTGCGTGCGGACCAGTCGGTTTTTTTGCGCCTCGCTACGGGGCATAAGGGGGGATCAATAGTTGACCGAGCAGACGTATGGGGAGTACCTTGGGGCCCGTTATGGGGTGACGGGCGAGGGCCCAATCAATGACTTCGTCAGCCGCCGCGATGGACGGCTGATGCTGGCGGATCGGGTTGACCTCCTAGCTCTGGTGGAGCGCTATGGGGCGCCACTGGAAGTCGCATACTGTCCGCTCATTACGCGTGAAGTCCACCGGATGGTGGAGGTTGCGCGCATGGCACAAGCAAAGACGAGCTACGAGCAGCCGCTGCTCTACGCCTACGCGACCAAGGCGAACTTCGCCGAAGAGGTTGTGCGAACGGCGCTACGGGCCGGAGCACATTATGAAACGTCGGCCGCGGCCGATGTGCAGATCGCGACCCGCCTATGGCAGAACGGGACGCTGCCACGCGACCGATGGGTTTTCTGTAACGGTTCCAAGGAGGAGTCTTACACACAGGCTATCGTGCGCCTGCGGCTGCTCGGCCACGAGCCGGTCGTCTCGGTGTTGGACGATCTAGACGAGTGGGAGACACTGCGCGCCTGCCCGGCACCGATGCACTTCGGCGTAAGGGCGCGACAATTTGCACGCTGCGCAGGCGCCGATCGCTTCGGACTGCTGCCGGAAGAGATCGCCGAGGTCGTAGCGACGATCCGGCGGACGCGGCACGACCTGGTGCTCTACCATGCGATGGTCGGCTCGCAGATCGAAGACGAAGCCGGTTGGATCGAGCGGCTGACGGAGGCCACGCACGCCTACTGCGAGCTGCGGCGCGAGGTGCCAACTCTAAGATTCTTCAACTTCGGCGGCGGCATGCCCACGGCGGCCTATTCGCTCGATTTTAGCTTTGACTACGGGCGCTTCTTCGAACGACTCTTCACGACGATCAAGGACGTCTGTACACGCTATGACGTACCCATGCCCCAGGTTGTAGGCGAGTTCGGCCGCTACACGGTCGCATCGCACAGCATGTACCTGTTCGACGTGGGTCAGACCAAACGGGGACGGAACGGCGATGCACCGTGGTACCTGATCAACGGCTCGTTGATGGTCTCCGCGCCGGACTCGGTGATCGTCGACGACCAGCAGTTCATCGTCCTCCCGCTCGACGGCTGGGACCGGCCGGCTCAGGAGGTGCGGCTCGGCGGTAGGCGGACGTGTGACTCGGACGACGCCTACCCGCGTCCAGGCTCGGAGCCGCTAGTGCTGCCGGCGGCAGAGGGTGACCTGACCGTGGGTGTCTTCGGGGTAGGCGCCTACCAGCAGATGCTGGCGGGGCGGGGCGGGGCGCACCATTGTCTGAATCCGGAGATGCGGCGGATCGTGATCGAGGAAGGGCCGCGTGGCCTGGAGCTTCGCGAGGAGGCACCGCAGAGCCTATCCGAGATCATGCATGCGCTCGGTTACGGTCATGAGATGCCAGTACAGCGACGGGCGCCAATCGCGGCATCTAGCCGGCGCCAGAGTCTGGGACTGAGATCGCTCGGAGGACGGAGCGGGCGGCTGCCGAAGCCGCAGCGGGTACCGGCAGTCTGGCGTAACGGTTGACTGGCCACCGGCGCCATCGCGATGGCATAGAGAAAAACCGGGCTGCGTCGGCTGCCCGGTTCTTCGTGCCCGGTCCGTCCGCACAAGCTCCGCAAAATGCGAGGCAACCGGGAGAATCAGATCGTGTGCAACCGGCCGGGTACTTGGTCCGTAGTGTATGATGGGAATCGCGCAATGGTTTCCCAAGGAGGCTCACATGAGTCCCACAATCGCCGAGCTGGCGGTCGGGCTTATCGCGATGGTACTGGTCTTCATGGTCGCGGTACGCGTCATCCCGATCATCCTTCGGCTGCTGGCCAACTATTTCAACGAGTCAATCGACGCCGACTACGTCGAAAGGAAGCACGATCACTATGACGAACGCTAGAAAGCTGCCTACGAGCCGGGGTCTGGTAGGTATCTTTTCCCTGAGTGCCGCCGCGCTGGTCGCGCTGGTGGTGCTACTGTTGATCTTCATGTCCTGGCGGACGATCGAGCCGGGATATGTTGGAATCGTCTTCGATAAGGCGAGCCACCAAGTGACGAACACGGCCGAGCCCGGCTGGGCATTCATCAACCCCTTCACGGAATCGATCACAAAGTACCCGGTGAGCCTGCAAACCCTGGTGATGGTACAGCAGAACCAGGAAGGCAAGGTGACGGGCGATGACAGCGTCAAGGTCGGCTCCCGAGAGGGACAGACGATGAACGCCGACGTCAGCGTGCAGTACTCGGTCGAGCGCAAGAAGGCGGCGGAAATGTACACGATCTGGGCGGGTGCGCCGATCGACAAAATCGAAGACAACCTGGTCCGGCAGGTGACGCGCTCGGCTCTGGTGGATGTCGCCTCGCAGTACGGCTGGGAAGAGATGTACGGAGCTAAGCGGCCTGAGTACGTCGGCAAGGTCTCAGAGATCGTCAGGCAACGGTTCGGGGCGAAGGACATCAACTTCGAGTCGCTGAACCTGCGCGCCTGGCACCTGCCCGACAACCTCCAGAAGGCGCTCGATCAGAAGATCGCCGCGCAGCAGGCAGCTGAGCAGCAGCAATTTTCCCTGCAGCAAGCGCAGGTCAAGGCCCAGCAGGACAAGATCCAGGCGGAAGGCGAGGCGAATGCGGTGATAGCCCGCGCGCAGGGCCAGGCCAATGCCACCAAGGTCCAGGCCGAGGCGCAGGCCCAGGCCAACAAGCAGCTGTCGGCCAGCCTGACGCCGGACCTGATCCGCTACTCGCAGCTGCAGCGGTGGGATGGCAAGCTCCCGGTCTTCAGCGGTGGCGGGGCAACGCCGCTGGTGGACGTGAGCGGGCTGGTCAACTCGCCGGCAGGCCCGGCAGCTCCGCAGGCAACTGCAGTGCCGGCGCCGTCGAAATAAACGGGCCGGCACAGCGCGCGGCGGGGTAGTGTCCAAGAAAACCCCGCCCCAGGCCGTTATCCCAGCCGAACACTAGCTGGGAGCGGCCGCCGGCACCTCGCAGAACCGATCCAGTCCTCCCGCGCGGATGACGAGCGCGAGCAGCACCGCGGTGTCGACCGAGAAGCCTTCGTTCGCAGCGACGCCGACCATGACGGCACGGGTCAGCTCGCGCAGCTCGTCCTGCGGGTCGTCGGGTAATGGGCGGGGCTCGCGTCCGCTGCAGAGCTCCTTTTGCAGCGCGCCGCGGTAGCGCCGAAGCAGCAGCGCCGCCGTGGGCTGTGTGCCGCCGACAGCGGGCATATCGCGAAGGAGTGCGTCCGCGCGCTCGACGAGCTCGCGCTCACCCAGGAGATAGCTTCCGTCGTCGAGCACCTCGCGAACGGCATCGGTGATCGTCTCCCAGATCTCAAGATGATCCATCGGGCTGCTCCATCTCTGAGACGCCGCCGGGCGGCTGCTCTT
>JBBSGA010000245.1:0-9521 GCA_038254585.1 Chloroflexales bacterium | reverse complement strand
GGCGGGGGCCGGGGGGGCGGCCCCCAACCCAGGGGGCTGCGTGGGGGGTATTTACAAGCCGGGGGGGGGGGGCAACCCCCCCCCGCCCGCTGCTATGCTGCTCTTTCCCGTTGGTATCGAGTAAAGGCCCTCACTCCTATCCCCTCTCTCGCTACGACGGGAGAGGGGAACCGCTTTCCCCGCCTGCCACTGCCGGTCCGTGGCGTCGCTTTCCCCCTCGCCTGCCGCGGCGGGAGAGGGGGTAGGGGGTGAGGGTCTCTCCTTTATCGGTTACTGGCTCTGGCCACCGCCACCTGCCTGCGACGTCAGACCCTGCTGCTGAGCCGCTTGCTTGGCGGTGGTCGTAGCCTGCTCCGTGACCTGGCCTGCAACCTGCTGGACCTTGTCCATTGTGTCGGAGGCGACCGACTGGGCCTTGTCGATGAGCTGATCGCGGGCCTCGCCCATCAGCTCGTCTTCCTTGCGCGTCTGGGGCACGGCGAGTCCGACGGCGGCGCCGAGCGCGATACTGATCGCGCCGACGGCGAGCGGGCTTTCATGCAACATGCGCTCGAAGCGATCTTCGAGGCGCTGCGCCTGGTATTGCGCCTGGCCGTAGAGCTCTCCCGCGGTGTCCTGCGCCTGGCTGGCGACATTGCTGACGGTGTCCTGCGCTTGGCTGGCGACATTGCTGACGGTATCCTGCGCCTGGCCTGCGATACTGCTGACGGTATCCGCGGCCTGGCTGGCGAGGTTGCCGGCAGTATCCCGCGCCTGGCCGGCCATGCTTCCCGCGGTGTCGCTCATGCGATCGACGGTGCTCCGGCCCTGGTAGCCGTAGTCGCGCGCGCCATAGTCGGCCCGGCCGCCGGCGCGCGCGTCCTCGGCGTAGCGCCGGCCGCCATAGCGCGCGTCGCTCCCCACGTAGGCCCGGCCGCCGGAGCCGGCATCGGCATCGTAGTCATAGTAGCGGGCGCGGCCACCGGAGCGCGGGTAGTCGCGGGACGGGGCGCTACGCCGGTTCATCCACAGCCAGCCGAGGCCGAGGCCGGCCAGCGCCGCCGGAATCGGATTTTGCTTGATCGTTTCCATCACGGTGTAGCGCGCATCGCTGACCGTCTCGCCTGCACTACGTACCATATCTTCAGCCTTTCCGATTGTCGCTTCGCGAACCGTGTCCTTCACGTCCTGGACCGACTCGGCCACCTGCTCCTTGACCTGATCCTTGAGGTGGTCGGGACTGAGGCGCTCGGTGATCGCGTCGATCGTGGTGCTCATCTGCGAGCGGGTCTGCTCGATGTCGGAGCGAATCTCGTCCGTGTCGTCCGTGGCGCCGGTGTCGTCGGACGCGTCGCGGACGGGAACGTCATTCGCCCCGATCAGCAGGTTATCCGCGGCGGCGGCGTCCCGCGGGGTAGGCTGGTCATCCCAGCCTACTGGACCTGATCTTTCACCCATTCCGTATCCTCCTTGATCGTAGCGATGGTCTGGCGGGGTGTCAGGTCCGCGCGCTTGAGAGCGGCCAGCCCGCGCTGGATGAGAAGGTAGCCGATACCGACGACCACGATTCCGATGATGAGGGCTGAGAGCCACATGGGAATAACTCTTCCCAGCAGCAGGATCACCCCGGCAATCACTGCCAGGAAGCCGGCATAGGCGACGACGCCGCCTGCTCCGAGCATCCCGGCATGTTTCACAAGTCCGGTGACCTTGTCGGTCATCTCGGTCTTGGCGAGCTCCACCTCCTGGCGCACTAAGGTGCTGGTATCACGTGCGAGCGAGGCAAAGAGTTCGCCAAGCGAAGGCTCTTCGTTCCTCTGCTGCATCACCGCTCCTCCGTCCGCGCCGAGAACTGCTCGCCCGACGTCGAGCTGGACGAGCCGGCCTGCTCACGCCACGTGGCGCCCGATCCGGCGGTGGTGTCGGACACGCCGCGCTCGCGCGTCGCGCTATAGTCCGTGCTCGTGCTCGTCCCGTAGCCGCGACGGTCGTCCGCCAGGTAGCCGCCGGTCGAGCCATATCTGCCCTGGCTGCCGGCGCTGCTTTGGAAGCTGGCGCGGGAGGGTGTCGGCTGGTAACGATTGGGGACGCGCGAGCCCGACATCCGGTAGCGGCCGTAGTCGCGCTCTGTCTCGTCGTAGTCGGGCTGGCTCGAGCTCTTGAGGAAGCGCGCGCCGAGCAGGCCAAGCGCAAAGGCGCCCCCGAGGAAGAGCGCCGGATTGCGCCGAGCATAGCGCTCGACCTCGCCCACGAGCTGATTGACGTCCCGATTCTGCAGATAGTGGGACAGGTTTTCCACTCTTTCGGCGGCCGTGTCGGCATAGCCGGCAACCGCGTTCTCCTCGTGCCCGCGGAGGTTTTGGCCGGTCTGGCGGATCGCATTCGCGACAGTCATCAAGGTCTGGGCGGCGGTATCCTTGCGGGTGGCGACCTGCGACGTGACTGTTTGCTTGGCTTGGTCGACGACCTGCCCGGCCTTCTCCTGGACCTGATCGGCGGCTTGTCCGGCCTTCTCCTGGACCTGATCGACGACCTGTGCCGCCTTGTCCTGGGCCTGGCCGGCGCCACCGCTAGGTGTGATCGCGCCTACCGCGGGGCTGCTCGACGAGCTGCCCGCCGGCCCCGCGTGGCTTAAGACCTGGTCGGGTGCGGTCCCGCTGGGTACGATCGGCACAGTCTTCGGTAGCTCAACCGTCTCGAACTGGCGTTCCGATGTCGAGCCAGTCGCGTCGTCGCCACCGGGCTTCGGTGTCTGGGTCATAACAGACTTCTCCTTCCACTGAGAACGCTGCGTACAGGATCCTGCCCGCCGAGGACGCGTGCGTCCGTTTGGACGCCCTTTGCGCGGCGTGGAGCATGGGTGCGCGCAACCCCTACTCCAACCCCACGCGACCCGCCCCCCGGCTGGATAAAAGGCACGCCGGAGCAACTATCGTGCCAATAGGCAGGTTACGCGCCGGGGAAGCGACGTACTGCGTCACAGTTTCCGGTTTAGGTCAAGCATAAAAGGAGGGAGCAGATCCGGCCCGTGGGAATCCATTGGGCGGCACGTGCGTGGCTTCGCCGCGGCGCATGAGATCAGCCGAAAACATCCCGCGCATCTGCTCCGGTGGCTTGACCCGATTCAGTTCCTGCTCACGAGTTCCGGTACCTCGACGGGCTTCTTTTGCCTTCTGTTTAACTCCTTCTGTGCCTCAAGCGCATACTTGTTGGATGGCCTAGCTGCCGCGGCAATTCGCAGCGCCCACTCAGCATCACCACCAGTTCTCTCGTAGTACCGCGCGAGGGCAAGAAAATCACGGCCTTGCATCGTACTCTCAGCCGACTCAAGGCCACTCGTCGCGGCGGTCGCCTTGGCCGTATCACCCATCCGGTAATATGCGATCCGCAACTGACGGAGGATGTCGAGATCTATAGGTTCGGGAGCGTCGAGCTCCATCAGCATACCAGCGCCTTCCAACAGCGCTATCGCCTCTTCAGGTTGAGGCTCCGACCCATGAAGGGCCTTGAGCGCACGCTCTAAGTTTTCTTCCTTGCGTGCCGACGCACGTGACGGGACGACACGACGTTGGCTGTAGCGCAGCACGATTGCGCCGACCTCGGCGTGGATCCGCTCACGTTCGGCGTCGAGCCATTGGGCTGCGTTGAGGATCGCTTGCTTGTGCTGTTCCAGGCCCACCGTATCTTTCTTTTTCTCATACAGCGGCCGAATGTATTCATCCAGCAGAATTGCCCTGCCGAACAGCCCGCGCTCGACAAGCAGATCGAACATCGCCTTGAACCAGTCGAGCGCCTTATCCGGGTCCGAGTGGGCGAACAGGCGGCCTAAGAGTGTGCCCGCCTGGTATAACGCGAGGCTCCCTACCGGATCAAGCCTGGAGCGGTCGGCACGAGCTTCTGTGGCGACCTTCTCCAACGCCGGCAGGTGATGCTCGATACAGCGCTTGACGAACTCCTCCCATCGCTGGTCCTTCACTCGCGGCATAAATGCCAGCGTAACGAGTGCCGTGAGCACCTGGAGACGATTAATCTGCTGTTCCTGATCTGTAAAATAGCGCAGTGCCGTTTCAAGCTCCTCGATGGCCTGCTGCATCTGGCCACGCACGCTCAGGACGCGGCCTAGCACAAGCCGCGCTTGGTTCTCGACGGTCGCATGTGCCGCGTGTCCTCGTGCGCGCCGCTTAATCCATGCGCACTCATCGATTGCCTGATCCAGAATTGTCTCGCGCCGCACCGGATCGAGCTCATCCGCCGCCCCGCGCACATGCATTTCCGCAAACCACCAATGAATAACGAGGCGCCGTCCCAGCAGCTCACCGGAACCAATGTAGGGCGGAGCACTGCTAAGGCCCGCGAGCATTTGCTCCGCCTTCTTGAAGGCTTCCAGAACATCCGCTTCGCCAAAAGGTGTTTCGAGCGCGTTGCCGATCAGCTGGCCAATTTGAAAGTTTACTTCGCCGCTGAAAGCCTTGGGGAGACTGAGATGCTCGGGGCTAAGCCAGGTGTCGGCCGATTGATACGCGTGCACCGCACGTGGGAGGTCATGCTTTTCGGCCCAGCGAGCGGTCATGATGTGTGCCCGCGGCGCCTCCACATGGTACCCAAGCTCCCCATTCGAGCGATGCCAAAAGCGCTCGAATTCGTCTAGCCATTCAGGCGACTCTCGCGACTCCTTCTCTTCGGAAAATTGGTTCAAGACGACGCCGCGTGCAAATGCGACCGCCGCGAAGCCTTGCTGATTTCCTAGCCGGCGATAGATCGCCTCGGCGCCGTGCAGACGGCTGAGCGCTTCGTCGACGAGGCCGTGCCAGCCGAGCGCGTAGCTCTGCTCTGCAACCGTGCGCGCTTTTCTGCCGCGGATCGGAACATCTTGCTCGCTCAGCGCCAGAGTTCCCTCGAGTTGCTTCAGCTCGGCCATGAGACTCGCGAAGGGAGCACTTGTTTGTGTATCGAAGAGCGCCGCACGATAGAAATCGTCGATCTGATGGGCGATCGCGCAGCTTGTCTGGAAACGCTGATGTGCTTCAGCGGCGAGCTGCCGTCGGAAGAGCTGGTTGGGCGAAGCGCAGATCTGCCAAGCTTTGACGCTGAATTGACGCGCACGCAAAAACAGGAGGAGACCTTCCCACAAGAGGAGGTCGCCTTCCCGCGCGCGCTCACCCGGGAGCACCTTTCGTTTTTGTCCTTTTCGAAAACCGAGGATACGCTCGAGTGCTTGCTGTTCAGCTGCGAGGGCACGCTCGAACCGCGCGAAGATAGCGTTGACCTCGTCGTCCATGTGGGGCGGCTCGACCTGCGTCAGGTTAATCTCGCGTGGCAGCTCCCCGGCCAGGGGCAGCATCTGCCACACGGCCTCGGCGATGAGATGTAGCGGCCGCAGGCGCTCGACATCGACCTCGGCGTAGGCCGCGGCCGCACTGTGCAAGCCGTCTAGGGTGACATCCTGGCGCAGAAAGCGGTACGGCGCGAGGCTGTTTCCGAGGCCGGTCTCCCGGTAATGGCGGATCAACTCCAAGATCAGGCCGGCCACTGGGGAGTCTCGGCTGATCTCAGAACACAATTCGTACGCCGTATCCCAGTGGCCGGGCTGCGCAACATGATAGTACATCTCGGCCAGTGCCGCCTGGATATCGACGTGCGCCTTGTCGACGCGCTTTTGGAGATTACCCACCTGAGCGGCCGGGTCCAATGGAGGGAGTTGGTTATACACCTTGGGCCAATCCTTGGTCCAGAGGCGCTCGGCCTCCTTCCACTGGCCATTCATCCAATAGAGACGGCCCGCTGTGAGCACGAGGTCCGGCGCGAAGCTGCGTGCCGGGTATATTTGCTGGGTCCAGCGGCGATAGGGATTAATGCGCGCCTCACTCTTCCACTCGATATAGTCCCAGAGTTTGGCATAGTCTTGATCCTTGAGGACACGTTCGCACAAGTCGATCCACTTCCCGAGCGCGCCACCTCGCTCGCGGCCGTAGAAGGTGAGCGCAAAACCCGCGTCGGCTGCCCCTGAGTATTTGCCCGAGGCGCCAAAGTATTTGTAGTAGTACTCGCCCTCGCGATAGAGGACGTCGATCGCGAGCTGCGATGGCTCGGCTTCGAGCGCAAGCCGCGGATCCTCAAACGCGGACGGGATTTTGGAGAGCTTCCTGAAAACCTCGGTGTAATAGCGGGCGGCATCAGCGCGCCAGTCCTTCCAACCCGTATCCAAGAGTGAGCGGAAGGCGGGGTTGCGGAACTCGTAGGCCGGATCCCCATCCTTGGTCGTCTGCTGAAGGAGCCTTTCCTGCTCGATCAGCACGTCGGCCACGCCTGCAATTTGCTCGTAGCTTTTGCCCATCACGGTTGTTAGGTGCGAGATCCGAACGTCATCCCGTTTGAAGGCAAGGATATATCGGAGCAACCGAATGCATTCATCGGCCGAGGGTTGGATCTTGATCGAGGCAATGATATCCTCGGCGATGCGTCGGTCGCGCCTGAGGTAGTCTTTAAACCTTTGCTTAATTGCCTCGACGTCGACCTGAGCGACCTGTTCCTTCGTGCTCAACTTCCGGTCCTCGTCGATCAGAAAGGAGAGGACGAGACCCGCGTTGCCTTTCGCTTCTTCAAAGGACTGCTCAAGGACCTCGACGAGATCCGCCGCTTCGCTACAGCCGTAGAAACCCCACAGCCACGTGCGTAATTCTTCCGTGCTCGGAGCGCTGAGCGGAATCAGAGTCCAGTTCTGCCCGCGGGCGTCTGTCGCGTCGAGCGTTTTCCGGATGACGCGTTTGGGAGGCTGGTCGAGCGTTGGGTTCTGCGGGTTGTAGCCGAGAATCAAGAGCAGCGACCATTCGTCCGACTGTTTCGCGCTTTCGTGGAGGTTCCGGAGCGGTTGGAAGCTTTCGCCGTCCAGGAGATCGACATCGTCGATAATCACGACCCAGGTTTGGCCACCTCCGGCGAAGTGCGTGAGAATTTGCTCTGGATTGTCGGCGAATTTCGTTCGTAGCTCCTCTATGCGCCCAGATTCGGTGCGACGTTGGTCAGCACCGTCCCATTGAGCCAGTGCCTTGTCATCAGCCTTAATGGCGCCCCAAGCATATAAGAGCCACGTGCATAATAGTATCAGAGCTACTCCTAAGAGCGGTCCCTGATAGCGTGCAAACCATTTCGTAACGTTCGTGAGTGCAGACTCGTTCTTCGGATCCAAGAGCTCGATGAATTTGAGACCCACCCATCCAATCACGTATGCCACGACGGAGAAGAATGCTGGCATTGCCTTGTAGACAAGCAAGCTGAGGCGATCACGCAGCAGAGAAGCTCTCACGCGGAGAGCCGCTAGGCTCCACCGCCTAGGCCGCATGAGCTTCCGATTCTGTTTGGCAAGCTCGTCGATGAAACGGCCCTTGAAGAAGTCTTTCCCATCACCTAGCCTGTCATGATTATTCAGGAACGCGGAGACATGACAGTCCGGTTTGTCGAGACGAGCTGCGGCGAGCTGCAGCAGATCTGACTTTCCGTAACCCTGCCCTGCGTTCCGTGCACCCTGTGCTGCGTTGATCTCTTCCGGGTATGGTGCATGGACTACGACGACGTGAGAACCGCGGCGCTCCTTGCGGCGGTTGACGAGTTCGTTCTCGATTTGGTCTACCATCTCGGTACGGCCGAAACGGTGTGCTCGAACATACTCGCCGAAGTACTCACGTTGGTTGGTGCCGGGGCCTGCTGCAAGGGGTAGCTGTGTGGAGACCATATGCCACTCCAATCAACGAAGATATGCACTTGGTACCCGGGGCAGCGTGAAGGGGCTATGCGTCTGGGAGACCGGAAGATCCCTTCACAGATATTCTACTATGTGGTGTCAACGATCTTCCTCGAAATGGATGTGGCGCCTGGTTTGCAGGGCGGCGTCGTAGATCGGCGCAGCAGCCGTGAAGTGTATGTGCCGTATTGTAGCGGGCAGAATAAGCGGATCGCTTCCATCCGCGTTGGAGATGAAGGAGCAGGCCAGATGAGCCGGGCAATCGGTATCGGGGTGATCGGCATGGGCTGGATGGGCGAGACGCATAGCCACTCGTACCGGGCGATCAAGGAGCTGGGGGTCGAGGCGGGGTTTGAGCCGCGGCTGATCGTCTGCGCCGACGACGTCGAGTCGCGGGCGCGGCGCGCCCAGCAGCGCTTTGGCTTCGAGCGTACGACGGGAGACTGGCGCGAGGTGATCGCCGACCCGGCGGTGGAGGTCGTTACAATCGCCGCGCCCAACTACCTGCACCTCGAGATCGCGCAGGCAGCGGCGGCCGCGGGCAAGCACATCTTCTGCGAGAAGCCGGTGGGCCGCGGCCCGGAGGAGACGGCGGCGATCGCGGCGGCTGCGCGGCAGGCCGGCGTGATCACCGGCGTCGGCTTCAACTATCGCTGGGCACCGCTCGTGCAGTACGCCCGGCAGCTGATCGCGGAGGGCCGGCTCGGCACGCTCACGCACTATCGCGGCCGGTTCTTCTCGATGTACGGCAGCAATCCGAGCTCAGTGCTCTCATGGCGCTTCCAGCGCGAGCTGGCGGGCCTCGGCACACTGGGCGACCTGATGTCGCACGTCGTCGACATGGCGCACATGCTGGCCGGCCCGGTCGACCGGCTGGTCGCGAACCAGGAGACCTTTATCAAGCGGCGTCCGGAGGCGACCCCCGGCGCCGGGACGCATTTCACGGTCGGCGAAGGCGGGCCGCAGGGCGAGGTGACCAACGAGGACTACGCCGGCGCCCTGGTGCGCTTCGCCAGCGGCGCCCAGGGAACCTTCGAGGCCTGCCGCGCGATCGTCGGGCCCAAGTGCCAGATGGCCTTCGAGGTGCACGGGACGTGCGGAGCACTGAGCTGGGACTTCGAGCGCATGAACGAGCTGGCGCTCTACCTGCCCGACGGGACCGGCGCGCACGAGGGATACACGCGTATCGTAACGGCCCCCGAGCATCCCTTCCACGGCCTCTTCAACCCGGCGCCGGGGACGGGCCTGGGCTATGGCGACCTGAAGGTCGTCGAGGCCTACCAATTCCTGAAGTCGGTCGCTACCGGCGCGCAGGGCCAGCCGGGCTTCCGCGAGGCATTGGCCGTAGCGCAGGTGCAGGCCGCGTTCGAGCGCTCGTGGAAGAGTGGGGGCTGGGAGGAGGCACACACGCCGAGGGCGGTATGAGGCGGGCTTGAGTGGGTCGATTATGATACGGGGGCAAGAGCAGAGCGCGTGAGCGAGGCCATGTTATGAGCATAAAGACCGAAGCAACCCTTGAAGATTTGTACCATGTGCCGGACAACCGCAAAGCGGAGCTGGTCGAAGGAGAGCTCGTACTGATGTCACCCACGGGAGGCGTCCCCGGTCGTGCAGGGGGGAAGATCTATCGCAGTCTCGACGATTACGAGCGTCGTACGCGAGTGGGCTATGCCTTTCCGGACAACGTCGGCTTCGTCGTCAATCTGCCGCGCCGCCGCTCGTTCAGCCCCGACGCGGCATTCTATACCGGGCAGCTCAAAGGCGGCGAGTTCCTCGACGGGGCGCCGATATTCGCGGTCGAAGT
>JBBSGA010000244.1:0-9530 GCA_038254585.1 Chloroflexales bacterium | reverse complement strand
CGCTGAAGGAGTAGTGCGGGCACGGCACTACTCGGCGCGAGGTTCTCTCACGTTACAGCTGGAAATCGCAGGACGCCGGGACACAGGGGCGATTGTACTACGGTCCGGCGCCTCCGACAACTACGATTCTCGTCGGCGCCGTCACGCACGTCGCGTACAATGGAGCGGTCGGGATAGGGAGTGAGAATGTTGGAACGTGCACGATTCGTACGAAGCGTCGACCACGGCGCGGCGCCTACAGCTGGAGGGCTCTGGTTTGCGTTTGCCGAGGACAAGCTGGCGCTTGTCGAGGCGAGCGACCGGCCCCGCGTACCCAGCACGGAAATACTGCTGGATTATGGCCTTCAGCCCGGCGAGCCGGCGCTGCTGGGATACCTCGACGGCATTCCATGCTTCGCCGGCCACCTGACAGCTAACGAGATCCCCGATGGGGTGCGGCTGGTGGACCTGCGGCAGGCCTTCGGTATCCTACCGGAGCCGGAGTACGCCATCGCCGGCTACGCCTCGCAGATCGTGCATTGGGATCGTACCTCGCGCTTCTGCCCGGTCTGCGGCGCCGAGGTCGAGCGCGCGCCATCGGAGCGCGCCAAGCGATGCACGGCGTGCGGATATCTGCAGTATCCGCGGGTCAGCCCCGCGATTATCGTGCTGATCCACCGGCCGGGACAGATCCTGCTGACGCGACAGCCGTCATGGCCTCCCAATCGCTACAGCCTGGTTGCAGGCTTTGTGGAGGCGGGCGAGTCGCTGGAGGAGTGCCTGCGGCGTGAGGTCGCGGAAGAGGTCGGCGTCGCGGTGGAGGCTATTCGCTACCTCGGCAGCCAGCCATGGCCGTTTCCGCACCAGCTGATGGTCGGCTTTCTGGCACGCTACCGGTCGGGTGATGTGCGGATCGACGAGCAGGAACTGGAGCACGCGGCCTGGTTCGACCTGGATGCCCTCCCCGATCTTCCACCGCCGCTGAGTATTTCGCGGCGCATCCTCGACTGGCACCTAGGGGCACAGGCTGACCCTCTGCGGCCTTTTCCGCCATTCGATTCGCTGGCCGATTAATGCTCCGGGATGGGGCAGGCATTGTCAAGTTGTTGGTCAAGTGCGATGAGGATCGGGGACACCAGGACAATGAGGTCGAGGAGCAATGCTTCCGCTGGGTGCCTACGCTGCCATCTGCAGGCCCGTTACCTCGTTCCAGACCTGGAATCGGCCTGCACGTTCCCGATGGTACGCCTCCGCGCGTAGTCGGTGCCGGCATGGGCAGAAGTGTTCGCGGATCGGCCCAAAGGCGGCGGGTGCCCTCCGGGCGGATTCCAATGGCGAATCCTAAACCGGAGCCATGCTCAGGCGCGGCGCGTCCGCTAACGCCGCAAACCGCGACACGCGGGTCGTTGCGCGGACCCGTCCCCCCGACCAGACGACCACCCGCAAGATGTTGATCGCCGTCGCGACCAGGAGATGCGACAAATGTACCTTGGCCTCCCCGATATACCGCGTCCGCCGCAGGCCACACACCCGGATCCCCTGCGACAACGTCCCTTCGATCCCCGCCCGCGTGGCGTACGCCTCCCAGAACGCCTCCGTCTCCTGCCGGCGCCGCGCTGCCCACACCTCCTCCTGCTCCGCCTGTGGGCGAGCCGTCAGTTTCCGGCCGGTACTGGTCGCCCGCGTGCAGTGGCTGCGGACCGAGCACTCCGTACACGCGCCCACCGGGAAGCTGATCCGCACCACCCGCTGCCCGTGGCGGTCCGTGCCTTCCCGCCACCCGCTGCGCACTTGGCCCTGCGGACACGTCGCCTGTTCCGCCGCCCAATCCACGCGAAATCTGGGCGAGTCATAGCCATCCATCGTTCGCGCTTGCCAACTCGTATCCGGGGGAGCGGCCCGCAGATGGCGATGCCGTGTGCCTCGTGGCCGACCACCACATTCTCCGCATCACCATAGCGCGTATCCAGCAGATGCGTCGGCGGCGGAAGGCCCTGTTCCACCAACGTCGTCTGGAGCGCTTGCGTCACACTGTGATCCAACGTCGTCGACGGGGTCGTCGTGACATCGGTGAGGATGTTGGGACCGTCGGCATCACAGGTTTCGCTCACATGCACCTTGTAGCCGACCCAGTTGATATCACGTTTGGTCGCATAGCGCGCGTCCACATCGTAGGGCGAGGTGATCTCACTGGCGCGCGGCCGGGAATCCTCCATGCTGCGCCAGAGGTCTGGGAGGTCGGGCCGTAGAACTGTTGGACCCAGACCTGCCGCAGCACGTCAACGGCCGGAACCTGACGCAGATAGGGCGGGGTGGCAGGGGCACAGACAGCCGTGAGCAGCTGATAGCCATCGGTGCGGAGCGTTGTACCTAGCGTCTGACGGGCGGTCTCACTGTCAGGAAGGCGGTACTCTTCACAGCGATCGGCGTAGCGGTCAAACCAGTCCTGGGGCACCCAGCTGAGCAGCCAGTCGGGAGCCACGACCGCCAGACTGTTGAGGGCGGCGCGCACCGTTTCCCCAATCAGTTCGAGGCGGTTGAGACTGCGAATATCGGCCAAAACATGCGTAGAGTCAGTGCGTTGTTTGCCGCGGGCTTTGATGAGGCCGAGGTCGCGGACCAAGTCCAGCAGGGTGTCACAGAGCAGGCGTTCCGCGCTGCCGGCCAGCAGGCGCGTACGAAACTCACTCAAGACCGAGGCATCGTAGCCCGGATGGTCGAGTGGGAGGCTGAGGGCATATTTCCAGTCGATGCGAGCGCGGATGGCGGTGGCGGCTTGGATATCGGTGAGGTGTTCAGCGGCCTGCATGCGGGTGGCGAGGGCGAGGCGATGCGGGGAAGCGGCAGCATGGCCGACGGTGGGATAGAGGGCGGCGAAGTCGCGATCCTCATAGATCATGCCAAGGTGGTCGCGCATCTGCATCCAGGGCGTGTTGCGCTTAGGAAAGATGGTCCGGGCGAGGGTGGCGGTGTCCTCGGGGACGAGATAGATGACCTGCGGTTGAAGGGACATGCTGTGACTTCTTGGCGCCAGGAACCGAACGGCCCGTACCGCAATCCTACTCGACAGATCGATGCGTTTGCGACCCCAGTTTTCTTACAACGGTTCCCCTTTGGGATTCGCCATTGGTATCCGCCCGGAGGGCGCCCGGTGCCAACCCATCAATAGCCAGAATGACGTGGCCCTGCTCCTGCAGGCGCTGCTTGAGGCGAGGCTGGTCGGCGAGGCGCAGGGCAACCAACTCTTCGTAGCGCTCCAGGAGGTAGAGAACGGTCCGGGGAGCAATGGCAACCTGGCGCTCTTGCAGGTCGCGATAGAGTTGTGGGACGCTGCGGTGGTGCCGGTAGCGCAGCGTGCCGAGATGAGCGATCACGTCAAGGCCAAACTCGCCATGCGGCAAGGCCCAAGCGCCTTCTTCCTCGGGGCGATAGGGGTGTTGAGAGCGCGAGCCGTGCGGATTGTGACACTGAACGATGGTCAGTCTGAGGCGGCAGACGCTCTCAAGGGTGGGAATGGTGCGGCCGGTAGGGGAGGCCATCCACAGGGTGCCGTCGCAAGCGGGACAGGTTCGGCGGACCGGGTCCAGGGTCTGGGTGTGCGTCACGGGCGGGCGCTTCGTGCGGCGAGCCTACGCATTTTCCTCCCAACGACAAACCTCCAAGCTTGGTCATCCTAGCCCAATCCCCTCCCCCTGTAAAGTTTGCTACTATGGGTAGGCTTTTCTTAATATCGGCAATGTTGGCCGTCGGAAGCTCTGTCAGCCGATCCTGTGCCCTACGTTGCGTGCTCTCGCTGCGATCTGGCCGCCATTCCTCCCCACTACGGGCCTCACATGGTCAGCAAGATGCACCTGTTCCCCCCACAGGTGCGTGGCGCCCCGGCCGGCCGGTCGCGGCATCGTTAGCCTCCGGCGATGGCCCCCACGATCATCAACGGCTCCACACCCGCCGCGACAGCGTCGGGCAGCGGGGCATCCGGCGACTCATGGGTCACATCTTCCTCGCAGGCGAAGAACCGGACGAACGGCCGCCGCTGCTGTGTCACGTGGTCGCGGATCGTCCCGCGCAGCATTGGATATGTAGCCTCGAGTGCGTCAAGGACGGAGCGTTGTGTGGCCGGACCATCAAGCTGGAGTTCCACCTCGCCCTTGAGGTGGCACAGCAGCCGCAGATGCGACGGGAGCATGACTCGTATCATGGCAGGGTCTGGACCTCAACGGAAAGGACGGCCGGAAGATCGCGGACGATGGGCGCCCACGTGTTGCCGCCATCGGCTGAGGCGTACACCTGCCCGCCGGTGGTGCCGACATACACACCGCACGGATCGAGCGCGTCAACTGCCAGCGCGTCGCGTAACACGTTGACATAGCAGTCGCGCTGCGGCAGACCATTCGTGAGCGCTTCCCACGCGTTGCCGCCCGTCCGGCTCCGGTAGACGCGCAGCTTCCCCTCGGGCGGGAAATGCTCGGAGTCGCTCGTGATCGGGACGACGTAGATCGTCTCCGGCTCATGCGCATGCACAGCGATCGGGAACCCGAAGTCGGAGGGCAAGTTCCCACTGACCTCGTACCACGACTCGCCGGCGTCGTCGCTGCGCATGACGTCCCAGTGCTTCTGCATGAACAGCACGTCTGGGCGCGCCGGGTGCATCGCGATCTTGTGAACGCAGTGGCCGACCTCCGCATCGGGGTCGGGGATGTAGTCGGACTTCAGCCCACGGTTGATCGCGTGCCACGTCTGGCCGGCGTCGTCGGTGCGGAAGGCGCCCGCGGCCGAGATGGCGATGACGATCCGCCGTGGGTTGTGCGGATCGAGCAGGATGGTGTGCAGGCACAGCCCGCCAGCGCCTGGCTGCCAGCGCGACCCCGAGGCGTGGCCGCGCAGCCCGGAAAGCTCCTGCCACGTGCCGCCGCCGTCCACGCTGCGGAACAGCGCCGCATCTTCCACCCCGGCGTAGACGGTATCCGGATCGGTCAGCGATGGCTCGAGATGCCAGACGCGCTTGAACTCCCACGGGTGCGGCGTGCCGTCGTACCACTGGTGCGTGCCGGGGACGCCGTCGTACACGAACGCATTCCCGGCTGGCTGCCACGTCGCGCCACCGTCGTCGGAGCGCTGAATCAGTTGCCCGAACCAGCCGGTGGACTGCGCCGCGTACAGCCGATTCGGGTCAACGGGCGAGCCCGTGAGATGGTAGATCTCCCAGCCCCCAAAGTGCGGATCGCTGACATCCCATCGTTCGCGCGTGCCATCCGATGTCAGGACGAACGCACCCTTGCGTGTGCCAACCAGCACTCGTACCCCACTCATCGCATATTCCTCGCTGCGTTTCCGGTGATGCGCGCCGGTACGCACGGGGCAGGACCAGCAGCCCTTCCACAGGCGCCTGATCGAGCGCCGCTTGCGCCGTTCGGTCCAACGGTGCCAATGGCGCGCCGCGCCAGGCGTTGATCGCCCGGTTGACCGGGCCCAGACATTGAGGCAGACGTGGCATCCCGGCATGTAGGTGATCCGCCGCCACCGCTGCAGCGACGCGGATCAGGGAGCAGCGGTCATGCTCTGGAAGAAGCCGAGCTGATTGCCACTCGGGTCGGCAAAGACGGCGAACCAGCCGACCCCCGGAATGTCAGTGCGGGGCAGGATCGTGCGGCCGCCCGCAGCTTCCACCCGCGCCAGGTCAGCGTCAATGTCGTCGCTGCCGAGATACAAGAGGAGCTTACCGATCTCATACTGCAGCGGCCCGCCGACGCCCGGCACGACGCTAACGAAGCCGCCGCCTGGTCCGCCAGCGGCCTGGAACATCCAGTAGTCGAAGTTTGGGTCGTGCTGCAGTTGCCAGCCGAGGGCCGTCTCGTAGAACCTGGCGGCCGCAGCCGGATCTGGTGCGGGGACGTCGACATGCACGATGGGGTGACTTGCCATAGGGAACGCTCCTTTCGGGCTACCAACCCGCAGTCAGGTGGTCGCAGGACGGCGATGCCAACCAAGCATAGCACATATGTTCTCACACGTCAAGCCTCCGCTGCGGGGCCTGTTGATGTTCTATGATTTTGTCACTGCTGCCGGTTCAGCTGTCAGGTTTAGCGGCGTGGGTGCTGGCAGTACGCCGAGCACCCACCGGCTGCGCATCGACCAGCCAACCAGATCATTTTTCGCCCTCGTTTTTCACTCCGACTCGTCCGAAATGTTACCCAACACCGGCGCGTCCTCCCGCACGGGTTTGAACTGTCGTTTCCACGGATGATCGGGTGCCGGGAATCGGCGACGTGACGGTTCTGCTCGGACCACGTCCCTTTTCGCCTGCGGCGCACCCGCTATTTCCGCCGGGCGTCCCTCAAGCTCCGGTGGCACGTGCTGTCCCGGTGCGGGACGCCTAGTGTCAACATCGGGTATTATAAAGGGGACGGTGTGTGACTGCCCCCACGTTGCCCTTGCCGCGCGGCAATCAAGTTGATGTCCAATTCCACGAGCATGCGGCCGACCTAGGGCGGATCACGTGCCCCTGTGAGTTGCTCGGCGAGCGTGTCGCGCTTGGATGGCGCCCGCTCGAAGATCCCGTGGCGATCCCGGTACACCGCGAGCGGACGGCCATAGGTGCGGACAATGTGCTCCATTAATCAATACTTTCGCCAATACAATACCTACGCCAATACAATACCTACGCCAATCATGCGGCATTAAGGTGCGGCTCGGCTGGGTGAATTCGGCCCAGGCTGGCCACCTGGCGAAACATTGCGCCATTCTATGCTCGTCTGGCGGATCCGGACGCAGTGTTAGTGTTTCGCGCACAGATGTGGAGCCACGACACTGCGCTGTGAGGTCGAGCACGCTCCACGGCGGATCCGTGTGCCGTGCATCGCGCAGCAGAACAGAGACCAGGTTCACCCTACAGAGCGCCAGGTTGGCCGCATTGGTCACCGCCGTGCCCGTCACGGTCATGAAGTCTTCCAGTCCCCAGTAGTGTTGGGCGTCGCGGACGGTCAACTCAATTTGGAATCTCAAACTGTACTACTCCACCAGCTTGTCGTACGCCAGCGTGAGGTCACTGCTGAACAGCATGACAGAGGCCCGCGCGTCTGCATCGTCCGATTGACCTGCTCAATGATCACCCCATTCAGCGCCTGCCCACACTCCGTGTGCCGCACGTTTGCTTGGTAGATATGCGTCTCGCTCAGCCCCTCCACCGTCGTTTATTTGAGATACCGGTTCGGAAGCGCAGCGTCGTCCAGTTTGGCACCATAGTTCCGGCGTGGCCCGCGCCCCTGATACGGCCCGTCGTACGGCTCGTACACCGCGGCATCCAACCGGAATTTCGCAATCAACGGCAAGCCACCCTGCTGGGCCATGTGGAAGGCTGCACTATTCCCAACGTGACCATCCCCCACCAGGGACGTGAGCGAGAGCCACCCTGCGATCAGCTGCAGGAGGTCGTGGACCAGCGTGTGGATGCGCTGGAGTTCCGGCGACAAGGTGCTGGCGACCGTCGGCGTGTTCGTGCTGCCGTTGGGGCGTCCGGGAGGGCGCTTGTGTGCAGGCTCCTTCGTCTTCTTCGCGGCCGCTTTGTCCGTGCTGGCGGCTTGTTCCGCTTCCGTCCGCACCACGTGTTCCATACGGACGGGAACGGCACGCCGTTCGTTGCTGCACACGCGGGCCACGCTGAAGCAGGCCAGGCCCGGCACCGGGTAGCTGGTAGACGCTGGAGAAGAAACGGTCCACTCCGAAGGTTTGCTTGCCGGCTGTGGTCATCCCTACCTCATCCCCAGCCAGGAGATAGACATCCTCGGCCCGGAAGAGATGCTGGCGAAAGAAGCGCCAGAGCACCTGCGCCCAGGGAATTGCCGTAGCGACGAAGCGTTGGGCGGTGCGGGAGCTACCGCCAGCGCCAGCCCAGCGCGAGCTGCCGCGCATGGTCACGCGGCCAGTCATGCACCGGAGGGCCAAGGCAATCCGGCTCAACTGGCGGAGGGTGGTCATGGGCAGACAGGCGTGGAGGCAGAGCAACAGTGCTAAAATGTCGGGCATGGGCTTTTGTAGCTCCTGAGTGATGGTGTTTGGCAACACATCGCACCTTTACTACAAAAGCCCTTTCAGCTCTCTATTTTGGCGAAGGTATTGACCTGGCGGACGCAATCCGAGCGCTCGATCCGGAGGCACATATGGCCTCGTCAGGGCGCTGGGCCGAGCCGGCACGACATGCCGTCACGCAGAAGGGCGACGATCGCTTCGCGAGGAGCGTGCCCTGCGACCGCGCGGCGGAGGTCTGCCCGGATGGTGGGTTGGTAGATGGCAGTATTGATTCGGCCTCATTGCTAACGATGGCATGCGCGAGGGGGGTGGCCGCGCATCTGGACGCAGAGTAGCAGGGTCGATCATATCCGGCAGCTTACCGACGCCAGCGTGGCGGAGGTGCCTTGCTGGCGTGCAACCTGCTGAGCATCACCGGGCGGCGCGGCTTGGCGCCGCCGACGAGGAGGCAGGTATGCTCGACAGCAGTAAGCTTCAGACACCTTATCCAATGCCGGAGCCGGGGCCGATCCCCGTCCCGCCGGAGCCGGGGCCGATCCCCGCGCCTGAGCCCGACATCTTCCCGCCCCTGCCGGACACCTTCCCGCAGCCGCCGGACCCGACGCAGACGCCCGATCCGGTCCGCCCGCCGCCACCGATTATCCTGGAGTAGGCCAGTGGGCCGGCACCTCTAGGCAAGACCGCTGCAGGACAACCGTCCGCAGCATATCGGCGCCGGTAAAATAGGGGAACTCCTCGCCGTGCAGTAGCTGGACGCGCGACGGGTCGAGCTGCAACGGCGTGAAGATCGGGCTCCACGGCCCCTCCTCCGCCCCGAATCCGCTCAGATAGTACGTTCGCAGGATGTTAACGAATCACGCACGGAAGTCGCCGGCGCGGCTGGCATCGATCGCAGGAGGGATCATGACAGATCAAAACGACTACAACCGCCGCCTGATTGAGGAGTTCCGCGCGAAGCGCGGCGAGCCCGGTGGACCACTGGAGGGCAGGGCTTTGCTCCTGCTCACGACCACGGGCGCCAAGAGCGGACAACGCCGCACGACGCCGATGATGTATATACCCGACGGCGATCGTCTGCTCGTGATCGCCTCCAACATCGGCGCGCCGGCGCACCCTGCCTGGTACCACAACCTGGTGGCTCATCCAGAGGTCACCGTCGAGGTCGGGAATGACACCTTCGACGCCACGGCCGTCGTGACGGAAGGTTTGGAGCGGGAGCGGCTGTGGGCCAGGGTCGTAGACCTCTACCCCTTTTTCGTCGAGCACCAGGCAAAGACGGCCCGCCAGATTCCGGTGATCGCGCTGGAACGACGAGAAAGCTGAAGATCGTCGGCGCTTCTCTTGGAGCTACCTCCGTAAGGTGGTCCTGATACGCCTTTCAGTTCGAACTACCTTAAACTTTCGCGAACGTGTCACGGAGGTTGATCAATGCAAACCCAAGATGATGAAAGCCGAGACAATAGACCGCTTTGCGCTCGAATCGGATCAACAAGGTCTTGAATACATCGATCCAGGCAAACGTTCGT
>JBBSGA010000243.1:0-9531 GCA_038254585.1 Chloroflexales bacterium | reverse complement strand
GGGATCAAGCCGATCATCGGGTGTGAGGCCTACGTCGCTCCACGCCGTCATAACGAGAAAACGCCCGAGGGCAAAGGTTATTTCCATACTGTCCTGCTCGCCAAGAACGAGCAGGGCTACCGCAACTTGCTGAAGCTCTCCACGCGCGCCCATCTTGACGGCTACTATTACAAGCCGCGCATCGACCGTGAACTGCTGGCGGAGCATAAAGAGGGCCTGATCGTCTCGCAGGCGTGTCTCAGCGGCGAGGTCAACCGGCGGCTGACCAACAAAGATAAGGTGGGCGCGCGTGAGGCTGCCGCCTGGTACCGCGACCTGCTCGGTCCCGACCATTACTTTCTTGAGCTCCAGCTCCACCCCGAGATACCAGAGCTCGACGAGCTCAATCAGGAGCTGGTGCGTATTGGCCGCGAGCTTGGCATTCCGCTCGTCGCCACCAACGACGCGCACTACATCGATCAGGCCGATGCCGAGACGCATCGCATGCTGCGCTGCCTCGGCTTCAACACCACCGTCCAGGACTATTGCGCCAAGAACCCGATCCTCGACGACAGCTATTTCCTGCAGTCACCCGACCAGATGAAGCGCCTGATGGCCGCCTATCCTGGCGAGGCCATCGAGAACACGCGGCGCATCGCCGATATGTGCAACGTCCAGCTCGAGTTCGGGCGAGTGCGCTTGCCCGAGTTCCCGCTGCCGGAGGGACACACACCGTCGAGTTACCTCCAGGAGTTGTCGGAGGATGGGCTACGCCGGCGGATGAACGAGCGTGTTCCGACGCCCTACTGGGAGCGGCTGCAATACGAGCTGGATGTCATCAATCAAGCCGGCTTCCCGCTCTACATGCTCATCGTCTGGGATTTCGTCAAGTTTGCGCGCACCAAAGGCATTCCCTGCCTGCCACGCGGCTCGGCCGGCGGATCGCTCGTCCTGTACTGCCTCGGGATCTCCGACGTCGATCCGGTCGCGAACAAGCTGGTCTTCGAGCGCTTCCTTAACCCCGAGCGCAAGGAGATGCCCGATATCGATATGGACCTGGCCGACTCGCGGCGCGCCGAAGTGCTCGACTACGTTGCGCAAAAGTACGGCCGGGAGCGCACGGCGCAGATCATCACCTTCGGTACGCTTGGCGCGAAAGCGGCACTGCGCGATGTCGGCCGCGTGCTCGACATTCCGCTCAACATGGTCGACCAGGTCGCCAAGCTCGTCCCGAAGCTGCCGGTCGGCACGACGCTCACGCAGTCGCTGGATCGCGTGCCCGAGCTGCAGAAGCTCTACGATGGCGACGCGCAGGTGCGCGACCTCGTCGACAAAGCTCGCAAGCTGGAGGGCGTCACGCGGAACGTCGGCACGCATGCCTGCGGCGTCGTGGTCTCCGCGGATCCGCTCGATGAGATTGTGCCGCTGCAGCGCACCGCGCGCGACGAGAGCGCGGTTATGGCCTGCTTCGACGGGCCCACGCTGGGCGAGATCGGCCTACTCAAGATGGATATCCTCGGGCTGGCCAACCTCTCGATCGTCGCGGCCGCCCTCGACTATATCTCCGAGGAGCTCGGCCGCCCGTTCAAGCTCGAGGACGTTCCGAACGACGACCCCGCGACCTTCGAGCTCTTGAGCCGCGGCAACACGCTCGGCGTCTTCCAGCTCGAGTCGCCGCCGATGGTGCGCTACCTCAAAGAGCTGGGGCCCACGCGCATCGACGACATCTACGCCATGGTCGCCCTCTACCGGCCCGGTCCGATGGAGCAGATCCCGCAGTATATCGAGTGGAAGAACCATCCGGAGCGGATCAGGTATCTGCATCCGATCCTCGAGCCGATCCTCGAGGACACCTACGGCATCATCGTCTACCAGGAGCAAGTGCTCGGCATCCTGATGCGCATGGCCGGGTACACCATGGGCAAGGCCGACGTCGTCCGCAAGGCGATCGGCAAGAAGAACCGCGAGCTCATGGCCCAGGAAGAGCCGCGATTCATCGCCGGATGCCAGCAGAACGGACTGAGCGCCGAGCAGGCCCAGCATCTCTGGAGCCTGATTCAACCCTTCGCCGGGTACTCCTTCAACCGCGCGCACTCGACGCTCTACGGTCTTTTGAGCTACCAGACGGCGTACCTCAAGACCAACTATCCCACGGAGTACATGGCGGCGCTGCTCTCCTCTGCCGCCGGTAACATGGAGGATGTCGCCCGCTACGTCGGCGAGGCGATGCGTCTCGGCGTCGCGGTGCTCCCACCGGATGTGAACACATCCGGCCTAGGCTTTACGATTGAGCAACTCGAGGGCCAGCTACCTGAAGGCGTTACGCATAGCAAGGCCGTGCGCTTCGGCCTCTCCGCCGTCAAGAACGTCGGCGAGGGACCGATCAGAGCGATCAGCGCCGTGCGTGACAAGGATGGTCCGTTCCACTCCTTCGAGGATCTCTGTGAGCGCGTCGACCGTAAGGAGCTCGGAAAGCGAGTTCTCGAGTCGCTGATCAAGTGCGGCGCACTCGATAGCCTCCCGGGGACGCGCCGGCAGAAGCTTGCCGTGGTCGATCAGGTGCTCGGCGCCGCGGCCGAGGCCCAGCGTATGCGCGAGGCCGGGCAGGCGAGCATGTTCGACATGTTCGGCGCTGCCGATCCTGTCGCGTCCAGCGTGAAGGTTCAGTTTCCGCTGATCGCCGAGGGCTCGACCGAACGAAAGGAAACGCTTGCCTGGGAAAAAGAGCTCCTCGGTATGTATATCTCCGAGCATCCGGTTGCCCAGGCGCTGGCGACACGGCCCGAGAATCCCAACCGGCTGACCCTCTCGATGCTGGGAGAGGCGCAGATTGGCCAGAAGGTCGAGATCATCGGGATGCTGACGGGACTACGCAAGGTTGTCACCAAGAAGGGCGACACGATGTTGACGGCCCAGATCGAGGATCTCGAAGGCTCGATCGATATGGTCGCCTTCCCGAGGACCTACGAGAAATACGGCGACTTCTGGCAGGAAGACTACGTCGTCGCCATCGGCGGTAAGGTGGACAATCGGCGCGACTCGCTCCAGATTATCTGCGAGACGGTGGCGCCCTTCACCGAGGCGCTCGCCGCTGCGCCGTCGGCAGAGCTCGCCGCGGCCTCTACGTCGGGCTACGACTATAGCATCGGCGGATACGACGACGATGCTCCGCCCCCGGACGACCCCGCTTGGGCCTCCCTACTGCCGTCTGTGCAGAGCGCCCCGCCATTGGCCGCGAATGGCTCCGCGGCCGATACAGCAAACGGAGGCGGGGTGGGGCCTGCAAGCGGCAACGGGCACGCCAATGGCAACGGGTATTCGAAGGGCCTGCCGGACCCCTCGGCGGCAGATCATCCCGACGCCCAGTCCGCCGCGAACCCGGTGGTCGTGGAAGACCAGCCGGTGCCGCAGACGGTTATCCGGCCGCGGCAGCGCATTCAAATCGCGCGCAAAGAGGACGAGACCCGTCCGGCCCAGGCTCCCGCCGGCTCGCAATACCACCTGCATCTCGTGCTCTGCTGCTCGGACGACTTCGATGCCGACGTACGCTGCATGCAAGAAGTGGACAGGGTTCTGCGCCGCTTCACCGGCAAGCACAAGGTCTCGCTCTACGTTCCACGCGACGACTACAATGTCGTCTTGGAGTCGACGCGGCACATCAACCCGGCGCCAGAGCTCATCTCAACGCTCAAGGAGATCCTTGGCGACGGCCACGTCCAGCTTGAAGGCGGGCGCTAGCGCGTCCGCCTAGTACGCCGTTAGGTCAGGGTGACCCTCGTAAATATCCCCGTCTATACCTGTCTGTCGTGATCCCATCCCGAAACAGCTGCCCGATCACGCACTAGATCTTCGTCGAGAGGACGACGTCGATCGTCATCTCATGGCCCGCGAAGATCTTGCCGACGAGCTTGAGATACGTTCGGAAGCGCCGGTAGTGGTCCTTCCCCACGAGCTCCTCTAGCCGTGCCTTATTGGCATGCATATTGGCCTGCCAGCGCTCGACCTGCTTCTGATAATGCCGGCGCGGGAGCGTCCGAACCTCACGGAGCTCGAAGCGATTGTCGTCGAGCAGCTTCAGCTCGTCCCAGAGCAGGCGGTAATTGCCCGTCAGGCCATAGATTTCGTTGAGGAAGACATCGCCACGTGTTAGCTCCGTATGGTGGCTGCTGCTGAAGTGGAGCTCCTTGTTCAGAAACATGCCGCCCGGCCGCAGCAAGGAGTGCGCTTTGGCAAAGAAGCCGCCGAGATCGCTGAAGTGCACGATGACCTCGTCCGTGAAGACGGCGTCGAAGGGCCGGTCGTCCTCGTAGTCGCGCCAGTGACTCTCGAATATCTTGACGTTCGCCTGCTCGTTAGCCATGCGCTGCTCGGCGCAGCGCTTCTGGGTCGGCGATAGGGTCAGCCCGACCCCCTCCACACCATAGGTCTTGCTCAGGTACGCCAGCGGCCCTCCCCAGCCACAGCCCACATCCAGAATGCGCTGGCCGGCTTGCAGTCCCAGCATCTGTGCGAACATATCCAGCTTGGCTGCCTGGGCTTCCGTATCGCTCGTCGCCGTATCCCACAGGTTGCAGGAGTAGACGTTCCAGCGGCCGCCCGTGATGGTTGTAAAGAACTCGGGAGGCTGCTCATAGTGAACGTTGGTGTGCTGCTTGTCGTCCTCGGTGGAATACGGCTGATAGAACTGCTGCTCGGGCGCCGGGCCCGTCCATTCAGCGGAAACAGGCAGCGGGTCGCTTCGGGGGGTCATCGTGGACGCTCCTTTAGTCCAGTGAGGACATTGACGAATGTCTTAGACATCTTGTACCTTCATCTTCTACGACTTTGTACCTCGACCCCATCCTCCCAGAGATTGTCCAGTGCCGCGGTTAGGGTGGGTACGGCCATCTGCTCGGCTCGGTTTTGGCCGTTGAGGTGATGGGGGCACTCGACGAAAGGATTGCACGCAGCATACGGCGCCAAGCATATTCGTAGAACTTGCTCATATAAAGTAAAGCGTCCCAGAGTTGTGGACGGGCCAGTCGAGTGGCTATTCTAGCTTACACACGCCTACCCCTGGTGTCAATAGCCGGGACGCGGCAGGGTGCACCTCGTAGGCTCGACAACCCACTCGCACCAGCATATTCCCGGCCACCGGCAGGATGCGCAGCTGCCGCCGTCGAGCGGCTAACGTCTCGCCTCGCTTCATGAACCACAAAGCGTGCTATGATGAGTCAAGTGCGACCGCCACCGGGTGCCCGTAGTTTTAGCGGTTTTGGTCGTGTTTGCGGGTGCCTGGTACGTGCTGCGGCTTGCTCTGCCCATGAGATTCGCGGCCACTCGACAGCAAGGCGAGAGACAGACACATGAGACCCGGACCGCCCGGCCGGGGAGGTGAACGA
This sequence comes from Chloroflexales bacterium, assembly GCA_038254585.1. Classification (GTDB taxonomy): domain Bacteria; phylum Chloroflexota; class Chloroflexia; order Chloroflexales; family Kallotenuaceae; genus JBBSGA01. The sequence goes on along the minus strand of JBBSGA010000243.1, from coordinate 4,171 downwards.
TGCAAAGCCGTGTACCGTGGTGGCTGCGACTTTTTCTGCTCGTCGGCGGGCTGGAGACGCTCGTCTATGGGGCGGAGGGCTTCTTTGCCCCATTTCGCGGCCTGCCGGGGCTGCGGCGTCCGCTCTTCATCACACCCTTCGGCGCGCGTTTCATAGGCGCGCTCTACCTCGTTCTCGCCGTGTCGTTCATCCTAGCGGCATTTGCCCACACGCCCGCCGACACACGTATCCCCATAGCCAGCTTCGGCATCGCCGCCGGCCTGATCCTGCTCGTCATGCTCCTCCATTGGCAGGACTTCCGGCTCGATCGGCTGCGCTTTATCTCGGCCGGCGCTTACGGCCTAAATCTGCTGCTCTCTCTCGCCGTCTGGCTCTGGCTCCGCCGGCATACCGGGCCGCTACCGCCGCCCCGGCAACCGCCGTCACTCTTCCAGCTTGAAGGACTCCTGCTGGGCATCGTAGGACTAATGCTCCTGCTCGTGCCGGACTACGGCATCCGCATCTGGCCGTGGAGGATAATGGAGGTTCTGGCCCAGCTCTACGCGTGCTTCTTCATCGCCTTTGCAACGGGTGCGGCCCTGGCCGCGCGCGAGGCCTACTCACCCGCCGGGCGGATATTCTCGACTACATCCCTCTGCCTCAGCTTGCTGGCCCTTGCCGCGTCGGTGCAGCACCTCGATCGCTTCAAGGCCGGCCCATCGATCTGGCTATGGTTCAGCATCGTTGGATTGGGCGTCATCGCCTTCACACTCGATCTGCTTCAGCGCGGCACCGATCGCTCTGGAGGTTCATCCGACATCTCACAGCAAACGTCTGCTGGTGAGCGTCCGTCTGAGAATAGAGTGCCCTCGTAGGCCTCGCTACGCGGCGCCGCCTTTGTCAGCGCTACAAAACGGACCTACACAGGCTGCGATGGGCTGCCTTCCCAATCCCAGCAGGCAAATGCCAGCGCCTTCCAGGGGCCGAAGCGATCGAAGTGCGCGTGAACCTCCCGATCCGTAACCGGCGCTCCGCCGTTGAAATACATCCGGACGAGGTCGCGCGCCCAGCTATCCACCGGCACATGGCCGTAGGAGCCAAGCAGCAGAGCCATGTGCGCTGCTGCATACGGCCCGATGCCCCGCAGCTTGCGTAGCTCTGCCATCAAGACGCCCGTCTCCACCTCACGCGCCCGCCGGCAAAAGCCTTCGAGATCGATTCCCCCCACGGCAATCTCACGAGCCGTCGCATGGAGGTAAGGCGCGCGATAGCCGGCGCGCACGGACGCAGCAAAAGCGCCGGCCTCGACGGCGGCGATCGCGGCCGGCGGCGGGAAGGCATGCGGCACCCCCGGCCCAAACGGAGCGCCATACGCCTCCACGAGCCGCGCCACCATGCCTTTCGTCTGGACCCAGGTCGTGTTCGTCGTGCAGACCGTTTTGACGTAGTCCTCCCACACGCTCGAGCCGCGCAGCATAGGTCCAAGACCGCGGCCGGGAATGTGGCATAGGGCCGGCTCCTCCGCACAGAACGCGTAGAATGTGCTGAAATCCTCGTCGAGCTCGGCCATCCAGCGGACGGACTGCTCGACCTCGATGATTTCCGCTGCGTCCAACTCGGGGCCGGCAATCTCGACGTCCAGCGTCTTACCCGAGGAGCTGATGTCGAGCAGCACAACTCTTCCGCTGCTGAGCTGCTCGGTGCGATGCAGAACCCGGGCGGATGCGTCCCAAACGAAGGGCGCGAGCTGCGGCCAGCCGTGAGCCTCGATCATAACGTCGAAACGGTAATGTGCCGGAAGCGGAAGCTCCATCCGCATAGAACTCTCTCCTCGGAAAGCGAGCATGAGCCCAATCGCGCCGGGGCTCCCACGGCTTCAGAAAAGCGCGGTTCGTCTGCCGCAGCGAAAGCAGCTCGGACGCATCCTCGAAGGTCAGGCGGCGCAAGATCAGTCTTTCCGTGGTCGGCATAGGATGACCTTACCACAAAAAGCAACTGCCGGTGAAGCAATGCTTCACCGGCGGCCACGATATACGTGAATGGCGGCGCGTGGGACGCTGGCCCTTTTCGCGCCGATCACACTCTGGCCGGTGAGTCCGCCGCGGTTCCGCCTGCTCTATCGGGCGGCCGATGGAAGACGCCAGCACGAAGGTGAGCGAGATCCAGGCGCGCCTCGAGCGTTCGAGCCTGGCGACGACGGGACGCTACCTCGCAGCGCTCAGCCAGGGCGAGCACACACGCCGACGCGATCGTGGGACTGTTCGGGATCGAGAGCAAAGCGAATGGCTGATTAAGTCCCTGCAGGTTCATCAGTCGGTCATAGTTTTAGGTGCCTCTGCCATGCCTATCAGCGCATAGACACGAGGAGCACCGCGGCCAGACTGAGGTCGAAGAGGACGACGAGGACAAGTGCGATGGCGAGGCCAATGGAGACCAGAGGGAGATCGCTGTAAGTTCCTCGATCATCGTCACGCCCGATTGTTGCCATGGAAGATCCTTGGGTAGCGGTTGTCGTGCACGTGCGGAAGGATCGACTCCTTCACGGATGAAGACTATCACCGCAACCTGATGTGGCACCTTACCGTGGGTGTTCACCTCCATCTTGGCCTACAATCGCAAGCCCTGCTGCTCTACGGTAGGTCCAGCCCGATCCGCTACCGCCCGTAGCCCTCGCTCAGGACACAGCGGATCAGCCGCTGGAAGAGGCCGGTGGTCATCACGCGGTCGTCGTCGCCGGGCAGTGCTGCCTGCTCGAAATACTCCTGGATGAGACGGTCAATGATCGCCTCGCGGAAGATGGCCGGGGCGGGCTGCGGTTCTGTATTCATGGCGGTCCTCATAGTGGGGATTGTGAGGATCGTAGCGGATACGGGCCAACCTGCCATCCCCTGAATGAGCAAGCTTTTTCTAGCTCAATTCCGGGACGCGAGGTGTGGCAGCGCAGACCGGGCCGCGCCTCCGAAACATCTATCAGGTGGCACACTCGGCGGATCACTCGATGGGGGACGCGACGAGTTGCCGGAGTGCTGGCTGAGGCGCGCCTCGAGCTCCGCGACGCGGGTCTGCAGGGTGGCGTCTGCTGGTGGAGCACGAGGTGGTCCGGACACGCGGCGCCAACCTGCGCCAGTTGATTGCTGTCCCTAGCACCTACGAGCTCCATAACGCTGGGGCTATCGTCGTAGCGCAGAACCATCGGCGCTGCCACCGGCTCCGGCGAGGGACCCTCACGGGCAGGTGTAGCCTCGCTCCCGGCAGGCGTTCAGGAAACACCGGTATCCTCCGTCATACGCCGTAGCATAGGTGCGCCGTGGCTCGATCTGCCGCTCTACCCGCGCCATGGCCCGAGTTGCCGTCTCGAGATCGGGATGGAGCCCGGCGCTTGCGGCGAGGATTGCGGCGCCAAAGGCAGCGCCGGTAGCTCTCGGAACGGCGAGGATCCGCTGCAGAACGTCGGCGCGGATCTGCAGCCACGTCTCGCTGCGCGCACCGCCACCTGCCGTGAGCACGACCGGGCTGACGGAAGCTCCTAGTCCTTGCAGGACCTCGTACCCCAGCCGCTCGACGTAGGCTACTCCCTCGAGCGTCGCGGCATACCGTTCCTCGTCAGATCTAAGGATGCCCTGGACGAAACCCGCCGCGGCGGGCCGCACGAAAGGAAAGCGCTCGCCCCGACCTTCGAGTGGGTAGATTGCTACTCCGGTGGGGGAGAGCCGAGCGGCCGCCCGGTCGTAGCGGGCAAGCGCATCGCGCGGCCAGCGTCCTAGCGCCTCGCCACCCGTGTTCGACGCCGCGCCCGGCAGCCAGAAGCCGCACGGGTGGCGGTGGCTATAGATCCGGCCGGCCGGATCGTGAAGCAGAACCCTGCTCACACCTTTGACCACGAGCGTCGTGCCGATGACGCTGAGCCACTGGCCGGGCGTGGTAGCGCCGGCCGCGATCTGTGAGGCGCAGCCATCGGTCATGCCGGCAACCACCGTGGCGCCGGCCGGCAGCCCACTTTCTGCTGCCGCTGCACGGCTCACGACGCCGGCGACGGTGCCCGGCGTGACGACGCGCGGTAGGCGCGTGACCGGGAGGCCGAGCGCGCCCTCGATGAAAGGCGGCCATTCCCACCGCAGCAGATCGTAGCCGCTCTTCAGCGCCTGGGTTGCGTCTGTAACGCCGAAGGCACCGCAGAGGCGACCGGTGATCG
>JBBSGA010000242.1:0-9551 GCA_038254585.1 Chloroflexales bacterium | reverse complement strand
CTCGGCGATCTGCAGCGCCTGCAGTTGCTCGGGCGTGTAGTGGACCGTGACGGAGAGCGGAGCGGCAAACTGATGGACGGGCTGGCCCTGAGTATCGCTGGCATGCAGGAAGAAGGTGCCAAGCCCACGCTTGAAGCCCGCCAGCGCCGGTGGAGCCACGTCCCCCGGATCGGGCGCCGCGCTTGTGCGCAGCGTCAGCCCGACGGCCGCCGCGCGCGCCGGGACGTGCACCTGACCGCACCGTTGCCACTGCGCAGCACCGTTGAGGCTCCGGGCACAAAGGGTATCGTGCCCGTCTGAAGGTTTCCCTGGACCGCCACCGCACCGCCAACCTCCTCCACCGGTCTCGGCACGCCCGTCGCCGTCACCGCCGGGTGCAGCAGCAGCGCGTTGCCCTGCGGCGCCTGGGTGAGGTGGAGCGTCGCCGTCAGGATCGCGCTGCTGCCGCCGTCCAGCCGGGTCTGGGTCCACTGCCAGCCGCCGGCCGCGGAAACGAAGCCGGGACCCGGTTGTGCGGCAGCGCCGTCCGGCGTCGGCAGCGTCACCTTTAGGTCGGCCGCGGGATCAGGCGCCTGGTTCGTGACTGTGACCGTCACGGCTGCCGTGTCGCCGATCGCGATCGGCTGGGGAGTCACCGTGAGATCGAGCGTCAGACTCGGCAAATGCGGATCGGTGACGGATGCCACCGTCTTTTGCACCGGCCGGGGCGGCGGGGGTGTCGCGATCCCCGGTGGTGGTGGAGCGAGCTGGGCAAGCGCGCTCGCCGTGTTCTGGCCGGCGGGTGGGATCGTCTGGGCCGTGGCGTTGTGGACCGGCAGCAGACCGAGGAGGGCGATGACAAAGAGCGGCAGGGCACGGCGGCGAACGTGGCGCATAGCGATCTCTCCCGCGGATCAGGCGATCGAACGATTGGATGGGCCAGACACGAAGGCGGAGGCCTGAGATACTCCTGTGGGGGCCAGGGCTCAGGCTTATGGTAGCGGGAGGCTCGGCAGCCTCCGGGTTAGGAACGGGATGGGCTCCGATCGACTCCCGAGACCGGCGTGGTCTTCGTGGACGAAGACGTAGTGCGCCGAGCTCGCGCCTGTCGCCCGGTCCTCTCCCATAGGTTGCTCAGGGTGACCAACCTGGTGCCACCACGTTGCCCCTGCTCGCCACGGCTGAAGCGCTCCCACGCGAGCTCCAGAAACCGGCCTGTTGGAGCCTGCGAGGGGATGCCGATCCTGACGCAATTGTCCTGGTAGTATTCCACCGCCGTGGCCTGAAAGGACAATCGGTCTGCGACGTCGGTGGATGGATCGCGGGGGCGGGCACCGATACAGGGTTCGGAGATAGCTTTGCAAGCCCTCGGAGGCGAGTTGACAGGTTTTGACAGCATTTTTTAGGTCTATGAGAGGCTGTCAGCCGTATATATCGAAGAGTTTATCAAAGGAAAAGGTATGCCTGTACCACGAGAAAAGACAGGAATAATCGGCTACGGCGCCTATGTGCCGCGCTTCCGCATCGCCAGCAGCGAGATCGCGCGCGTTTGGAATGTGGGCGGCGCAGGGCCGGTCGAGCAAAAGTCCGTGGCTGGGCCCGACGAAGATACGATCACGATGACGATCGAAGCTGCGCGCAGCGCGCTCCGGCGCGCGTCGCTGGAAGGCAGCGCCCTCGGCACGGTCTGGGTCGGCTCCGAGTCACATCCGTACTCCGTCAAGCCGTCGGGTACGGTCGTCGCCGAGGCGCTCGGCTGTACGCCCGCGGTCCACGCCGCCGACTGGGAGTTCGCCTGCAAGGCGGGGACCGAGGCGATCACGGCGGCGATGGGTATGGTCGGGTCTGGTCTGGTCGCCTACGCGCTCGCCGCGGGCGCCGACACGGCCCAGGGACGTCCGGGCGATGCCCTTGAGTACACCGCGGGTGCCGGGGCGGCGGCGGTCATCGTCGGCCTCGCAGCAGGCGCCGTGGCCGAGATCGAGGCTACGGTCTCGTATGTGACGGACACGCCCGACTTCTTCCGCCGTGCAGACCGCGCCTACCCGGTCCACGGCAATCGCTTCACGGGCGAGCCGGCCTATTTCTCACATATCAACGCGGCGGGACGGCAACTGCTCGCAGAGCTCGGCGCCGAGCCCCGCGATTTTCGCTACCTGGTGCTCCATCAGCCGAACGCCAAGTTTCCGCAGGTGGCCGCCAAGCAGCTCGGCTTCACCGGCGAGCAGATCGCGCCGGGTCTCCTGTCGCCGCGGATCGGCAACACCTACTCGGCGGCGGCGCTACTGGGCCTCTGCGCCACGCTGGACGTCGCCGAGTCGGGCGACCGGATCATGCTGGTCTCGTACGGCTCGGGCGCGGGCGCCGACGGCTATGCCCTGCGCGTCACGGACCGGCTCGCGGCAGTCCGCGACCGCGCGCCGCTGACGGCGACATATCTTGGGCGCGAGCAGCGAATCGACTATGCGACCTACGCCCGCTGGCGCGGTAAGCTGGTCATGGCTTAGGAAGGAAGAGTGATGCGACCCGTATATATTATCGGAACCGGCCAGACGCCCGTCGGCGAGCACTGGGACCGCAGCCTGGAACGGCTGGCCGTCGACGCCTTCCTTCCGGCGCACGCCGCGGCGCAGCAGGTCCCGATCGACGCGCTCTACGTCGCGAACGCGCTGAGCGCGAGCCTGGCGGGACAGGCGCATCTCGGCGCTCATCTTGCCGCGACGCTCGGACTGGGACCGATCGAGGCCACCCGCGTCGAGGCGGCTGGTGCCACCGGCGGTGTCGCGCTGCGGCAGGCCTACCTCGCTGTCGCGAGCGGCGCCTATGACTGCGTGGCAGTCGTCGGCGTCGAGAAGATCACGGATGTGCTCGATAGGCCGCTCGAGGTCGCCCTGGCGCTGGGCCTTGACGCGGCGACCGAGGCCGACCAGGGCCTGACCCTGACCGGGGGCTGGGCCCTGCTGCAGCGGCGCTACAGCTACCAGTACGGCTATGACGCCGCCGATTTCGCCGTCTTTCCGGTCAACGCCCATGCCAACGGCGCGCGCAATTCCAATGCGATGTACCGGTTTCCGACCACGGCTGCCAAGGTTGTCGCGGCGGCGCCGGTGGCAGCCCCGATCGGCTTACTTGATAGCTCCACCGTCGCCGACGGCGCCGCCGTAGTTATTCTGGCCGGTGAGGGGATCGCACGGGAGCTGGCGATCCCGCTCGTCCGGATCGCCGGATCGGCGGTCTCCACGACGCCGCTTGCGCTCACAGCCCGTCCCGATCCGCTCTGGCTGGCGGCGGCGGCGCGCTCGACCGAGATCGCGTTGCGCCAGGCCAATGTAACGCGATCTACGATCCAGGTCGCGGATCTCAGCGACCAGCATGCGATCGTGGCGGCGCTCGCGCTTGAGGCGAGCGGGTTCGCCGAACGGGGGCAGGCGCCGCGCTGGGCGGCGGACGGCACGATCACGACGGCGGGCCGGCTCCCGATAGCGACGGCCGGCGGCTGCAAGGCGCGCGGCGACACGGCGGGTGCCCTCGGGGTCTACCAGATCGTCGAGCTGACGGCGCAGCTGCAGGAGACGGCGGGAGCGAACCAGGTCGCCGGAGTGCGTACGGCGCTCGCTCAATGTCTGGGTGGACTGGGAGCGACCGCGGCCACACATATTCTCGTGAGGGACTAGGGATGCAACTTGCCAAGAACTGGCGGCTCAAGCCGCAGCGCTACCGCTTGGAGGGCGTTCGCAATCGCGAGACCGGCGAGGTCCTTTTTCCGCCGCCTGCTCTGGAGCGGCCCCAAGACGAGCCTTTCAATCTCTCGGGCAAGGGCGAGGTCTGGTCCTTCACCGAGATCAAGGCCGGGGCCGAAGACGCAGGCGGGCCGGTGCTGGTGGCGATGATCAAGCTTGTCGAAGGGCCGTTGATCACGGCACAGCTGACCGACGTCGACCCGGAGCAGGTGAGCATCGGACAGCCGGTCGAGGCGGTCACACGCCGGCTTCGCGACATGGGTCCGGATGATCTGCTGGTATACGGCTACAAGTTCCGGCCGGTGCTGACTTAAAGCGGCGGAAGATCGTCCGTACAAGCCCGGCCACATGTGGGTCGTGCCGCAAGGTCCAGGCGCCGAGCCGGTCTGCGAAACCGAATCGAGCGCCTGGCAGTACCGGCCGATGGAGCCGCGCCACTACTACAGCTTCACACGGTACCGACGAGGAGCCACAAGCGATGGACGATCGAATCTTGGAGCCGGCGGGCCTGGTCAAGGCGCTGGGAATTGAGTTTGCCGAGGGCACACCGCAGCGGGTGATCGCGACGATGCCGATCACTTCAGATCACCTGCAGCCGCTCGGCTACCTTCACGGCGGGGCGTCACTTGCACTGGCCGAGACGGTCGCCAGCGTCGGGGCCTACCTTGCGTCTCCGCCCGGCAAGGTGAGCTTCGGCATGGAGATCAACGCCAACCACCTGCGGCCAAAGCGATCAGGAATGCTTAGGGCGGTCGGAACACCGCTGCATGTGGGACAGACGACGCACGTCTGGGACGTCAAAATCTACGACGAGCAAGAAAAGCTCGTCTGTGTCTCGCGCTGTACTGTCGCGATCGTCGCGGTCGACCCTGCCACCTGAGCCGAGGGGTCGCGATAGTAGCTCTGCATCGCGGTGCCCTAGCCGTACCAGTCCGTGCGTGTCAGCGGCAGACCGCTTCGGCCGTGGACCGGCTTGACGAGCAGGGTCTGGAAGACCGTGAGGTGATCGCTCTTGAAGCCGTATGCCGCCGCCGCCATGTAGGCGCGCCAGGTGCGATAGATGACTTCGTCGGCGATCCGTGCTGCAGCTTCGTGCTGCGCTTCCAACCGGCGCACCCACTGGCCCAGCGTCAGCACGTAGTGCTCGCGCAGACTCTCGACGTCGCGCACCTCGAAGCCGGCTGCCTCGGCGAGCCCCACGGCGGTGCCGATGGGTACGAGCTCGCCATCGGGAAAGACGTAGCGGTTGGTAAAGGTGGCCCGGCTGCGCCAGGATGGACCGCGCCGCACGACGTGCGCCGGCCGGTAGGCGATGCCATGGTTGAGAAAGACACCGCCCGGCCGCAGCACGCGCTGCGCGCAGGCGAAGTACTCCGGAAGTCCCGCCTTGCCGACGTGCTCGAACATGCCGACGCTGGCCAGCTTGTCATAAGAACCATGAGCCGTGAGCTCCCGGTAGTCTCGCACCTCCACGCGACAGCGATCTTCCAGCCCGGCGCCGCGGATCCGCTCGGCCGCGAGCTCGGCCTGTCGTTGGCTCAAGGTAATCCCGCAGGCCTCGACGCCGTAGTGCTGCGCGGCATGAATGATCAGCCCGCCCCAGCCGCAGCCGATATCCAGCAGGCGCTCGCCCGGCCGGAGGCGCAGCTTGCGGCAGATGTAATCGAGCTTGCGCTCCTGCGCCATGTCCAGGTCGTCGCTTCCCGACGCGAAGTAAGCGCAGGAGTAGACCATGCGCCGATCCAGCCAAAAGGCATAGAAGTCGTTGGAGACGTCATAATGGTAGGTGATGGCCTGGCGGTCGCGCTGCTTGGAGTGCTGAGCGCCACGCAGACGCGCCGCCCGCTCCTGCCGCGCGCGCGTATTAGCCGGAGGTAGGCTCCAGAGCTGCAGGGCATAGCCTAGCTGCTCGGTCAGACCCCAGCCCTGCCCCAGCACGTGGTCCGCCAGCGCAAAAACGCCGTCGATCTCGCCTTCGATGTCGAAGTCGTCGTAGATGTAGGCCTCGCCGACAGTCAGGTCGGTCGGCGGCCAGAACATCGCGCGTAGCGAGCCGGGATGCTTGAGCGCGAGTGTGAAGCGTGCGCGCCGGCCGGGATCGGCTTCCCAGGTACTTCCATCCCAGAAGCGAACGGCGAAGTCTCGTGGATGATAAGAGCCGAGCAAAGCCTGCAGAAAGGACCGGCTGTGAGTGACAGCTCGATCTTCCGATAGTGCATGAGGGGTTGCCATGGCATTTCGCTCCGCGACCTCAGGTGTGAGAGATGTGCATCAGATTGCCTTAATTCTAGCTTTCATAGCTGGACGTACGGGTGAACGTCCGTAAATGCCACCGTGAAGATCGGTAACCATTCGTGAATAGCGGTACACTCTTGCCGGCTGGCGTAGTATGAAGTCCTTGGTCTAGATCTCATGGAACAATACGAGGAGGATATGCCTTGGCAATTCATCACTTTCAGCCTGACCACTACTACACTACGATCGGCGCGCACGAGCCGGTCCTCCACATGGCCCCCGGCGACATGGTCGTGACCACAACCGTCGACGCGATGGGCCAGGATAGGCACGGTGCGGAGGTGGCGTCGCGCGGGAACCCACAGACGGGGCCCTTCTATGTCGAGGGTGCCGAGCCTGGGGATACACTGGTGCTCCATCTCGATCGGCTGACGCCGAATCGCGCGATCGGCTACACGAGCACCTCGGTCGCGCCCAATGTCGTCGATCCGTGGTACGTGCCACGGCTTCCGGAGCACGGAGCCATGGCCGAATGGCAGATCGACAACGCGGCAGGAACCGCCACGCTCATCTCGCCCACGACGCGGCTCGGGAAGCTGGCGATCCCCTTAGCGCCGATGCTCGGCTGCTTCGGCGTCGCCCCGCCCCGCGGCCAGGCGATCTCGACCGCCACCTCCGCGGAGCACGGCGGCAATATGGACTACCGCGGCTTTACCTCGGGCGTGACGGTCTACTTTCCGGTCTTTGTGCCCGGCGCGCTGCTCCACGTCGGCGACGGCCACGCCGCGCAGGGCGACGGCGAGATCGCCGGTACGGGCATCGAGATCTCGTTCGAGGTCCAGTTCACGGTGGAGCTCCGCAAAGGCCAAACGTGCGGCTGGCCGCGGGGTGAGAACGCCGACTACATCTTCACCGTCGGCAACGCCCGCCCGCTCGACCAGGCCGTCCAGCATGCCACCACCGAGATGCTGACGTGGCTACAGGAAGGCTACGGGCTGGACCCGGTCGGCGCGAGCATCCTGATGGGGCAGTGCGTCGAGTACGACCTGGGCAACGTCTTCGACCCGGCGTACACGATGGTCTGCAAGCTCCCCAAGCGCCTGCTCGTGGGGATCGGAACGAGTTGAGCTGCCACGACGCTGCCTGACTCTAGACGTTCAGATACTGTTTTGGACTGTAGGGGCACGCTTCCTGGGCGTGCCGGGGCCCACGGAGCGCTGCCCCTACAAGTCATTTTCTGACTGTCTATATCTATAGCATCCTACCTGCATTCTGAACAGCTCTGCGTAGCGCTCACCCCGCTCCACAAGCTCGCGCTGCAAGTCGTCGGCAAAGCCGGGGTCCTCGAAACGGGCCAGCACCTCCCAGCGGTTGACCGCGCGGATTTGGTTTGCCATTAGACGTGAAACTCAGGGCACAAGAATGAACCCTAAAGTGGCAAAATGATGATCAGCCGTGAAGACATGCGTTAGCTTGAGCGTGCGCATCACGGCGAATGATGTACAATCGGTATAGGAAAACTTTTGATCGGCATACTGCTCGAAAATACTCCACGCTACGTCTTCATGTGTCTCGTCAATGCGTACCAGTTCAACTAATCTGGCGCCGATCAGCTTTTGTAGTATATTCCGGAAGCCTACGGCCGCAGCATGGTGAAGGTTGTACCGAATCAGTGTAATCGTCTCAGCCAGCACAAAGTTGGTCGTGGCAAAAGTCTGACCGGAATCAAGAAGGTCTTCGTTTGTTAATTGTGCTAATGCGTGATCCTTGTCGGCAGTATCAGTAAGGGCATACCAAGCCCACGTATCTACAAAGAAAGGGCTCATGAATGCTGTTGGGCGTAAAGGTAGCAGTCATGATTCCGTGCCACATCCCCCGGGGCTGCCCCTTCTCCAAGGCCCTGGCCCAGTTCACGCATCAAGGCGCGAGCCTGCTTCAGCTGTACCTGACTTTCCAACCACTCGTTCACGGCCGCTCGCGCAACCTCGGCCACTGGGATTTGCCGGATACGGGCAACAGTAGCTAGTTGCTCGTATTGCTCGGATGATAATTCAAATTCGACAACGGTATTCATTGTCTGGCTGCTCCACAATTCGAAACCGAGTATAGTACAAGGCGATCCAGACAACAAGGAGGCGAAGGGATTACACGTTTTTGAATCGTCCATAAGCCGGGCATCTTCGCGGTTTCATCCGTCCCTACCGTCCGGCCAGCTCCTGCCGGACGAGCTTTGCGCCTGCGACCATCGCCTTGAGCTTGGCGCGGGCTGCCCAGCGCGCAGTCTGGCTGAAGCCGCAGTCCGGCACGACCGTTAGCTTCTCGGGCGCGACGTACTTTAGCGCCGCACGGATGCGCTCGGCGACGTCCTCCGGCGTCTCGACATAATAATTCTTGACGTCCACGAGGCCGGCGGCAAGCTCCTTGTCGTTGGGGAACTCGCTCCAGAGCTCGAGCTCGGCGAGCTCGCGGTTCGCGAACTCGAGCGCCAACTGGTCGGCGCGCACGTCGAGGATATGGGGAAAGAGCGGGCGGTAGGCGCGGCGGGCCACCGGCCGGCCCGCGAAGTTCCCGAAGCAAAGGTGGAGGCCGATCTTGGCACTCACCCCCGCGACGGTCGCGTTGAAAAGGTCGACGAAGGCGCGCGGCGCATCCGGGTGTACGGCGTACGACGGCTCGTCGAGCTGAATGAAGCCCGCTCCGGCGCCGACGAGCTCCTTGAGCTCGCGGTTGATCAGCGGTACCAGCGCGTGGGCTACCTCCAGCCGATCTTTGTAGACCGCTCCGGGCTTGATGCGGCCCGCGAGGGTATATGGTCCGGCGCAGGGCATCTTGATCGGCCGGGTGGTGCGGGTACAGATGTAGCGGTACTCGTCGAGCAGCCCCAGGCCCTGCGGCGCCGCGATCTCCGCGACGGCCTCGTAGCTTTCGCGCTGGTCGTGGCCGGCGCTGCCGACCAGGCGCTGCGCGTCCAGCGCCCGCAGGCCGGTGAGATGGCCGTAGAAGGCCGCGGTGAAGAAGCCGGCGCGCCGCATCTCGCCGTCGGTCACGACGTCGACCCCGGCATCCTCCTGGTCGCGCAGCGCCATGTCGACGGCGTCGTCCTGCGTCTCGCGCATATCCGCCGGCCCGTACTCCCCGCGCTCGGCGGCGGCAAGTGCCGTGTGCAGCCAGGCGGGCCAGGCATAGGAGCCGATCACGCTGGTTGAAAGAAGTTGTCTCGAATCAGGCATAGCTCTCCTCTCTAGCGAGCAGTCCAGCCGCCGTCGACCGGCAGAACCACCCCGGTAACAAAGCGCGCGTCGTCCGACAACAGGTAGGCCGCAGCGGCTGCCACGTCCTCGGGCTCGCCCATCGCGCTCGTGAGCGGCTGTAAGTGGGCGAGCCGCGCCAGAATATGCTCGTCGCCCTGGGCACGGCGGCTCATAGGCGTGGCGATCAGCCCCGGGGCGATCACGTTGACCCGAATGTGGCGTGCCGCGTAGGTGATCGCCATCGAGCGCGAGAGCGCGATAATGCCGCCTTTGCTGGCGGCGTAGGCATGTGTCGTGAAATCCTCGTCGCCGCCGAGGCCAAGCACCGACGAGAGGTTGACGATCG
>JBBSGA010000241.1:0-9566 GCA_038254585.1 Chloroflexales bacterium | reverse complement strand
CCTCGACGCTGAAGCGGGAGAGTGCGTCGTCGCCCAGAACACCTGCATACGCTGCGCGGGCGCCAAGCCGGGCCGCGGCGACGAGCGCCATCGCCGTGAGCCCGCCGCCGGCGCGCTGCTCCGCCGTGGCCCTGGTCTTGGGGTCGGGCGGCGGATAGTGGTCGACGTAGAAGAGGTCGTCGACGGCGACTGCCCCGAAACCGAGGACATCTCAGCGCTTAGCCACGGCTATGAGCAGGGCCAATCCCCGTTCGTAGCTCAGGGCATCTCACATATTCTCCTGCCGTCGGCCGTAGCATACCACCAGCTGATCGCCATGGGCTGGGGCGCTCCTTATCGGTGTCTGCGGGTGCGCGTCATCGTTTTGCCGGTGAGTGGCAGACCAACGGCCGCAGGCCGGCACAGGGGCCGGACCCTACGAGGCATGCGTCGTCTCCGTCGGGACGGACCTCTGGGGCTGCCCTCCCCGGCTTTACGATCTCGGTGGAGGGCCACGCAGCTTGCCCGCGGGGCACCTCCAATGTCTCATGCTCAGCGCAAGGCTGTGCTTCCCTCGCCAGAGCGTCTGACCGGGTCCGCTGTCTTCATGCTAGGTTCATCCTCACGCGGTATGCTTGGTGATGCAGCGGAGCTGTCGCGTGGCCGCGCAGGCCAAGGTGATCGAGGGTTCTATGCGAATATTGATTGTCGAAGACGAACGTAAACTCGCCGGTGTCGTGAAGCGCGGCCTCGAAGAACAGGGTTTCGCCGTGGACGTCGCCTATGACGGCGAGCAAGGCTTGTGCCTCGCAGAGTACGAGCCTTACGATCTGATCGTCCTCGACGTGATGTTGCCGAAGATAGATGGCTATAGCGTATGCCGCGCGCTGCGTGCCAAGCAGCGCAATATGCCGGTGCTGATGCTGACTGCGCGTGACACGGTCGACGATCGCGTGGCGGGTTTGGACAGCGGCGCGGATGACTATCTGATCAAGCCGTTCGCCTTCCGGGAGCTGCTCGCGCGTGTGCGCGCCTTGCTGCGGCGGGACGGCTATTCTAAGGATCCCGTTCTGCGGGTCGCCGACATCGAGCTCGACACGGTTACGCATGAGGTCCGGCGCTCAGGCGCCCTGGTCGAGTTGACGAGCAAGGAATACACGGTTCTCGAATACTTTCTGCGCAACCCGAACCGGGTGCTCACTCGCACCCAGATCGCGGAGCATGTCTGGGACTACGACTTCGTGGCGATGTCGAACATCGTGGACGTCTACGTCGGCTACCTGCGGCGTAAGCTCAACGACGACCACGACCCGCGGCTCCTGTACACTATTCGTGGCGCCGGATACCAACTCCGGGTCCCGAAGCCGTGAGCATCCTGGCTCGTCTCCTAGGCCGCTTGCGGTCGGTCGCGTGGATGATCCGCGTGCGCCTCACGTTGTGGTACGTCGCGCTACTGGCGGTGATTCTCGTCGCCTTCAGCGCATTCTTGTATATCAGTCTGTCGCGGAGCCTATACCAAGAGATCGATGATTCGCTCGAGACCGAGGTGCAGCAGATCGACAAGGCGCTCGATGACAACCAACCGAGCTTCGACGAAGCGATCGATCGGGTACCGGCCGACATGCTGGCTGCTCTGTATGATCCGCGCAGCAAAACGGTGTTGGCGACGAGACCTCGCGCCGGGCTACTCCCCGATCCGTCCGGCCTAGCCGGAGCGGCCGCGGGTCATCGCTCCCTCCAGACGATCGCGCTGCCCGATGGGAGAGCAGCGCGCCTGCTCACCGTGCCGATCGTGCATGATAAGCGTGTCGTGGTGCTGTTGCAGATCGCCCGCAGCGAGCGCGAGGTCGAGGTTGCCCTCCGCCAACTGCTCTTCTTGATGGCGCTCGCCGGTCCGCTGACTCTGGGGCTGGCCGTCGTGGGCGGTCTGTTTCTGGCGAGCCGGGCGCTCGGACCAATCGATCGTATCACCAACGCCGCGGAACGCATCGGCGCCGACGATCTCTCGCAGCGGCTCAACTTCCAGGGGCCGTCCGATGAGGTGGGACGGCTAGCCGCGACCTTCGATCGCATGCTTGCGCGGTTGGAGCAAGCGTTTCAACGGCAGCGCCAGTTCACCGCCGATGCCTCGCATGAGCTGCGGACGCCGCTGGCGATGCTGACCAGCCAGGCTGACGTCGCCCTGGAAAGGAACCGGACGCCGGCCCAGTACCGGGAAGTGCTTGCCAGCATGCGCGAAGACGCGGCACGTATGAGCGAGCTCCTCAGCCAGATGCTGTTGTTGGCGCGTGCCGATGCCGGCGAGGCGCCCTTAAACCTGGAAGTACTGGCGCTGGATGACCTAGCCGCGGATGTGGTCGCGGCGATGCAGGCGCTCGCCGAGAATCACGCCGTCGGGCTCCATCTCGCTCCTCTGCCACCCCACGGCCCGATCACCGTCGAAGGTGACCAAACGCGGCTCACGCAGCTGCTGGTCAATCTCATCGACAATGGGCTCAAATATACTCCGTCCGGCGGCACGGTGACCGTAGCGCTGCGTCTCGAGGCAAGCTCGGCAGTTCTGGCGGTGACGGACACCGGCATTGGCATTGCCCCCGAGCACCTGCCGGGAATCTTCGAACGTTTCTACCGTGTCGAGCAAGCCCGATCACGGGCGGCCGGCGGGACGGGCCTTGGTCTGGCGATCAGCCGATGGATCGTGCGTGCGCATGGCGGCGACATCCGGGTAGCCAGCGAGCCGGGCATGGGCACGACCATCAGCGTCGGGCTCCCGCTCGCGCCGGCTGGTCCACGGGGGAATGGCTCGCCGGCAGCGCAGCATCGACTTCCTTCTGCCCTGGCAACGCGGACGCTCAGATCGGCGCCGCCTGATCGTCGCCCGGAGTAGCGTCACGTCGAATCGGCGCTCCGACTGGCGCGGACGCGGGCGGTGAGAAACACTTCATCCTCGGTTCATCCTGGCTTCATGGCCTTGCGCGACGATTCCCGCATCGTAGCAGCGCGCTGCACGCGCGACTGGAAAAAGGAGCAAGCATGCACACAACCTGGATGACCCGGCGCTCAGCCATCGCTCTGGCCATGGGCGCGATCGTCCTCGCCGGCTGTGGCAATGGGAGCATGGCACAGGCAGGAACCGCGGTACGGATGCCGGCGATAACTCCCCGGGCGCCCACCGCGACGGCCGCTGAAGTCCCCGCGCCGGCCACGCAAGCGCCGGGGACGGCGCCCGCGGCGACTACCGCGCCGGCCACGACCATGCAGGCGCCGGTCCCTGCCACTACCGCGCCGGAGCTCACAACGGAGCCTGCCGTCGCACCAGAGCAGAACCCGGCCGGCGATATTCCCGACACGCAGGCGTTCGTCAGCTATCACTCCGCCGATGGCGGCTTCCTGCTCGAAACTCCTGAAGGCTGGGCACGCTCCAGCAGGCGCGGCGGGGTCAACTTTGTCGACAAGCTGGATGGGCTGAGCGTCGACGTCACCACCGCCTCCGCCGCGCCCACCGTCGCGAGCGTTCGTGGCGTCCAGGTCGCCGAACTGGAGCAGCATGGGCGGGCGGTGCAGGTATCCTCCGTTAAGCAGGCGCGGCTGCCCGCCGGCTCCGCGGTCCTGGTCGTCTACACCTCGAATTCCGATCCCGATCCCGTGACAGGAAAGCAGGTGCGCCTCGAAAACAATACCTACTTCATCCCCAACAAGGGTGGCAAGCTTGCCGCGCTGCGCCTGTGGGCGCCTGTGGGCGCGGATAACGTCGACCAATGGCAGCGCATCGCGCAAAGCTTCAAATGGGCTCAGTGAGGCACCGTGATGCGCATACTCGAGGCTTTTGATCTCTACCGGTTCTACCATACCGGCGAGGATGAGACGCTCGCGCTGCGTGGCGTCAGCCTGTCTATCGACGGGGGCGAAATCGTCGCCGTGACCGGCCCGTCCGGCAGCGGCAAGTCGACTTTGCTCAACTGCCTGGCAGGACTGGACGAGCCTGACGGCGGGCACGTGGAGCTCTTGGGCCGCCGGCTGAGCCGCCGGCCGGAGGCGGAGCGCGCGGCGCGGCGGGGCGCCGAGATTGGCATGTTGCTGCAGTCGGGCAACCTCTTGGAGCATCTGACCGTTGCCGGGAATGTGCGCCTGCAGATGCAGCTCGCGCGCAAAGTCGACCTCCACCGGCTGGTTGAGCTGCTCGACCTCGTCGGCCTAGGGGAGCGGGAGCACGCTTTCCCGTCGCAGCTTTCGGGCGGCGAGGCGGCCCGAGCGGGGCTGGCCGTTGCCCTCGCCGCGGCGCCGCGGCTCTTACTCGCCGACGAGCCTACGGGAGAGGTCGACGCCGATACAGAAGCGCGGCTGCTCCAGCTCTTCGACGATCGGCGCAGCGAGGGCAGAGCGACGTTGATTGTGACACATAGCGAAGCCGTGGCGGCGCGGGCCGACCGCATCGTACGGCTCGTCGACGGGAGAGTGATTTATGCCTGACCTGCGTGTCCATGACATGAGCCGGACTGGGCTTGCCGTGAAACGGCAGGCAATATCCCGCGGCTCGCTCAACCCGCAATCGTCTTCCCTCGCCGACGCGCAGGGGATCGGTCGCGCCTACCGGCACGGCGAGCGGACAGTTGTCGCGCTCGAATCTGCCACATGCTCGATTCTGCCGGGAGATCGCATCGCGCTCGTCGGTCCTTCGGGCAGCGGCAAGTCTACGCTACTGCATCTTCTGGGCGGCCTCGACACACCGACGACGGGCGATCTGTCCTGGCCCGCGCTTGGGCCACGCGAAACGCTGCGTCCGGAGCGCGTCGGGTTCGTTTTTCAGACGCAAAGCCTGCTGCCGCCGCTGACCGTGGTAGAAAACGTCGAGCTACCTCTGCTGCTCGGCTTGGTCCCCGCGGCCAAGGCGCGTGCCGCCGCGCAGGAAGCACTCGCGCGTCTCGACCTTGGCGCGATCGCCACGAAGCTCCCCGAAGAGCTTTCAGGCGGGCAAGCGCAGCGCGTCGCCATCGCGCGGGCGCTCGCCTACAAGCCCAGGCTGATCCTGGCCGACGAGCCGACCGGCCAGCTCGACCGGCCGACCGCGCAGCACCTTTTCGACGTGCTGCTCGACGCGCTCGCCGGCACCGCCACGGCGCTCGTCGTCGCGACACATGATCAACACGTCGCGGCGCGCATGGACGTGATCTGGCACATGCGCCACGGCATCCTGGAGGTTACGGCATGACACTGGCGACGATCTGGCTGACGGGCCTGCTGACGCGGCGATCCGCGCGTCTCTTTGGCGCGGCCATCGGCGTGGCCCTCACGGTCGCCCTGCTGGCGACGCTCGGCGCGTTCATCGCAGGCAGCGCCGCGACGATGACTCTCCGTGCTGTCGCGGATGTTCCGGTCGATTGGCAGCTCCAGCTCACAGCCGGCGCCGACCAGCGCGCCGTCGCCGCCGCGGTCGGCCGGGCGACGCGGTACACCGCGCTGGAGCCGGTGGGCTATGCCGACGTCGCGGGCCTCAGCGCCGCGGTCGGAGGAACGGTGCAGACGACCGGCGCCGGCAAGGTGCTTGGCCTGGGTCCGCGCTACCGGACGCTCTTTCCAGCCGAGCTGCGGCCCCTGGTCGGCCCGCTCGACGGAGTACTCGTCGCGCAGCAGACGGCGGCGAACCTCCACGTCGCGCCCGGCGACAGCGTCGTGATCGAGCGGATTGGCCTGCCCGCGGCGACGGTGAAGATCGACGGCGTCGTCGATCTGCCGCAGGCCGACTCGCTCTTCCAGGCGGTCGGCCTGCCGGCCGGCAGCGCGCCACAGGCGCCTCCCGACAACGTACTGGTCATCCCGCTCGACCGCTGGCATCAGCTCTTCGATCCACAAGCGGCGGCGCGCCCCGATTCCGTGCGCACGCAGCTCCACGTCCGTATCGCGCACGCGCTGCCGTCGAGCCCGTCCGAGGCATACGCCTACGTGCAGAGCCTGGCGCGCAACGTCGAAGCGCAGACCGCAGGCAGTGGCATCGTCGGCGACAACCTCGCGGCCCGGCTGGACGGCGCCCGCGCGGATGCGCTGTACGGCCAGGTGCTCTTCCTCTTCCTGGGGCTGCCTGGCGGCGTGCTTGCCGTACTGCTCACGCTCGCCGTGGCGAGCTCGGGCGCCCAGCGGCGGCGCCAGGAGCAGGCGCTCCTGCGCGTCCGTGGGGCCTCCACTTCCGACATCGTTCGGCTGGCGAGTGTCGAAGCCGCCGTCACCGGCATCGGCGGTGTTGCGCTGGGCGTCTTGCTGGCCTACGCGTCCGCGCGCCTGATCGTGCCGGCCGGCGCTCTGGTGAGCCCGCTGGGCATCGGTTGGAGCCTTGTCGCGGCCGGCGCCGGCCTGCTCCTGGCGCTTGCCGCCGTGCTCTTCCCGGCCTGGAACGAGGCACGCCACGCTACGGTCGCGACAGCCCGCGCGGCGATCGGCCATGCGGGCGGGCGCCGGGCGCCAGTCTGGCAGCGGATCTTCCTCGACGCCATACTGCTGGCGCTCTCCGCGGTGATTTTCTGGCGTACGGCGAGCACCGGTTATCAGGTGGTGCTGGCGCCGGAGGGCGTGCCTCAGACCTCGGTGAGCTACGAAACGTTTCTGGCGCCGTTCTGTCTGTGGCTCGGCGCAGCCCTGCTGGCGCTGAGGCTTTGGCGGAGCGCTCTGTCGCGTGGTCGTCCCGCGCTTGCCGTTGCGCTGCGCCCGGTCGCACGTGGATTAGCGGGTGTCGTCGCCGCCTCGCTCGGCCGCCAGCGCGCGTTGATCACCCGTGGCGTTGTGCTGGTCGCGCTCGCCTTCTCATTCGCGACGTCCACGGCGATCTTCAACACCAGCTACAACGCTCAGGCGCGCGTCGACGCGGAGCTCACCAACGGCGCCGACGTGACGGTGACCGGCAGCACTGCGTCGCCGCCGGGCAGCAAGCTCGCAGATCTGCGAGCGCTGCCGGGGGTTGCGGCGATCGAGCCGATGCAGCACCGCTTTGCGTACGTCGGCAACGATCTTCAGGATCTCTACGGCATCGATCCGGCGCGGATCGGCACTGCGACGGCCATGTCCAATGCCTATTTCGCGGGCGGCAATGCGCGCGCGGCACTCGCGCGGCTGGCCGCAACACAGGATGGAGTCCTCGTCTCCGAGGAAACGGTGAAGGACTTCCAGCTCACGCCGGGCGACACGATCAAGCTGCGTCTCCAAAGCGCCCGTGACCACCAGTACCACGCCATCCCGTTTCGATTCATCGGCATCGTGCGCGAGTTCCCGACCGCCCCCAAAGATTCCTTCCTGGTAGCCAATGCCGGCTACGTGGCGCAGCAGACCGGGATCGGCGCGGCGGAGATTGTGCTGATGCACGCAACGGGTGATCCGGCTACACTTGCCGGGCAAGCACGTGCCGTCGTCGCTCCACTGAGCGGCGCGAAGGTCACGGACATCGGCGCGACGCAGCGTGCGATCAGTTCGAGCCTGACCGCCGTGGATCTGCGCGGCCTCACCCGGCTAGAGCTCGGGTTCGCGGTGCTGCTGGTGGCCGGCGCAACGGGGCTGGTCCTCGCGCTCGGCTTGGCGGAGCGCCGGCGCGTCTTCGCGATCCTGCAGGCCCTGGGGGCTAAGGGCGAGCAGCTTGGCGCCTTCCTGTGGAGCGAGGGGCTGCTGGTGCTGATCGGCGGCGCGGTCGCCGGCATTCTGACGGGCTTCGGCATCGCCCAAATGCTCGTCAAGCTGTTGACGCACGTGTTCGACCCCCCACCGGAGGCACTGGCCGTCCCATGGGCATACCTGCTGCTCGTCTCGCTCGCTGCCGTCTGCTCTACGGTCTTAGCCGTGCTCGTCGCGCGACTCGTATCGCGCCGTCCGGTCGTCGAAGCGCTGCGCGACATCTGACGGCCGCCGGAAAGCCAACATGAATCATACCTTCACGTTGGCTTCATGGGGTCCTCACCGGGCCGGCCTAAGCTAGTGACATACACTCGATTTCCTGCTCCGGCAGCGTGCCGGCAGCGGGTAGAGGAAGGAGCGATCGGTATGAAAGTTTCTCGGTACGCGATCGGTGGCGCGGCCGCGCTTGCGGCCACGCTGGTGGGCGGCTCGCACGTGAGTGCGGCGCCACAGCACGCTATCCCATCCAGCTACGTCGTGCGGAGCGGCGATACGCTGTGGCACATTGCCAGCCAGTACAGCACCACCGCCCCGGCGATCGCGCGAATCAATCATCTATCCAACCCGGATCTGATCCGGGTCGGCCAGGTGCTGCAGTTGCGCGCGAGCACCTCCGTACAAGTGGCGCCGAAGAACGCGTCGAGCGACGTCGAGGATCCGAGCACGGGTCCCGATACCGACAACGTCCAGCAAGGTCCGCAGGACGGCAACCAGGTCGAGGACGGGCTGCCTGACACTGCGGGTGGCGACAAGGAGGCAAAGCAGCCGGATACGGACAACGTGAACCTCCAGCAAGGCGATCAGACTACGCCTGATGTGCCCGGAGCGCCCGCCGAGTAACGCGGCAAGAGGCACGCGGTCCGGATGGACGCCGGATGGCGGGCTCGAGCGAAGGGATGCCATTGGCATTCCTTCGCCGTCTCTATGCCCACAGCAGCGGTTGTGACCGTGAGAACAAAGACGGTGAGACCGCGAGCAGAGACCGCAGCCGGGACGCTATGCTGCTCATCAGCCGGCTGGGAGGCGAACGGTGAAGGTCGTGCCCCTGCCCGGCGCGCTGTCGACGTCAATCGCCCCACCGTGGGCCTGCACGACGTCGAGCACGATCGCCAGTCCGAGGCCTGCACCGCGAGTGCTTCGCGCAGGATCCACCCGGTAGAAGCGGTTGAAGATCCGCGGCACGTGCTCCGAAGGAATGCCGACCCCAGTATCGGCGATCGTCACGCGTACCTCGCATCCATGCCTGGCCGCACGGATGGTGATGCCGCCGTGCGCCGTGTATTTCAGGGCATTGTCGAGCATATTCATGAAGAGACCGATCAGCCGATCGCGATGTCCAAGCACCACGAGCCCGGCTGGCGCCTCGATGTGCAGCCACAGACCTTGTGCCAGGGCGCGCGGCTGCAGCGCCTCCCCAATGTCGCCGAGCAAGGTCGAGAGATCGACCGGCTCGTAGGCGGCCGGATCCAGAGCCTCGCCGCGCGCGAGGCGCAGCATCTCTTCCACCAGTCCGTGGAGCCGGCCGGTCTCTGCCTCCAGATCGTCCAGCGCCCGCTCGTATTCGCTCGGGCTGCGCCGCTCGCTGCGCGTCACGCCGAGGATCGCCTGCATCGCCGCGAGCGGCGTGCGCAACTCGTGCGACGCATCGGCCGTGAACCGGCGCTCGCGCTGAAACGCGGCGTCGAGACGGGCCATCATTGCGTCAAAGGTTACAGCGAGGCGGCCCACTTCGTCGTCGGTATATGGAAGGTCGAGGCGCTCATGCAGGGCCTTCGCCGACATGCCCTCGGCCGTGCGGATGATCTTGTCGATCGGAGCCAGCGCGCGCGTAGCGAGCAGGTAGCCCCCGCCGCCGGAGAGGCAAGCCAGCAACGGGCCGGCAATCAGCAGGGCTGCCGCGAGACGGCGCAGGGTATCGTCGATTTGCGCGAGGCTCT
>JBBSGA010000240.1:0-9656 GCA_038254585.1 Chloroflexales bacterium | reverse complement strand
GGTAGCCAGATTCACAAGCAGCAGTACGACGACCAGCGGAAGGAAGACCGTGAGCGTCACCAGCGTATTGATGCGGGCCAGCACGACCAGCGCAATCGCCGTCACGACGGTTTGTCCGACTGGATCGAGGGTCCAGCTCAGGAAAGCCATGACCGTCTGGACGTCGTTGCGGAAACGGCTGATCGCCTCACCCGCCGAATCGGGGAGCGCCCGAGCGCCCGCCCTCCGCAAGATCTGCTCGAAGAGATTCTTGCGGAGCAGCACCGCGATGACCTGGTTGAGCGTCGTCTCGGCGGCGACGGCGGCGAAAAGCGCCGCGCTGCGCGTGATCGACGTAGCAAGCAGCAGCGCGATCAGGCCCCATGCGCCCAGATGGACGCGGGCATCGCCGGTCAGTGTGTCGAGGAACTGGCGCACGATCAGGCCCGGCAGCAGCGGAAAAAGGTAGAACATTGTGCTGGCGAGCAGACCGCTAAGCAGATAGAGTCCCGGGCGGAAGCGCGCCAGATGCACGAGATAGCGCCATGGTTTCATGCCAGTGCCTCCTCCAACCCCGTCTTGAGCAAGTGTGAGAAGCGCGACTGTGGATCGGCCACGAGCTGTTTGTGCGCGCCGTACTCACAGACACGCGCGTCTTCCAGGATCATGATCGCGTCGGCGCGCTGCACAGTCTGCAGGCGGTGCGCGATCACGACGCCGGTGCGGCCCTCGAGCAGCCGGCTCACGGCACGCTCGACCCGCCGCTCGGTGGCGGGATCGAGCCGCGACGACGCCTCGTCGAGGATCACGAGGCCCGGATTCTTCAAGAAGACGCGCGCGAAGGCGAGCAGTTGTGCCTCGCCGGCCGATAGTCCACCACCGCCGGGAGGCAGCCGGGTGTCGAGGCCATCGGGCAGGGCGCGGCACCAGTCGACGAGGCCGAGCTCTGCCAGGGTCTCCATAATCCGCTCGTCCGAGATCGTGCGGTCGAAAAAGGTGAGGTTGTCGCGAACAGTGGCATGGAACAGCTGGATATCCTGCGTCACGATCCCGACACGCCGGCGCAGGTCCTGGAGCCGCGCATCGCGCAGATCTACCCCGCCAAGACGAATCGAGCCCGCCGCCGGATCGTAGAGGCGAAAAAGCAAGCGTGTCAACGTCGTCTTGCCGCTGCCGGTCCGGCCGAGCACTCCCAGCAGCTGACCCGGTGGTATCGAAAAATCCAGATCCTGAAGCACAGGCTCCTCGCCATCGTAGCCAAACGAGACCGCGTCCATCTCGACCGACAGCGGTCCGTCGGGCATTCGGACACCGGAGCCGTCCTGCACCGCACTGCGCAGGCTGAGGATGCTCTGGATGCGCCCAATACTCGCAGAGGCCTGCTGCAGATCCTGCAGCTGCCGGGTGAGCTGATCGAGCGGACGGCTCAACATCTCGGTGTAGCTGAAGACGAGGTAAGCGGTGCCAATCGTAATCGCGCCGAGCTTGAAGAGATACGCGGCAATTGTGAGCGAGACCGCCGTGCCGAGGCCAAAGAGGACAAAGGTATTCTGGGTCGTCGCCACTCCGATCAAGGCTGCTCGTCGCTGTTTGTAGAGCAGATCGCGAGAAGCGCCGAAGAACCCGCGTAGGGCGTAGGCCACGGCGCCGCTCGAGCGAATGTCCTCCGTCCCTCCCAGGCGCTCCTCGAGATAGCCGAAGAGATCGGCATTCGCCTGGCGCGCGGCGGCCCAATGCGGCACTGCAAAATTGCGGAAGTAGCTCAACACGATCAGCGCAGCGCCGACAAAGGTCGTTACCGCCAGGCCAATACGCCAGTCGATTCGCCAGAGCAGCACGAGGACGCCGATCAGCAGGATGCCGTTGCCGAGCACATACCCGACAAAGCGCGAAAAGAAGTTGCCGAGCGCGGCGACGTCGCCGTCGATCCGCTCGATCAGATCGCCGGGTGTATGGAGGTTGTGAAATCCAGGATCGAGCTGCAAACAATGCAGCGCAAGGTCCGCGCGCAGGCGGTTCGCGGCAGTCCAGCCCACATTCTCGGCGACGTAGGTCTCCGCGACGGAGACGAGCTGGCCTGCGAGCGCAACGGCGAGAAAGAAGAGCGCTACGCCGGTCAGCGTCCGCAGGCTTGCCCCGGACCGTGCAGTGTCGATGAAGTAGCGCAAGATCTGCGGACTGACGAGCTGCAGGCTGATACTGCCGCCCAGTAGGACGGCCAGCATTCCAACCCGCAGCCGCTGCGGCTTCAGGTAGGTCGAGAGCAAGCGGCGGTAGCTGTGAAGCGAGATGTTCATGCAGATGCCTCGGCAGGTTGGTCAGCTAAGAGTTCCACCGGATCGGACCGTTCCTCGGAGACTGCGGGCGCACCGAAGTCGCCGTGCCAGAGGCGGCGCATCTCGCCGGAGGTTTCGAGCAGGGCCGCCAGCGTTCCCTGCGCCTCGATCCGGCCATCCTTCAGCACGACGATGTGGTTGGCCCTGTGCAGCGCCGGGCGCCGGTGCGAGACCACCAGACAGGTTGCCCCCGGTCGAGTGAAGAGCCGCTCCCAGAGCATGCGCTCGGTCTCGACGTCGAGGGCGCTCGAAAGATCGTCAAAGACCAGCAACTCGGCGCCGCGCACGAACATGCGCGCGGCAGAGACGCGCTGGACCTGGCCGCCCGAGAGACGAACGCCCTTCGATCCGACCAGTGTATCGACGCCGTGCTCCATCTCTGCCAGATCGTCCTCCATGACAGCCGCGTGGATCGCCGCCTCGACGTCGAACTCCCGCTCAGGCAGCCCGAGCAGGATGTTGTTCTTGAGCGTGTCGCTGAAGAGCATCGGCACCTGTGGCGCATATGCGCAGCGCGGCGGAACGAGGACCGCCGCCGGGTCGTCCACGAGATGACCGTTCCAGCGGATCTCGCCGGCATCGCGGGGCAAGAGCCCGAGCAGGGCTCGCAGCAGGGTTGTCTTGCCCGAGCCGATGCGCCCTGTAATGA
The DNA here is from genome assembly GCA_038254585.1 of Chloroflexales bacterium. Taxonomy (GTDB): domain Bacteria; phylum Chloroflexota; class Chloroflexia; order Chloroflexales; family Kallotenuaceae; genus JBBSGA01. Next base: position 6,692 of record JBBSGA010000240.1, on the reverse strand, counting down.
CGGTGAAGCTGCCTCGCGCCACGTGCAGGTCGATGCCGTCGACACCGCGGCCCGACTCCGGATAGCGGAGGCTCAATCCCGTGACGTCGAGGCTCCGCAGCCGATCGTCTGCGCTCGGTGCCGGCGCGACAGCCTCAGGCAGCGGGCCGGAGAGGTAGAGCGGCCGGTGAGCCACCAGCGCCTCCGCGGGCGCTCCCTGGAGCAGCGCCACCATCCGCTCAAAGGCAATCCCGGTCTGGCGATAGTGCGCCAGGAATGAGCCGAAGATCTGCGTAAAGTCGGTTACAAACGCCAGGTAGTAGACGAAGAGCGCGAAGTCGCCGACGGTAAAGGTGCCCGCGCGCATAGACCGCGCGCCAAGAAAGAGAATCAGGGCGGTGCCAAGGCTCACCGTATTCGAGAAGATCGACTGCAGGCTCTGCGTGAGCACCCGATCCTTGAGCATCGTCGCGCGGCGATTGTCGTTGAGGCGGCGGAAATGATCGATGACGTAATCTTCGGCGCCAGCAACCTGAATCGCCTGAACTGCGCCGAACATCTCGCCGATAACTCCGGTCACGCGACCCGTCGCCTGGCGGCTGCTCCTGCGATACTGCTCGACGCGTGTGCCGGCGATCTGGGCGACCACGACGACGCCCACCAGCGGCGGAAAGACGAGCAGCGTGATGCGTGCGTCGATACGCGCCAGGATCAGCACCGCGCCGGCGGCAAAGATCGCCGTGCCGATCAGGTCGAGCGTCCAACTAATGGCATCCTCGGCCTGACCGGCATCGTCGCGGAAGCCACTGATCGCCTCGCCGGCGGACGCAGGGACGGGCCGCGCTCCGGGCCGCTGGAGAATGCGCTCGAGCAGGTTGCGGCGCAGCAGGGCGCTCATCGTGAAACGGTGGCGGCTGTCGGTGTAGATTCCGGCAAATTCGAGAACGATCTGGGCCAGCGCGATCCCGAGCAAGAGCGCCACGAGGCCCCAGACCCCGAAGCTGAGCCGGGCATCGCCGGTGAGAGTGTCCAGAAACTCGCGCGCGACAAGCCCCGGCAGCAGCGGAAAAACGTGGATCACGGCCCAGAAGATGCCGTTGGTCAGGTAGAGCCAGGGACGATAGCGCATCATGCGCCACATGAACTGGTAGGTTTTCACGCGAGCACCTCGTGCAGACCGGTTCGCAGCAGACCGGCGAAATGCGAAGCCGGATCGGCGGCGAGCTCTGCTCGCCGTCCGTGCTCGAGAATCTGTCCATCGTCGAGGATCAAAATCTCGTCGGCGCGCTCGACGGTCGGCAGGCGGTGGGCGATGATGATGCCGGTACGGTTGTGCAGCAGCTTGCCCACGGCGCGCTCGATCAGCTGCTCGGTGGCCGGGTCAAGGCGCGACGTCGCCTCGTCGAGGATCACCAGCCCCGGGTCGGCCAGAAAGAGACGAACGAACGCGAGCAGCTGAGCCTCGCCGGCCGACAGACCACCCCCCGCCTCGAGCTCGGTGTCCAGCCCACGCGGCAGCGTGCTATACCAGGCGCCGAGGCCCAGGTTGTGGAGCACTTCGACGATGCGATCGTCGGAGATCGACGGATTGAAGAAAGCCAGGTTGTCCCGAACCGTCGCATTGAAGAGCTGCACATCCTGGGTGACCATGCCCACGTGCCGGCGAAGATCGTGCAGCCGGGTCGAGCGAACGGAGACATCGGCGACGCGAACGTCGCCCTGGCATGGGTCGTAGAGGCGCAGGAGTAAGCGTGCCAGCGTCGTCTTACCGCTGCCCGTCCGGCCGAGCAGGCCGAGCACCGTGCCCGGGCGGAGGTGGAAGATGACATCCCGCAGCACAAGCTCGTCGTCATAGCCAAACGAAACACCCTGGAACTCGACCGAGAGCGGACCGGCCGGCAGCGTCGCGCCTTCGCCATCCACAATCTTCGACCGCGCGTCGAAGAGCGCCTGGATTCTGCCGATACTTGCGCTGGCCTTCTGGAGGTCTTGCAGTTGATTCCTGAACTGTTCGATCGGCCGCCGGAGCAGCTCGGTATAGTAAAAGATCAGGTAGACCGTCCCGATCGTGATCGCACCGGCACGGTAGAGATAGGCGCCGAGCGCAAAGGCGATCGCATTGCCGACTGCAAAGACACCGATCGTCGAGGACCACATCGTCGAGCCGGCGAGGCCCGCGCGGATCTGGACCGGAAGCCAGGCGCGGAGCAGCGCGTAGAAGCGGCGCATCACGAAGCCGGTCGCGCCGCTGGCACGGACATCTTCCGTGCCCGCCAGCTGCTCCCCGAGAAACCCGAAGAAGCCCGCGCTCCGCTCGCGAACGGCATCCCAATAGGGGACGGCGAACCCGCGGATGCGGATGAGGACCAAGAGTCCCACGACCGCGAAGGCTCCCAGCCCGGCCCCGATGCGCCAATCCTCGTGGAAGAGCAGCGCCAGCACCCCCACGAGCAGGATGAAGTTACTCAGCAGACCGATGACGAACTGCGAGAAGAAGTTGGAGAGGGCGTTGACGTCGCCGTCGATCCGCTCGATCAGCTCGCCAGGAGTGCGCGCCTTGTGAAAGGACATGTCCAGGCGCAAGCAGTGCGCCGCGAGGTCGGCCCTGAGCAGATTCGTGGCGGTCCAGGCAACATTCTCGCCGGCATAGGTGGCCGCGACGGTCATCAGCTGTTGAGCGATCGCCACGCCCAGAAACAGGGCCGCCGCGGCGACAAGATCGTACAACGCGCCTCCAGACTTGGCGGTGTCGATGAAGTAGCGCAGGATCTGCGGGTTCACGAGCTGCAGGCCAATACCGCCGAAGATGAGCATGGCCAGCACGACGACCCGCGGCCGCTGCGGCTTCAAGTACCCCGCGAGCAGCGCCCAGTATTGCCTGAGAGGAATTTGCATGCCGCACCACCCGTCTGAATAGCACGGGGCTGGTCGCCGACCAGCCCCGTTGACCATAGAGGCTTAGCCGTTGCGTTTGAGCTTGCCGGTACGCTTAGCGTAGTGCTCCGCTGTTACGAAGAACCACATGCCGATCGGGATCGCAAAGACGCCGATGACCAGGAGCGGCAGCAGGCGGTCGCCGAAGAGCTGGAGCGGCCCGCGGCCTCCCTGCAGCGCCTCGCGCATGCCCTGGAGCACGTAGGTGGCCGGCGACACCCGGCTAACCGGCTGCAGCCAGGCTGGCAACACGGCAATCGGGTAGTAGACGCCGGAAACCAAAAGCACCAGCGCCTTCACCACGTTGGTCATCTGGGCGCCGCGTTCCGGAAAGAGCAGCGGCAGCACCGCGGCAAAGATTCCCAGCCCGACGAACGAGATCGATCCGAAGAGCAGGACCATCGCGCCGCCGAGGTAGTTGGCCTTGGCCAGGTCGAGATCGAAGAAGAGCGAGACGACGAGCAGGATGACGATCGTATGCAGCAGACCATAGAAGACTGCAAAGATCGTCGTGCCGACCAGGTGCGTAAAGCGCGAGACCGGCGCCATGAAGGTATACTCGATCGTGCCCTCCCAGCGCTCCCACTGCACGGCCTCGGCGATGGCGTCGAAGACCACCGAGAGGTAGTGCCAGACGAGCGTCCCGATCAGCAGGTAGAGAATCGTCTGGCTGATCACGGACGGCGACAGCTTCTCGCCCGTGATCGCGGGCGTCGCCTTGCCGATAAATGTAATGGAGAGGGCATTGACCAGTGAGTAGATCAGCCAGACAACCTCCCAGCCCCAATAGCGTTTGACCAGATTAATGTTGCGCTCGACGAACGCATATGAGGCGCGCGTCTCGCGGAAAAACGAGCGTCCTAACTGTGCTATAGCCATTGTTCTACCTCCCGGGCCCGGCACGCACGTGCGGCCTGCTACCCGTCATTCTTTGGTCCATTCCATTCGTCACGCAGCAGGCCCATGTAGACCACGTCCACGTACTCCCCCGCAATATACTCATGCCCGCGCAGCCGGCCTTCCTCGACGAAGCCGCAGGCTCGATATGCCCGTATAGCCCGCTCGTTGGTCGCCCGGGTCGTCAGCCAGATCCGGCGCAAGTTATGGAATCGAAATGCCCAGTCGAGCGCAACCCGGATCGCATCGCGGCCGAAGCCTCGCCCGAGGTATTCCCTCAGACCAACGTGGACGAAAAGCTCGGCCGTGCCCGAACGGCGGTCCATCTCGCGAAAGCCGATAGCGCCGATCAGCCGCCGCTCTGCCTCGATCGCGAACAGGACGCGATACTCGGGCGATGCCTGAAGGTCGGCGTGAAAGCGCTCCAGCCATGGATCGCGCCCACGCGGGGCCCAGTAGCCGCTGCCGGCCAGCTCGAGCTCGACATCCTGGCGCAGGGCATACCAGTCGTCGAAGTCCTGCTCCTCGAAGGGCCGGAGCGTTACTTTCGCACCACGCAGCATCTATTCCCCCATCAATATGTCACCGCCGCACTGATTTCGTCGTATAGGCGACTATAGCTGTCGTATCTCACAGACGATATCTCCTCCCGCTCGACCGCCGCCCGCACCGCGCAGGCTGGCTCGTGCACGTGGCTGCACGGCTGGAAGTAGCACTCGCCGATGAACGAGCGGAACTCGCGGTAGCTCCAGTCCAGCTCCTTCGGCGGCACCTGCCAGAGCCCCATCTCACGAATGCCCGGCGTATCCGCGACATAGCCGCCGCCGTCGAGTGCGAGCAGCTCGGCCACCACGGTCGTATGCCGGCCCTTGTTGAGTGTGTCACTAACCGCGCTGGTGCGCAGTGCCAGACCCGGCTGCACCCGGTTGAGCAGGCTCGACTTGCCCACGCCGGACGGTCCTGTGAAGGCCGAGATTCTGCCATGAAGACGTTCGCGCAGCGCTTCGATACCGATACCCTGCGCAGCACTCGTATAGAGCACCGAATACCCGATGGCGCTATACGGCGCGAAGAGCGCCTCGATCGCGTGCCGCGGCAGGAGATCGCACTTGTTCGCGACGATCAGCGCGTCGACGCCGCTGAGCTCGGCATTGATCAGGTAGCGATCAAGCATCCGCAGATGCGGCTCCGGTCGCGCGACGGCAAAGACAGGGATCACCTGGTCAAGATTCGCAACGAGCACGTCTTCTTTCCAGATGCCCTTCGAGCCCGCAGCACGCCGCGCCAGCTTCGAGCGTCTCGGCAGCACCTCCTCGACCGCACCTTCGCCGTTCGACGTGGGTGTCACTACTACGTCGTCGCCGAGGGTCGCGATGTCGGTCGGCACGCGCGATTTCTTTAGCCGTCCGCGCAGTGTGCAGCGCAGCACGCCCTCTTCCGTCCGCGCCCAGAAAAATCCGCTCTGGGACTTGATCACCGTTCCTGTCAGCGTTGCCATAGGCTCCCTGCTCAGTAAGACTTTATAGGCTGTTTCGTAACCGATCCATGCATATCGGGCTTGACCTTCCTGTGCCGCTTCAAAAGTACGCTGCAATCGGCCAGTGCGGATAGCCCTCCGGAAAGAGAATCTGGAGCAGGCGCAGGCTGCGATCGCCCTCGATCCGCACGCCCGGTTGCCCAACCAGCGTCTCTGCCGCGCGGTAGCCTGTGACAAGCGCGCCGAAGGCGGCCCACGGCAGCGTCACGAGCGGGTCGCCCCGGCCATCGCCGAACGATACCGATCCCCGATCGACGCGAATACCGATCGTCCCGAGGGGGGTCTCGAGCCGGAGCGCACCGTTCCTGGCGACGTACTCCGACGTGGAGACGCGCCGTCCGAGCTCGGGGCCGATCGCCTTGAAGAATCCGGGCATATCGAGCACCCGCACCATTCCATGTCCACCGCCGCCGTCGATATGAAACGCCGCTCCATGCAGGAAGGCCCAGCGGCTCCAACGATTGTCAGGGGTCGCGGCGACGTGCACATCACCGCCGACCTCGGCCCCTAGGCGAAGCAACCGGTCGTAGAGCGCCTGCGCGGCGCCATCGTCCATCGCCGCGATCTCGCGCACGTCGATACGCTGATCGCCTCTGACGGCTCGGAAATAGCCCCGCACCGTCCGCACGGGATCGACGACGACCTCCACGCTCTGGCTGTTGTCGGAAGGCCGCCACTCCCACGGTTCGTCCGACCGGATCTCGGCCATCGTGGTCGTCGCCGTAGACACGTGATAGCAGACGGCGAGCGATGGCGCGTCGGCGGCGGTCGCCGCGCGCATTGTGTAGCCCGTATCGCCGACCGGCTTGAGCTGCGCGGACAAGATCACGTCGTAGGACTTGAGGCCGGGCGCGTAGCCGTAGCGGGGATACAGCCACGTGTGCCCCCACAGCATCGACAGCTGATAGCCCTGCCCGGTCGCCCAGTCGAGCGCATCGCGCATGACCAGCGACGCAACACCGCGCCCCTCATAGACCCGGTCGGTGGCGACCGGCGCTACGATGCCGCAGCGGACCTTGGCCGAGCCGATGCGCACCATGCGGTCGATGAAGAGCATCATGCCCGCCAGTTTCCCCTCGGCCTCGACGACGCGCAGATGCTCCGGCCGGAAACGCGGATCGTTGCGGAGCGTCGCGTCGACGATCCGAGGCGCGCCATCTCCAGGATCGAAGCGCCGCTCGACCATCTCGATGACGGCATCGTATTCGCTCGGACGAGCCGCGTGCACCTTCATCTGGGTATCAGTCGTAGGTGCGCGCGGCCGGGCTTCATTCCTCATCCTCGGCTCCTTCGAAGTCGTCGTCCAGGGAGCGGCCGGTAAGTGCCAGGAAGACCTCTTCCATCG
>JBBSGA010000239.1:0-9694 GCA_038254585.1 Chloroflexales bacterium | reverse complement strand
GATCCAGACGCCCCGTACCGGGTGGTGGCACAACACCCCGAAGTACATGATCAGCCTGCTCAAGGCGTGGTATGGCGACGCGGCGACGGCGGAGAATGATTATCTTTACGACTACGTTCCCAAGATCAGCGGCGACTACTCGATCCTGCCGATGATCCAGGCGATGAAGGACGGCAAGATCAGCGGCCTCTTCTGTATGGGCCAGAACCCGGCCGTGGGAACGCAGGACGCGCACCTCGTCCGGGAGGCGCTGACCAACGTCGACTGGCTGGTGGTGCGCGACGCGTTCGAGGTGGAGACGGCCACCTTCTGGAACAACTCGCCGGAGGCGAAGCGCGGCCAGTTTGATCCCGGGAAGATCAAGACCGAGATCTTTCTGATGCCGGCCTCGATGGTGCCGGAGAAGAAGGGCTCGTTCACCAATACGATGCGGCTGGTGCAGTGGCACGACAAGGCGCTCGAGCCGCCGGGTGAGGCGCGCTCGGAAGCCTGGTTCCTGCACCATCTCGGGAAGCGCTTGAAAGAGCTCTACCGCGAGAGCACGAGCCCACGGGACCGAGGTTTCCAGGCGCTCACCTGGGACTATCCGACCGAGGGGGCCTACGCCGAGCCGGTGATCGAAGAAATAGTCAAGGAGGTGAACGGCTGGACGGTCGCCGATCGGCGCCAGGTTTCCGGCTTCGCCGACCTCAAGGACGACGGCTCGACGGCGTGCGGCTGCTGGATCTACAGTGGGATCTATCCGGACGAGGGCCGAAATATGGCCGCCAATCGCGAGGGCGACGACTGGGTGAGCCTCGGCTGGGGCTTTGCCTGGCCGGGGAACCGGCGCATCCTCTATAATCGCGCGTCGGCCGATCCCGAGGGCAAGCCGTGGTCGGAGCGCAAGAAATACGTCTGGTGGGATCCTGACCAGCGCAAATGGACCGGTTTCGACATACCCGACTTTCCGCTTGACAAGCCACCGGACAAGCCGCTCGATCCGGATGGTACCGGCGTCGACGCACACGCCGGCAGCGATCCTTTCACCTTGATGGTCGACGGGCGTGGGTGGCTCTTTGTGCCGGTCGGTCTGCGCGACGGGCCGCTCCCGACCCACTACGAGCCCGCCGAGTCGCCCGTGGAGAACCTGCTCTACACGCAGCAGACGAATCCGGTGATGAAGCGCTGGCCGCGGCCGGATAACCGGTTGATCGAGCACGGCGACGCCGACTACCCGTATGTGCTGACGACCTACCGCCTGACTGAGCATCACACGGCCGGCGGCATGAGCCGCTTCCTGCCGTGGCTGGCGGAGCTCCAGCCGCACGGCTTCGTCGAGATCAGCGTCGAGCTCGCGGCAGAGCTCGGCATTGCCAACAACGACTGGGTCGTCGTCGCGACGCCGCGCGGCGAGGCCGAGGCGCGTGCGCTCGTGACGGAGCGCATGAAGCCGATGCGGATCAGGCGCAGAACCGTGCATCAGATCGGTATGCCCTGGCATTTCGGTTACGAAGGTCTGGCGAAAGGCGGAATCGCCAATAATCTCACGGCGATGGTCGCGGATCCGAACGTGAGCATCCACGAGAGCAAGGCCATGATGTGCAGCCTCCGGAAAGGCAGGGCGCAGGTATGAGCATCGATCTGGTGAGCACGCGCCACCGTGATAGCAACGGCGCCACCTCCGTTCCGATCAGCCTAATGGATCAGCGCCCCGTTGGGTTCTTTACCGACACCAGTCTCTGTATCGGCTGCAAGGCGTGCGAGGTCGCATGCAAGCAGTGGAATCAGCTGCCCTCCGATGGCTTCCAGTTCAGCGGCATGAGCTACGACAATACGCAGATGCTTTCGAGCACGACCTGGAGGCACGTCGCCTTCGTCGAGGAGCCCGGGGCAGGAGCACCGGGCACCCAGTCGAACTGGCTGATGCTGAGCGACGTCTGCAAGCACTGCGAGCACGCGGGCTGTCTGCAGGCCTGCCCGACGGGCGCCATTGTACGCACCGAGTTCAATACGGTCTACGTCCAGGAGGACGTCTGCAACGGCTGCGGTTACTGCGTCCCGTCGTGCCCCTACGGGGTGATCGAGCTCAGCCCGATCGACCACCAAGCACATAAATGCACGCTGTGCTACGACCGGCTTACCGAAAACCTCGAGCCCGCCTGTGCAAAGGCCTGTCCGACGGACTCGATCCAATTCGGATACCTGGACGAGCTCCAGGAGCGAGCGACTGACCGGCTGACGCATCTGCAGGATCGCGGGGTCACGGCGGCGCGCCTCTACGGTCTCGACGAGGGCGCGGCTAAAGACTCAACCGGGGATGGCACGCTCGGCGCATTCTTCCTGCTGCTCGACGAGCCGGAGCACTATAACCTGCCGGCGCGGGTCAGCCTGCCTCAGAACGCGGTGGCGCCCAGCTCGCTGGCGGCGGCGCTTACGGCGGTGATTCTCGGAGTCGGGGCGGCCGTCATCTTCGGCCGCCGCTAGGGAGGATCAGGTATGCCAAATCAGGTGCATTCGACGAGTGCGTCTAAGCCGGGCTACTATGGCTTGCCGGTGCTCAAGCGCCCGCACTGGAAGTGGGAGATCGTGCTCTACTTCTGGCTGGGCGGGATCGCGGCGGGCGCCTACGTCGTCGCGACGATCGCCGAGCTCTTTGGCGACGAGCACGACCGGCCGATCGTGAAGACCGGCCGCCTGATCGCCCTGCCGCTGATGATTCTGAGCCCGGTGCTCTTGATCAAAGACCTCGGGCGACCTGAAAAATTCTACAATATGCTGCGTATCTTCAAGCTCAAATCGCCGATGTCGGCGGGCTCATGGGCGCTCTCCTTCTTTGGCGGTTTTAGCGGTCTGTCTGCTCTGCTCGAGGTGATCCCCGGGCTCGAGCAACAGCGGTGGCTGACACGTCTGGTGGGTGCGGCCGGCGCACCTTTCGGATTCGTGGTCGGCGGGTACACGGGCGTGCTCCTGTCTGCAACCGCGATCCCAATCTGGAACAAGAACCGGCTCTGGGGCTCGACGTTTCTGGCGTCGGCCTTCTCGACGGGGGTGGCCGCGATTCAGGCCGTGCTTGCGCTCAGTGGGACGAGTAACCGGCGCGCCGACGCCAAGCTCGAGCAGGCGCACCTGCTCGGCCTGAGCGCGGAGGCAGCCCTTCTGACCGTGAGCCTCGTCAGGCTCGGCCGGACGGGCGATCTCCTCACTCGCGGCAAGTGGAGCAGCTTGTTCATGCCCGGAACATTCGGGCTGGGGCTCGGAATGCCGCTGCTCATGGGCTTCCGCCGAAGGGAACGCGGCCGCGGCAGAACCTTCGTCAGCGCACTGGCTACGCTGGTCGGCGGTCTGATCTTGCGCGCCTGCATCGTCTATGTCGGCAAAGATTCGGCCGACGATGCGCAGGCCTACTTTGAGATGACCGCCCGCACGAACGGACACGTGCCGTCCGCTTGATGTTTGTCGCCGGTGTTGGTCTTCGTCGCCTGACCTTCGTCGGCACGCGCCCGGCAGCGCGGGTACGTGCTATGATCCCAGTTGCCGTGCAAGGATACAATGGAACTATGAGCGACCATAATCTCTTCTACGGCCCGAACGAGGGCTACGTGCTGGAGCTGTACGATCGCTACCAGCGGGATCCTGCGTCGGTCGATCCGGAGACACGTTCATTCTTCGAAACGTGGACTCCGTCCGACGGCGAAGTGACGGCCGCCGCGGCTCCCCGCGAAAAGGTAGCCGCCGGAGTCGACGTCCTGAAGGTGGTCGGCGCGGCGCGGTTGGCACGGCTAATCCGTGAATATGGCCATCTCGCGGCGCACGTGGACCCCCTCGGCCAGGAGCCGCTGGGGGATCCTGAGCTCGAGCTGGTCACCCACGGTATCGACGAGCACGATCTGGAGCTCCTCCCGGCGAGCGTCGTAGGCGGCCCGCTGGCCGCGGGTGCGGCGAATGCGCTCGAGGCGGTCAAGCGCCTCCGCCAGGCCTACTCTGGCTCGATCGGCTACGAGGACGACCATATCAAAGAGCCGGCGGAGCGGGATTGGATTCGCGAGGCAGCCGAGAGCGGCCGGTTCTTTCAGCGCCTCGAGGCCGAGCGTAAGCGCGAGCTTCTCGAGCGCCTGACCGAGGTCGAGACCTTCGAGCACTACCTCCAGCAGACTTTTCTCGGCCAGAAGCGCTTCTCGATCGAGGGCTGCGACATGCTGGTGCCGATGCTCGACTCGATCATCCGCAACGCGGCGACGGGCGGCACGCGCGAAGTCGTCCTGGGAATGGCCCATCGTGGCCGGCTGAACGTGCTGGCGCATGTGCTGGGCAAGCCCTACGGGACGATTTTGCAGGAGTTTCACGCGGCCAATCGTGACGGAGGCGCCGCGACGGAAGGCAAAGCCGGCCTCGGCTGGGCAGGCGATGTCAAATACCACCTGGGAGCACGGCGCGCTTATAAGGAGAGCGGCATCGAGCAGATGCCGTTGACGCTGGCGCCGAATCCGAGCCACCTGGAATTCGTCGATCCGGTCGTCGTTGGGCGGGCGAGGGCCGCCCAGGAGCAGCGCGATCATCCCGGCGCTCCGACGCAGGACGAAAAGGCATCGCTGGCGATCATGTTGCACGGGGACGCGGCTTTTCCCGGTCAGGGCATCGTCGCCGAGACGCTCAATCTGTCGCGGCTGGCCGGCTACCATATCGGCGGCACGGTGCATATCATCGTCAACAATCAGATCGGGTTTACGACCGAGCCAACCGACGACCGGTCGACGCACTACGCCAGCGACCTGGCCAAAGGCTTCGAGATCCCGATCGTCCACGTCAACGCCGACGATCCGGAGGCCTGCATCGCCACTGCCCGTATGGCGTTCGCCTACATCGAGCGCTTCCGCAAGGATTTCTTGATCGATCTGGTTGGCTACCGCCGTTGGGGCCATAACGAAGGCGATGAGCCTTCGTTCACCCAGCCGCGTATGTACGATGTGATCGGCACCCACCCGACTGTACGCGAGCTCTGGGCGCGGACCTTAGAGCAGCAGGGTGTCGTCACGCCCGAAGCGGCCGAGGCGATGGTGCAGGCGGTGACCGAGCGACTGGAGCATGCGCGGCATGGCCAGGACGACGCCGAGGCGCCACGGGAGGAAGCGCCTGAGCCCGGCCCGGCGCGGAGCGGTAATCCTGCGACCGCCCTCTCGGCCGGGCAGCTGATCGATCTGAACGAGGCGCTGCTGCGGCGCCCGGAGAGCTTTACCACGAATCCGAAGCTCGACCGCGTGCTCCAGCGACGGCGCACAGCGGTCGGGGATAAGGGGGCGCTGGACTGGGGGCATGCCGAGGCGCTTGCTTTCGCATCGATCCTGGCGGACGGCACGCCGATCCGCTTCAGCGGGCAGGATACCGAGCGCGGCACCTTCAGCCAGCGACATGTGGTCCTGCATGACTCCCAGACGGGCCAGCGCTATATCCCGCTCCAGCACTTGCCGCAGGCGAAGGCGTCGTTCGCGATCTACAATAGCCCGCTTTCGGAAAACGCCGTGCTTGGCTTCGAATATGGCTACAGCACGCATGCTCCGGACGTGCTTGTGCTCTGGGAGGCACAGTTCGGCGATTTCGCAAACTCGGCCCAGGTGATCATCGACCAGTTTATCGCCTCTGGACGCGCGAAGTGGCAGCAGCGGCCGGGGCTGGTCTTGCTCCTGCCGCATGGATATGAGGGCCAGGGCCCTGAGCATTCGAATGCACGCATGGAGCGCTGGCTCCAGCTTGCCGCCGGAGACAACATCCGCGTCGCCAACTGTACGACGTCGGCACAGTATTTCCACCTGCTGCGACGCCAGGCGGCGCTGCTCAAAGACGATCCGCGGCCCCTGTTTGTCATGACACCCAAGAGCCTGCTCCGGCATCCGCGCGCAGCTTCACCGCTGCGCGATCTTGCCGGCGGTCGCTTTCAGCCGGTGCTTGACGATCTGGCAGCCCACGAGCGCGCCGAGCGTATCACGCGGCTCATCCTGTGCACCGGCAAGGTCTATGTCGACCTCGTCGGCTCGGATGTGTTCAAGGCTGCCGACGGCGTGGCGGCGGTCCGTATCGAGGAGCTCCATCCGTTCCCGGATGCGGAGCTTGGGCAGGTGATCGGCGAATATGCGCACCTGCGCGAGGCCGTGTGGCTTCAGGAGGAACCTCAGAATATGGGAGCCTGGGCCTACATCGCGCCGCAGCTGCGCGAGCTCCTCGATCCGGAGATCGAGCTGCACTACGCCGGCCGCCCGGAGTTTGCAAGTCCCGCGGAGGGCTCCCTCAGCGCACATCTCGCCGAGCAGGCCCGGATCCTCGATGTCGCCGTGACCGGCGCTGGCGAGCCGCACCTGAAGACGAGTGGAGTAAATCATGCCCGTTGAGATTCGAGTCCCGACGCTCGGCGAGTCCGTCGTCGACGCCACGATCGGCAAGTGGCTCAAGCACGAAGGTGATGCCATAACGCCGGGCGAGGCGTTGGTCGAGCTGGAGACCGACAAGGTCAACGTCGAGGTGCCTGCCGAGCAAGGAGGTATCCTGACGCGTATCGTCAAGAACGAGGGCGATACGGTCGGCATCGGCGAGCTGCTGGCCGAGGTGGATACGGATGGCGCGGCGCAGACGGCGGCTCCAGCCGAAAGGCCGCAGGGCGCGGCTCCGACTGTCGCTCCGCCGAGCCCTACGGCCCCGGTCAAAGATGAGGCGGCGGTGCTGCGCGAAGGCGAGCGCGCGCCCGCAGTAGACGAGGATCAAGCGGCCGCACCGGTGCCTGGCGATGGTCTGGCCGCGGAGTCGCCCGTTTCTCCGGTAGCTAGGCGCCTCGCCGAAGAGCATGCGATCGATATCCACAAAGTCACGGGCAGCGGCCCTGGCGGGCGCGTGACCAAAGACGACGTCGCGCGGCTCCTTCAGGGAACGCCGGGCGGCGGAGCCCTTGCGCCGGCAGCGGCCCCGGCAGCGTCCTCTGCTCGCCCGGCTGCGCCTCCAATCCCGCCGGCACCTCGCCCGGCCCGCGCCACGGGAGACCGCGAGGAGCGTGTGCGGATGTCGCGGCGCCGCCAGACGATCGCCCATCGGCTGGTCGAGGCACAGCAGACCGCGGCGATGCTGACGACCTTCAACGAGATCGACATGAGCGCGGTTATGGAGCTGCGCAAGCGCCGCCGGGATGCCTTCAAAGAGCGCCACGGCGTCAACCTGGGCTTCATGTCGTTCTTTACGAAGGCGGCGATCGGCGCGCTCAAGGCGTTTCCGATGCTCAACGCCGAGATTCAGGGCGATGAGTTCGTCGTCAAGCACTACTACGATATCGGCATCGCCGTCGGAGCGGAAGAGGGACTGGTCGTGCCCGTGTTGCGCGACGCCGACCGCAAGAGCTTTGCCGAGCTCGAGCGTGAGATCGGCGACCTCGCTCGACGCGTGCGCGAGGGCAGCCTGACGATCGCGGAGCTCCAGGGCGGCACGTTCACGATCACGAACGGCGGCGTCTTCGGCTCGCTGATGTCGACGCCGATTCTGAACGCGCCGCAGGTGGGCATTCTGGGCATGCACAAGATCCAGGAGCGCCCGATGGCGCTCAACGGCGAGATCGTCATCCGCCCGATGATGTACGTCGCGCTCTCCTACGATCACCGCATCGTCGACGGCAGCGAGGCGGTGCGCTTCCTGGTCCGTCTCAAGGAGCTGGTCGAGGATCCGGAGACCCTCCTGCTCGAGGGCTAGAGCTCGCGAAGAGGTCCGGAGGATGCGTGCGGTCGCAGGGCTTCTCAGCGCCTGCGACCGTTTTTGGGAGGGTGCCATGCAGACGACACGGGATACAATCGTCGGCCAGCGCTCGGTCCGCCTCGTCTACGCAGTCGCGCTGCCGGACGCGCCGCCGCGGGCGGTGACCGTACTCGTCCACGGCATGGGCGAGCACACCGGTCGCTACGCGCACGTCGTGGAAGCGCTCGTGAGCCAGGGATATGCGGTCTTCGCGATCGACCATCGCGGCCATGGCGCGAGCGGGGGTGCACGCGTGAACGTGGAGCGCTTCGACGACTTCGTGGAAGACCTGTATCTGCTCGCCAGCAAGGCGCAGAAGGCTTACCCGGATCTCCCCATGTACATGATCGGGCACTCGATGGGCGCCCTGATCGCGATACGATTCGCACTCGTCCACCAGCCGATGCTGGCCGGCCTGGTCGTGAGCGGCGCCGCGCTGCAGATCGGCGACGACGTTTCGCCCCTGCTCAAGAAATTGGCCCGGCTGATCGCGACGATCGCCCCCGGCATGCCGGTTACCTCCGGGCATGTGAGTGCCGAGAGTATATTGAGCCGCGATCCGGCTATCCAGCAGGCATTCGACGCGGACCCGCTTTGTTACAAGGGCAAGGTCAAGGCGCGGATGGGATACCAGTTGATGACGGCTGCAAGCGATGCTCGCTCGCGCATGGCTCAGCTGACGCTGCCCTTGCTCGCCATGCATGGGACGGAGGACAAGTTCACCAACCCAAACGGCTCGGTACAATTGTACGAGCAGGCGCGCAGCGCGGACAAGACGCTCAAGCTGTGGGAGGGTTGTCGCCACGAAATCTATAATGAATGGGAAAAGGCCGAAGTGATCGCCGTTTTGCTGAGCTGGCTGAACGAACGCGTAGACACGGGCATGCATAAAGCCGCGGAGCTCCACCCTGCATTGCCAACGCACAAGAGCTAACCGTAGAGCAATAGCAGAGGCGCTCGTGGCCGGCGAAGAGCGGCGAGACTCTGTTGCTGCCGCTGCGGCCACGCCTGTAGACGGCGCGGGGATGCTCGAAGACGTGCTAGTATGGTCACCGTACCATACTAGCGCAATGTACGTGTGAAAGGAGCGGGAGTTGGATCGGCCACTACGCGTGACGGTTTGGAACGAATACCGCCACGAAAAGAGAAGCGAACATAAAGCATCCGAAGTGTATCCCGAGGGCATCCACGGCGCGATCGCAGCCTCCCTGCGCGAGCAGCCTGGTTTGGAAGTGCGTACTGCGACCCTCGACGAGCCGGAGCACGGCCTAACGGAAGAGGTCCTGGCGAACACCGATGTCCTCACGTGGTGGGGCCACATGGCGCATGGAGAGGTGCAGGACGCGATCGTGGATCGCGTGCACGAGCGCGTTCTGGAGGGCATGGGCCTGGTAGTGCTGCACTCGGCTCATTTCTCCAAGATCTTCAAGCGGCTGATGGGTACGACCTGCAATCTGAAGTGGCGTGAGGCCGACGAGAAGGAGCGGCTGTGGGTCGTCTCGCCAGGCCATCCGATCGTCGAAGGCATCGGCCAGTATATCGAGCTCGAGCGCGAGGAAATGTATGGCGAGTTCTTCGACATTCCCGAGCCGGATACGCTCGTCTTCGTCAGCTGGTTCCCGGGCGGCGAGGTCTTTCGCAGCGGCTGCTGCTACCATCGCGGCAATGGCAAGATCTTCTACTTCCGGCCCGGCCACGAGTCGTACCCGACATACTTCAACCCGGAGGTACGTAAGGTCATCGCGAACGGCGTGCGGTGGGCGGAGCCGGTGAGCGGGCCATGGCGGGCCTTCGGAAATGCCAAGCCGCTGGAAAAGCTGGCGTGATGGGGGCGTAACATGCGAAGCTGGCGCCGCGCGTTATCCGGAAGATCCAAATGTGCGCGATCGATACGTCACCGCCCAGCCCGACGGTGACTGACATACACAGCGATCTGCCGGGCATGATCTGG
>JBBSGA010000238.1:0-9744 GCA_038254585.1 Chloroflexales bacterium | reverse complement strand
GCCGCTCTTCCAGACGCTCTCTGCGCTGGGGGAAGATGAGGTGCTCCGGCGCATCGACTTCGCGGTGGATCGGCTCGAAACCGTCGAAGCAGGGACGTAGGGCGACACGGCCAGGACCTTTTAGCGTAGTAGATCGGCCGCGCGGATCAGCCGTGCGGAGTCGGAGAAGGAGAGCCCATTCATGCCGAGAATAGCCTCGGTTGCGAGCACAACACCACCCCAACAGGTGCGCCAGTGCGACGTCAAGCGCCTGGCGCGCGAATTCTTCGCGTCGTCGATCAAGGATATCGATCGGTACGTATCGGTTTTCGATAACGCGGCGATCGAGACGCGCTCGCTGGCCGCGCCGGTCGATTGGTATTTGCGTCCCCACGGAATGGGCGAGTCCAATGACCTATGGATCGAGGTAACGTGCGCGCTCGGCGCCGAGGCGGCCCGCAAGTGTCTGGCCGAAGCCGATCTCGAGCCGGGGGATGTCGACCACGTCTTTTTCGTCTCGACGACCGGGATGGCCGCTCCCTCCGTCGACGCCCGGATCATCACGCTGCTGGAGATGCCGCGACATACGCGGCGCACGCCGATCTGGGGCCTTGGCTGCGCCGGAGGGGTTGCCGGACTGGCGCGTGCCTCCGAATATGTCCGAGCGTTTCCCCGGCAGCGCGCACTGCTGGTCTGTGTCGAGCTCTGCTCGATCACCTTCCAGTTCGACGACCGGTCCAAACGCAACTTGATCGCCGCCGCGCTCTTTGGGGATGGCGCGGCGGCCGTGCTGGTCGAGGGCGACGAGATCGCCGGCCGGGGGCCCGAGATTGTCGCAACCGAGAGCACACTTTTCCCCGACTCGCTCAACCTGATGGGATGGGACGTCGTGGATAGCGGCATGCGCGTCGTCTTCGGCGCGGGCATTCCACGTGTGGTGACAAACCACTTTCATCCGCTGGCAAGCGACTTTCTGGCACGGCATGACCTATCGCTGGCAGAGATCGACCATCATATCTATCACCCCGGCGGCGCGAAAGTCCTGCAGGCGTATAAGCATGCCGGTGGACTCCGGGATGGAGCGCTCGCGTATAGCTGGGATGTGCTGCGCGAGTACGGTAACATGTCCTCGACCACGGTGCTATTCGTGCTCGAGCGATTCCTCGAACGTGGTATCAAGGCCGGCGAGCAGGGACTTTTGAGCGTCTTCGGTCCGGGGTTCTCGTCTGAGATGGCGCTCATCAAAGGATAGTCGCCCAGATCCTGAGCGGCGGAGTCTTCACAATGGCCATGGGCGATAACGTAACGACTCAACGCCTCTATTATGACGACCCCTACTTGACGGACTTCGATGCGCGAGTGGTCGAGCGGGGCACACGATCGGAGCACCCGGCAGTAGCGCTCGACCGGAGCGCATTCTACCCGGAGGGCGGTGGGCAGCCGGGCGATCGCGGTACGCTCGACGGCGTCCGGGTCCTCGACACACAGGACGAGCACGGCCTCGTCTGGCACCTGCTCGACGGCCCGCTGGCCGCGGACGTGGTCCGCGGCACGATCGATTGGTCGCGCCGGTTCGATTTCATGCAGCAGCACCACGGCCAGCATCTGCTTTCCGCGGCCTTCGAGCAGCTCTTCGACGCCCGTACCGTGTCGGTGCATCTCGGCGAGGAGTTCTGTACGGTCGATCTGGCCCATCGAGGGCTGTCGCCAGATCACCTGGACGAGGCCGAGGAGCTCACCAACCGGGCCATCTGGGACAATCTGCCGATCAATGCCCGCTTTGTCGACGCCGCCGAGCTCATGACGCTTGCGCTTCGCAAGCCGCCCGGGGCTTTCGAGCGCATTCGCATCGTCTCGGCCGGGGATTTCGACCACTCACCCTGTGGCGGGACACATCCCCGCCGCACCGGCGAGGTCGGCAGCGTCGTACTGCGGCGGTGGGAGCGCCACGGCGAGACGCTGCGCGTGGAGTTCATCTGCGGCAAACGCGCAATCCGAGATTATCGCTGGAAGAACTCGCTGCTGAATGGATTGGCTGCGAGCCTGAGCATCGGGGCCGTCGAGCTGCCGGCGAGGATCGAGCGCCTGCGCGAGGCGGAAGAGCAGAGCCGCAAAGCGCTTGCAGCCGCCGAAGAGCGCCTGCTTGGCTACGAGGCGCAGGAGCTACTCGCATCGGCCGAGCAGGTCGATGGAGCGCCGCTTGTAGCGCGGACCTACGGGCAGCGCGAGCTGGAGAGCGTACGCAGATTGGCTCGGCTGATCGCCGAGCGCGGCGGCATCGCGCTCCTCGGCGTGCAGGGGACAAAGGCGCAGCTCGTCTTCGCGCGGGCCGAGGGGCTGCGCTACGATATGGGCGCTCTGCTGCGGGAGGCAGCGGCTATCGTCGGCGGCCGCGGCGGCGGCCGTCCCGAGGCGGCACAGGGCGGCGGGCCGGACGCCGGCCGGATCGAGGAGGCGATCGAGCAGGCGCGGCAGATGATCCAGGGTACGGAGTAGCGCGAAAATGCGGGCCGGCGCGCTCCCTGCGGCCCGCTTATGCGCCCGGATCCACAGGGACTTCCGCGACATCAGGCTGCGGAGCAGCCGGCTCGTGCCTAAGCGGTGGGAGCAAGAAGGAGGCGAGAGCGTCGTCGAAAGCGGACGCACGGTCCCACATCAGGTTGTGGCCCGCGCCCTTCAGCTCGAGAAACGACGCGCCGGGGATGCCAGCGGCAATAGCGCGGCAGATCATGGGCGGGACCAGGAGGTCCTTCTCGCCGGCGAGGACCAGCGTGGGCGCCCGTACAGCGCCGAGCAATGAGCTGACATCGTCCTTGAGTAGCGATCGAGCGGCACGCAGGAGATTAATGGGACCCGCGCGGACGGCGTCGAAGGCAACGGTCGGCAGAAAATCCGGGGCGCCGTAGCGAGTCGAAAGTGCCAGGCGCGCAGCCATATACGCGAGACCACGGCGGAGCATGCCACTTGGAGCGATCAGGACGAGGCGATCGACCTGTTGCGGATAGGCGGCCGCGAAATGCAGGCAGATCTGCCCGCCCATCGAGTGGCCTACCAGGTGGGCGCGCTCAATCTCCAGGGCCGCCGTGAAGCTCTGCAGCGCCCGAGCGCTTTCAGACGGCGGCAGGGGGCGCCCACGGTTCCCGGCAAAGCCCTGCAATTCGACTGCAAAGACGGTGAAGTGCTGCGCCAGGGAAGGGACGTTGCGCCTCCACCAGCGCACCGAGCCGGATAGGCCGTGGATCAGCAGCAGGGGTGGTCCGCTGCCGTGGCGGGCAAAT
Source organism: Chloroflexales bacterium (assembly GCA_038254585.1). Lineage (GTDB taxonomy): Bacteria > Chloroflexota > Chloroflexia > Chloroflexales > Kallotenuaceae > JBBSGA01. The sequence goes on along the minus strand of JBBSGA010000238.1, from coordinate 6,487 downwards.
ACCCAGCGCGCCGTCCCGGTGTCGAGGCGCCGGTAGACAGAAGATAAGCGCCGGGCCGGTCCGCGCGGCGGCCAGATCCTAGCCACGGCGCTCGATCGCCTGCACGACGCCGCCAAGGCTGGCGCCATAGACGACATGCGACGCCACAAGGACAAGCACCTGGTCCGGACGCTGATTGCGCGGGTGGCTCATAAGACCGGCGGCGGGCACCCAGCCCATGTAGCTGACGATCCACACGAGCAGGCCAAAAGCCGCGCCCTGAAGGATCCCCGGGAGGCGCAGATGCAGCCATTTTTGGAGCACCCCAAATACCGCTCCGGCGCCCGTCCCAAAAGCCCAGTGGGCAGCCGCAGCAACTGCAATCTCGGCGTCATCGCCCGTTTCCGCCCGCAGACCTACAGCGTCGAGCGCAGATTTGGTAATCTTGGTGGGGGGAAACTGCTCGGGGTAGAGGCCAGTCCAACGTGCCAGCCCGAAAAAGCCCGTCATCACGGTCGTCGCCAGCGTGCCTGCCAGCGCGCCATGCATTCCAGCCCATACACTTGATATCATGGGGCATCCCTCCTTACTGGGCGTCCGTACGCAGCATCTTTCGCGCCGCGATAGACGCGGCGCTGCAACCTCTTGGCCGCGCAGGTCGTATAGACGGCGGAAGGTTAGGGTTTGCCCCGCGATCGGGCGCATGCTATCCTAACTTACGTTGTCCCGGTGACGTGCCGGGATATTTGAGGCGGGAATGTCCAGTGCGACGATGACCGAGGGTATACAACAGCGTATCCTTTGCCCGATCTGCCGCGCGTCCAATCGCGCGGACGCGCGGTTCTGCCAGCAGTGCGGGAGCGATGTGCTGCTCGACAACATCTACCGCATCACGCGCGTCATCAAAGAGGGCGGGATGGGGTTCGTCTATAAGGCCGTCGATTCGGCCGGTGCGGAGTACGCGATCAAGGAGATGCGTGATAACTTTGCAGACGAGGCCGAGCGCGAAGAGGGCATTACACGCTTCATCGAAGAAGCCGACCTGCTCCATAACCTCAACCATCCCGCGATTCCCCAGGTCTACCGGTCGTTCATCGACGAGGGACGCTATTACCTGTCGATGGAGTACATCTATGGCGAGGATCTCGAGGAGATGCTGAAGCGGGAAAAGCGCTTCCCCGAGTCGGTCGTGCTGCGCTGGGCCGATCAGCTCTGCGACGTACTCGACTACATGCATGGCGCCGGGCTGATCTACCGGGATATGAAGCCGGCTAACATCATGATCGATCGCGACGGCAATGTGAAGCTGGTCGACTTCGGCATCGCGAAGCTGCTTCGGCCCGGCCAGCGCAATACACTGGTTGGAACGCCGGGCTATGCGCCGCCTGAGCAATACCAGGGTTTGGCGACGGTCGAGTCGGACATATACTCGCTCGCCGCCACGATGCATCATCTGCTGACGGGACGCGACCCGCGTGACCAGGCGCCGTTTACGTTTCCGCTGGCCACAACGCTCAACCGCTCGATCTCGGTCCAGACGGCGAAGGCGCTGGCGAAGGCGCTCTCGATGGAGGTCGCAGACCGCTTCCATAGCGCGGATGCCTTCCGGCGGGCGCTCCCGATCCCAACCGGCGACCGGCGCCCAACGCTGCCACTCGATCTGAGCCGAAACGAAAGGCAGCCGGCCGCACGCCCGCTTCAGCCGAACGTCCGGCCAGTCGCGACAGCTGCCCGACGGCGGCGGAGTGGTCTGCGGCGGGCCGCGGCAGCGCTCGTGCTGGCAGCCGGCCTGGCCGGAACCGGCCTGGTGATAGCACCCGATGCGCTGCCGGCCCTGCGCAGCCTGGTCACCAATCAGGCGCCGGCCTCGAGCCCCGGTGCTGTATTCGACGCGCAGCCCTTTGACACGCTGGTGAGTGTGACGGTCCCAGCTGATTACACCGATGCACAGATCCTCGACGCCCTGCGCAAGGAGTATGTCTCCATGGCCCAGGCGCGCTTTCCCGGAGCGCATCTCGACGCCCTATCACTTCCCCGGATCGTCGGCGACTGGATCGCCGCGGACGCAGGGAACGGCCAGCGTACCTTCCAGGCCAACCTGACAGGGACAATTGACGTCCCGCGCTCGCAGTAGCTCCATCGCTCTCTGTATAGCTGCTTGTTCCGCCGCCACACACGCTACATACTGTCCATGAGTCAATTTTAGGTGAGTAGCTTAGCAATCAGTAGCTGCGATTGCTAAATTGCTTGCTTATCTTTGCGCCTTGACGCGCATTATTCTTTACATATATGGCTTGCTGCTAACTTACTGGAAAGAATTAGCGATGGCTATATGTAAATCATTTCTCTTCCAATTTGGCCCTTGACAAGATGTAGAACCGCGATTAAGATAGTAGGCGCTTAGCACTCGTCGAGGCTGAGTGCTAAACATAAGGTATGTATGGAGGAGGTTCGAGCAATTATGGACTTTCGGATTCGGCCACTCGCCGATCGCGTGGTGATCAGGCCCCAGGAAAAGGAAGAGAAGACCCGCGGCGGCATCTTTCTTCCAGACACGGCGTCGAAAGAGAAGCCCCAGGAAGGCACGATTATGGCCGTCGGGGAGGGCAAGGTCGACGACAAGGGCAAGCGCACACCCATTGCGGTTAAGGTCGGCGATAAGGTGCTCTTCGCCAAATACGCGGGCACCGACATCAAGATCGAGGACGAGGATTATCTGATCCTGGCTGAAAAGGATATCCTGGCCGTGGTAAACGAGTAGGCTCGACTCAGCAGAGGGTCCGGCTACTCGTTCATCGTTTGTATCTACGGAGAGTAAGTTCATGCCAAAACAGGTTGCTTTCAACTCGGAGGCGCAGCGCGCTATGAAGCGCGGCGTCGACATCGTCGCCGAGGCAGTCAAGACGACGCTCGGGCCGCGCGGCCGGAATGTCGCGATTGACAAGAAGTTCGGCTCGCCGACCGTCACCCACGACGGCGTGACAGTTGCCAAGGAGATCGAGCTTAAGGAGCCCTTCGAGAACATGGGCGCCCGGCTGCTGGTCGAGGCCGCCAGCAAGACCGACGACGTGGCCGGCGACGGCACGACGACAGCCACCGTGCTTGCCCAGGCGATCATCACCGACGGTCTGCGGCTGGTTGCGGCCGGCGCGAACCCGATGCTGATCAAGCGCGGCCTCGACAAGGCCACCCCGGTGCTCGTCGAGGCGCTCAAGAACCTATCGCAGCCGGTACGCGACCAGAGCGAGGTCGCCAACGTCGCCGCGATCTCGGCCGCCGACACGGAGATCGGGACGCTGCTCGCCGACGTCATGGACAAAGTCGGCAAGGACGGCGTTATCACCGTCGAAGAAGGCCGGGGCATGGGCTATGAGACCGAGTACACCGAGGGCATGCAGCTCGACCGCGGCTATATCTCGCAGTACTTCGTCACGAACTCCGAGCGCATGGAAGCAGTCCTCGACGACGCCTACGTCCTGATCACCGACAAGAAGATCTCATCGATCCAGGACATCCTGCCGTTGCTCGAGAAGGTGCTGCAGGTCACCAAGAACCTGCTGATCATCGCCGAGGATGTCGACGGCGAGGCGCTGGCGACCCTTGTGGTGAATAAGCTGCGCGGCACGATCAATGCGCTGGGCGTCAAGGCTCCCGGCTTCGGCGATCGCCGCAAGGCCATGCTACAGGACATCGCGATCCTGACGGGTGGCACGGTGATCTCAGAGGAGATCGGCCGCAAGCTCGACAGCGCCGGGATCGAGGACCTGGGCCGGGCGCGCCGCGTCGTGGCGACCAAGGACGAGACGACGATCATCGAGGGCCACGGCGACAGTGGCGCGATCAAGGGCCGCATCGACCAGATCCGCGCTCAGACCGATCAGACCACCAGCGACTTCGACCGCGAGAAGCTGCAGGAGCGGCTGGCCAAGCTGGCCGGCGGCGTGGCCGTCGTCAAGGTTGGCGCAGCGACTGAGCCGGAGCTCAAGGAGCGCAAGCACCGCGTCGAAGACGCGCTGCGCGCGACCCGCGCTGCCGTCGAGGAGGGCATCGTCCCAGGGGGTGGCGTTGCGCTGATCAACGTTATCAGCTCACTGGACAGCGTCCAGACCAGCGACGACGACGAGAAGGCCGCCGTGAACATCCTGCGGCGGGCGCTCGAGGAGCCGATCCGCCAGCTGGCCCGCAACGCGGGCGAGGACGGCGCTGTGATCATCGACACCGTGCGCCGCCAGCAGAAAGAGCACGGCAACACCGGCATTGGCTACAACGTCGTCACCGGCGAGTTCGGCAACATGCTGGAGCAGGGCGTGATCGATCCGGTCAAGGTGACCCGCTCGGCAGTGCAGAACGCGGTATCGATCGCCTCGATGATCCTGACCACCGACGCGCTTATCACCGACATCCCCGAGGAGAGGCCTGCGATGCCCGCGGGCGGCGGTGGCGGTATGGGCGGTATGGGCGGTGGGATGGACTTCTAAGTCCCATAGCCAGTCTCAGTCGTTAGCAGCGGCTCCTGCGTCCTACGCGGGAGCCGCTGCTGCATGCTTTGCGCTCCCGGCGTCTGCCCTCTATCGCCTGTCCCCTGCTATAATCGGCGGACCATGTTTCCCGACGAAGCAGATCTGATCGGCCGCAGCCAAGCAGGCGAAGTGCAGGCCTTCAACCTCCTGGTGGAGCGCTACCAGAGCCGGCTCTATGGCCTGAGCTACCGGATGCTCGGCGATGCCGACGCGGCCGCCGATGTAACGCAGGACGCGTTCCTCTCGGCCTATCGCAACATCGGGCGCTACCGGGGAGGGTCATTCGTCGCGTGGCTCCTCCGGATCGCGACGAATGCCTGCTACGACCAGCTACGCGCACGCAAGCGGCGGCCGCAGACATCGCTGGACGCGTTCGATCACGACGGGGATGACGTTGTGCCACAGTTCACAGACCCGGGCGAGCCGCCGGACGAGCGGACACTCCGCGACGAGCTGGCGCGTGAGATCGAGCGCCAACTTCACGAGCTTCCCGACGATCAACGCCTGGCAATCATCCTGAGCGACATCCAGGGATACGGCTACGACGAGATCGCGGCGGTGACCGGCTGGCCGCTCGGCACCGTAAAGTCCCGGCTAAGCCGCGGCCGTACCCACCTGCGCGATGCACTGCGGAGCGGGGAACTTTTGCCGGCACAGTACCGTCTTGATAGCGGTAGAGAGTGATGAGGGGATAGAAGCGGGCTTCGCAAAACCTGCACAGGCTGCATGACGAATTCGCCACACCATATCCATGCGGACGACACAAGCGAGCTGTTGTCGAGCTATCTGGACGATGGGCTCGATCCTGGTGCGCGATGGCGGGTCGACGACTTGATCCGTACCTGCCCAGGCTGCGCGGCCGACCTCGACGATTTTCGGCGTCTGCGCACTGCCCTGCGAGCGCTCCCCGCGCCGCTGCCGCGCCGCTCGTTTACGCTCGACCCGGCACAGGCTCGTCCACGCTGGCGGCTCTTTCCGATTTTCCGCCTGGGATCGCTTGTCGCTGCCTTGCTCCTCTTCTTCGTGCTAGGTGTTGACGCGGTTGGTCTGCCCCGTAGCCGGCCGACCTCGGCCGCGCTCGCACCTGCCGGCAATACAGCGCAGAGTGCGCCAGCGGCCAAAGCCCAGTCCTACTCGGCTCGGAGCGCGGCTACATCGGTCGTGGGCCAGGCCTACGGCCAGGCAGCGTCCGCCGAGTCGGGGGCAGGCGCGGCAGCTCCCCCAGCAGCTCCGGCCGGGCAAGCCGAGGCCGGAGCCACACAAGCGGCAGCTCTGGAGGCGCCGGCTGCGGGCACGGCCGGCGCTGCAACCACCGGGGGCGCCATGGTCTCAGGGGCGGCGACGACCGAGCCCGCAGTGTCCAGCTTGCGAGCCCTGACGGCGCCCGCATCAACCCCGGCGGAAGCTACGCTCGCGTCGCCCGCGGCGGGGGGCGCCGCACCGCCGCAGGCACTGCACAGGACCGAGAACTCGCCGCCGCGGACGACGACGCTCGACACATCAGGAGCCGTAGCAGCACCAGGGCCGGTACGACCAAGCGTGCGGCCGATCCGCATCTTCGAATACGCGCTCGCGGTGGCCGCGGTCGGACTCGGCCTGGCGGCATGGTGGGTCGGGCGAAGACGGTAGCATCCGTAGGCCGGGGGCGAGGCAAGAGGAACATCAGGCAGCACTCATTGTAGTCGAGGGCGGCTTGCGGTAGAATGCCGGGCGCTTGGCGCATCTGCCCGAGGGTCTAAGGCTTTTGGAGCTAGCTCGTCGAAATCTCGGACGTAAGGTAGCGCTCTCAGCTGTGCTGGGAGCGCTTGTTATGGCGGGCCTCGGCCTTTTCGCCGATCTCCATGCCGTGGGCAACAGCTTCGCGTCCTTTCACTACGGCGCTCTGATCCCGATCTTGCTCTGGACGCTCTTCAACTACGTGCTGCGCTGGCTCAAGTGGGACTACTATCTGCGCAAGCTCGGCTTCGGCGATGGCGTCAGCCACTACG
>JBBSGA010000237.1:0-9751 GCA_038254585.1 Chloroflexales bacterium | reverse complement strand
GGTGATCGCGTCTCCGGCGTGGGCCAGATAGCGCGCGCGGCTCACATGCTCGGGCTCGTGATGGAGCAGCCACAGGAACTTTGGCAGGCCCCAGGAGCTGTTGAAGCGGTAGCCCAGCCGCGCGTCAAGGTCACGTGCGACTGCGTCGATCTGAGCTGCCTCGGCCCCGGCTCGCGCGTCGGCGTACATCAGCGCCGGTCGGATGGCATGCCCATCGCTATCCAGCAAACAGACCGTTCCCGACGTGGCTGCCACACTTATCGCGCCGATCCGGCCATGCCCCTGGACCTCGGCGGTTACGGCCCGCAGGCACGCGACCGCGGAGCGCCACCAATCTTCCGGATCCTGCTCGAAAAGGCCCTCACCGCGCGTCGATCGGAGTGGCTGCGTCGCCTCCGCCCAGACCTTGCCTGCGGCATCGCAGGCGAGCGCTCGGACGCCGCTGGTCCCGACGTCGATCCCGGCCGCCATCGCTTCCATCTCAGCGCGGCCCTCGAATTACCCGCCCCATCCCTGCGCAGGGCCCACGCGCTCCTTCACGGCACGCGCCAGGTAGTCGCTCTCGGCGAAAGCTCCCATTGGGTCGGCGACGCCGCCGAGCTCCTCGCGAGCGCACGCGGTCAGCGGCCGGACATCCGTCTCGAAGGCCTCACGCAGCACGTTGTTGGCGCCCAGTACATCGCCCGCGTCCTGTGCCTCTCGCAGCCGCGCGTGATCGACCAGCAGCGCCTTGGCATAGGCATTCTGGATGTTGAGCACCGATTGGATCATGCCCGGAATCTTCGGCTCGATGTTGAAGCTCTGATCGATCATGTAGGCGATCCTTGCCGCGCAGCCGGACGTCGCCTCATCCCCGGCGGCGTCGACGATCTCGTTGAAGATCAGGAAGAGCGCGAACGGATCGATCGATCCGACGATCAGATCGTCGTCGGCATACTTCCGGTCGTTGAAGTGGAAGCCGCCGAGCCGGCCCTGCTGCAGTAGCAGCGCGACGATATGCCCGATATTGGTTGCCTGCGGGTGATGGCCGGTGTCAACGAGCACCTGGGCCTGCGGGCCCAACGCCTGGCACTGCAGGAGCGAGGTGCCCCAGTCGGGAAGATCGGTATGGTAAAAGCCCGGCTCGAAGAACTTGTACTCGACCAGCATCCGGCTCTCGGGCGGTAGCGCCTGATAGACCTCGGCGAGGCCTTCGTGCATCCACTCGAAGCGACGGCGAAAGTGGCCCTGGCCGGGATAATTCGTGCCATCCGCGAACCACAGGCTCAGCAGCTTCGAGTCTGTCTTGCGTATGATCTCGACGCACTCCAGCATGTGGTCGACCGCGTGGCGCCGTACGGCCGGGTCGGGGTTGCAGACCGAGCCCAACTTATACTCGTCGTCCTGGAACACGTTGGGATTGACGGCTCCGATGCGCACCCCATGCTCCTGGGCGTAGCGGCCGAGGGCATCGTAGTCGTCCATGGCATCCCAGGGAATATGGATCGCAACGCTCGGACAGGCGCCGACGAGCCGCTGCACCTCGGCCGCGTCGTCGATCTTCTCGTAGGTGTTGCGAGGGACGCCCGGCTGCTTGAAAACCCCGAAGCGCGTGCCCGAATTGCCGTAGCCCCACGACGGAGTCTCGATCTCGATCGCCTTGAGCCGGCGCATAACGCCGGCCACATCCACGCCGCTACCGCCAAGCTCGTCCGCCATTCGCGCGAAGCGCTCTGCCGCCTGCTTCATTTTGTCTTCTCCTTCAAAAGTACTCCTGCTCGATCCCCAAGCGCTCACATATCAAACGCATCTCTTCGTCCGACATGCCGCCCTCAGGCTCGCCGGCTGCCAGGCTCAAGTATTCGTAGCGCGCCGCCGTCTCGGCATACTCGACCAGATCGCCGGCTTCACCGGCGCCGTGGTCCGAGCGGGTCACGACACCATGGCGGCCCCACACGACCCCGCGGTACTTCGCGAGGGCGGGAGCCGAAACCCCCATCTGATCCGGCGAGCCGGGCACCTGAAAGGGAAGCATGCCGATGCCTTCCGGAAACTCGACAATCATCTCCGGCTGCCACCGCAGCAGGCGCCGGTTGAAGGCCCTGGTCTCCTGATAGCGCGGAAGATGACTCAGGTAGGTGAGATGGATCGGTTGGGCATGGACGACGCCGTGCAGCTGCACACCGCGCCGCGCTACATGATCCTCGTGGACCGCGAGATGCGTGTTGAGCTCGCTGGTGGGCCGCACGCCCTGTGCCCCGTAGAGCATCGCCCGCCGGCCGCCTGCGAGGATTCGAAGCAGGCAGATCGTCGTCTCGGGGCTCGTGGCCGCGTCGCGCAGCCGGCGGGTGGCCCCGGTGACGACGACCCAGCCGCTCGCCAGGTGCGGCACTGTAGCGGGCAGCTCGATTTCACCCCGCTCCTCGAAGCGTCCTCCCGGCTGTAGCTCCTCCGCGACATAGATCGAGATGTTGCCGGCTGCGCCCTCCGCGGCGTCGATCTGCGACATACGAAGCCCCACGTCGCCGATTTGAGTGAGGAGCATGTCAAGCGTCGAGCTATTCATGAGGCCTCTTCCTGGGTTGATAGCTGAAGGATCTTTTGATAGCGACCATAGGCGTCATCCCACGCGGCGCGATCCTGCGGCTCATACCGCTCGAGCGTCACCGAACGCCGGACGACCTCGCGCATCTCCGCGAGGCTCGCGAGTACCCCGGCCGCGCGCATCTGCACGAGCAGGTTGCCCATCGCCGTCGCCTCGACCGGTCCGGCCAGTACCGGCACCCCACAGGCGTCGGCTGTAAACTGGCACAACAAGCGATTCTGTGAGCCGCCGCCCATGATGTGGATCGCGTCGACGAGCGTCCCGAGGATCTCGGCCAGCTCGTCGAAGGTCTTGCGGTAGGCCAGCGCCAGGCTCTCAAGCGCGCAGCGTACAAACTCACCCGCTTGTGCCGGCACCGGTTGTCCCGTGGCACGACAACGGCCCTGAATGGCAGCAGGCATATCGTCAGGGACGACAAAGTCGGGATGGTTCGGGTCGATCAACGGCCCAAATGCTGGCGCTGCCTGTGCCAGGTCGGCCAGCTGGGCATATGAGAAAGTCTGCCCTGCTCGCAGCCAGCTTCGGCGGCACTCCTGCACGAGCCACATGCCGCTGATATTTTTGAGCACGCGGAAGGTGCCGTCGACGCCGCCCTCGTTCGTGAAGTTGTGCCGGAGCGCCGCCGCTCCCAGAGCCGGCTCGCGCGTCTCGCCGCCGACCAGCGACCACGTCCCCGAGCTGATATAGCCGAAGCGCGGTGTCGACGCGGGCACCGCCACGACGGCCGAGCCCGTATCGTGGCAGGCCGGGGCGACGATATGCACCTGGGATGACCTGTGGGCTAGGCCCACCTGCGCCGCGACCGATGGCAGGAGCGGGCCAAGGATCGTGCCGGGCTCGACGATAGGCTGGAGCATATCCGCGGGCAGATCGAGTGCCTGAAGCAGCGGCTCGCTCCAGCCATGGGTTCGCGGGTCGCACATCTGGCTGGTGCTGGCGATCGTCCATTCGGATGCTTTCTGGCCGCTGAGCCAGAAGTTGAAGAGATCCGGCATCATCAGCAGCGTCGTCGCCGACTCTAGGGCGGCCGCTCCGCTTCGGCGCATCGCCAGAAGCTGATAGAGCGTGTTAAGCTCCATGAACTGGACGCCCGTGTAGCTGAAGATTTCTTCCCGGCTCAACCGTTGAAGCGCGAGCTGGAGCATGCCCCGAGTGCGGCGATCGCGATAGTGGTAGGGAAGGCCGACTAACGTATCATCCGCGGCAAGCAGCGCGAAGTCCAGCCCCCAGGTGTCGACCCCGACACTGGTGAGGGCCGGGCCCGGCCTGGCTGCCTGCGCGGCCAGGCCGTCGAGGATGCCCGTGTGGAGCGCGAGGACGTCCCAGTGCAGGCCGTCGAGCACATGCGCCGGCCGGTTCGGGAAGCGATGGATCTCCGCGACGACAAGCCGCGCTCCGTCGAACGAGCCGCTCATGGCGCGGCCACTTTCGGCGCCGAGATCGAGAGCTAGAAACGTCGTCGCTGTCATAGTCGCTACCGTCCCTGGCGTAAGGATGGAGGTCGTCGCTCATACTAAACATAGTTTCGAGTCCTTGTCAAAAGGTTCGTTGTCCCGTCCGTCCAGTTAGGGTAACATGGCGTTTGGGAGAAGCCGGCCGGATAGGAGGAGGTAATGGCAATAATTCGTACGGCGCAGGCGGAGTAAATCGAAGGATGCCGACAGTCAATCAGGAAATTCTTCTGAATACGCACCCGAGGCGTGTCTGGGAGTTTATCACAGCGCTGCGCTACCTGCCGACCTGGATGGATGGGCTCGCCTCGGTTCAGGCGATCAGCGATCCACAGACCACTGCGGGCACCAGCTTTACCGCGCTGCGCCGTGGGAGCCACGCCGACGAATCGTGGCTCGTCGCCGAATGGGAGGCGCCCCGCCGGCTGCGTCTCATCGAATATCATCGCAATCTCGAGTTCATTCTTGAGCTCGAGCCCGATCGTGGCGGCACTCGCCTCACCATGCGATACAGCTGGCCTTCCCGGCGTGGCGTTCTGGATCGGCTCTTTGCCCCGAGAGCCCAGCAGCAGATGGTGGCGCGAACGCTCGCACATCTCCAGGAGACGATTACCCTCAACCAGGACCTCAAGCTGCTCCATGGCATGGGCGACGAATGAGGCCGTACGCTTCCCGGTACCGGCACCTGCCGCGTCCATAAGATCGGATCGCGGCGGCCGACAAGGAGCGCCGCGATCCGGACCGACCAGGTCTTGCGCGGATTCGGGAAGTTGCTCATCGCCGCAGTGTCGGCCCGGGTCTATAGCCTCCCGCCGGGCTGCTGCCAGGTCTCCTCGACCAGCTCCTTGATCCTGCTCCCGAGCGCAGCCGTAGCCGGGTCCATCGCCGTTACGTCCTCGGCCAGCCGAAGAATCGCCTCGCGCTCGTCAAGAGCCGGGGAGGTCAGTCCGACCCGCCGGTATGCGCGCAGCAGAAGCTGCTGCGCCTCGACGTCGTCGTCGCGCAGATGGGCTTTGACCGCCGCCACGGCGTTAGCCAGTGCGCTTTCGGTGGGCGACCAATCGCCGCCACGTGCGCCAGGGTTGTCGCGGTCGTATGCCGGGTCTTCCCCAATCGATTGAGCAAAGATCTCCAGGTCCAGCCGCCAGAAGAGTGGAACGCCTGCGAGCCGGACGAAGATCAGGCGATGCTTCGCGGAGCGTTGGAAGTCGGGGTCGGAGCGAACGGACTCGACGGGGTGCATCCTATCCAGGATGGCGGGCAAGCCGACAATGGACGAGTCCCAGGTCTCATCTGGGATCACCCAGGTGATGTCGATATCGCTATACTGATCGACGTGGCCCGTTCCAAGCGATCCGCGCAGCCACACTTTGGAGTCCGGCACCTCCTCTAGGGAATCCATGATTCGCCGGGCAAGCTCAGCCCTAACCGTGACGTCCAGCTTCATATATCCTCACACCACGTGGTAGATCGTCGTCTCAGGCGCGCGAGCAGATTCGTGGACCGGCTCGAAGCCAGCCTGGCCCAAAGTGATGCGTAGTCGCCGCGCACAAGCCCGTGGAGTAATCAAGCGGCCGGCCAAGACTCCATCGTCAGCTATAGTACACTGCTGGAAGACATGCTGACTATCCGAGGAACAATAGCGTGGTCCCACGATTGATTGCTTCCAGGCTGATTGCACTCCTGTGCGTGCTCCTTCCCATTGCTCTTAGCGCCTCCCGCCCCATCCTGTCTGTGTCTCCGACGAAGATCGTGGCCGAGACCGGGGCGCCGGAGGTCACATCGTATCGGATGAATGTGAGCCTGGACCCCGTGGCGAAGATGGTGGCCGGCACCGAGCGGATCACCTACCGCAATCCGTCGCAAGACACACTGCACGAGGTCTGGCTGCGCCTCTACCTGCGCGCGTTTCGGAGCCCCGATACTGTGTGGATGCGCGAGTCGCGCGGAGGGCTGCGTGGCTTTCCGGTGGATGCCGAGCACCTTGGCGATATTACCGTCAGCCGGCTTGGTCTCGTGGGCGGGGCGGATCTGCTCGCCAGGACCACGCTCACCGACACGCTCATGCATGTGCCCCTGCCTCGTCCGCTTGGTCCCGGGCAGACGGTCGAATTTGACGCGGCATGGACCAGCAAGCTGCCACGCGTCTTCGCTCGTACCGGCTACGGCGGCCGCGACGATACCTTCTTCATGGTGGGCCAGTGGTATCCCAAGCTGGCGGTCTACGACCGGGGACATTGGGATACCGAGCCCTGGCATGCCAACTCCGAGTTCTTCAACGACTTCGGCAGCTACGATGTCCAGATCACGGTCCCACGGCAGTACGTCGTGGCAGGCGTAGGCGTCCCGGCCGCCGAGCCGCAGGTCTCAGGGAATAGCCGCATGACCCACTTCAGCGCGACGAGCGTCACCGACTTCGCTTTCGCCGCCTCGCCTGATTTCCGTACACGCACGGCCAGGGCTGGCGACGTCGACGTCGTGCTCTACTATCTGCCCGAGCACGAGGCATCCGTCGCGGAATATATGGAGACTTCTACGGGGTCTCTCCAGGCATATAGCGCGTGGTATGGAGCCTACCCGCATCCGCGGCTGACGGTCGTAGACGTTCCAGATAACGCGGGCGGCGCGGGCGGCATGGAGTATCCAACCCTCGTCACGGGCGGCAAGCTGGGGCTACCTGCCGGCTCGGGCGCGATCTCGGTCGTGGTCTCGCATGAGATCGGCCACCAATGGTGGCCGATGCAGACCGCGACGAACGAAGGCCGCGAGCCCTGGCTTGACGAGGGGATCACCGAATACTCCGGGATTCGCTATCTGGCCGAGGTGAAGCGTAACATCAATCTGGGTGTTGCCTCGATCGGCGCGTTCGTACAGGATCGCGCCGAATACGCCACGACGCCGCGTGAGCCTTCGACCCTACCGGCATGGAAGTATTCCGAGGCGGAATACGGCGCGGCCGTCTACGGTAAAACCGCGCTCGGGCTCTGGACCCTCGAAGGAGCTGTCGGCACTGCGCGGTTCCGCCACGCGATGGCGGACTACCTCGAGCGCTACCGCTGGAAACATCCGGCGGGCTCCGACTTTCGTGCCTCGCTGGAGCAGTCACTTGGCGGCGACCTCACGTGGTTCTTCGACGATTACCTCTCGGGGACGGGGGTCGTCGACTACGCGGCCGGCGCGCTCGCCAACAGTGGGACCGGGAGCACGGCGCGCGTGGAGCGCAAGGGGCAGGTGCGCGCGCCGGTCGAGATACAGATTACGCTTGCCGGCGGCGGACGGCAGAGGAAGGTCTGGGATGGGCACGAGGCGAGCACGACCTATACCTTTCCCGCCGGCGATCCCGTGGCCAAGGTTGAGGTCGATCCTGAGCATAAGTTGAGAGCCGAGCTCGACGTTCTGAACAACGGTGCGACCGTGCGACCTCTGGTCGGACCGGCTGTGACACTTGGCGGTAGGCTCGCGTTCGTAACCCAAGTGATCGTCCAGCTGCTCGGGTTGTTCGGCTGAGGAGGCGCTACACGACGATGCAATCTTTGTGCAACGCTCTCCTCAAAGGATCGAGGCAGGTACTCCGCCTTCGCTCGCTGTTTCCGCTCTATCTGACCGCTCTGCTGATCGGGCTGCTCCAGACCTGGCCCCTCGGCGTTGCCGCGGCGAGGGGAGCGCTCCATAATCCGTTTCTGACGCAGCTGGCCGGCGGGGGTGGCGATGTCATCGCCAATCTCTTTCTCGGCAGTGCGTCCGTGGCACTTGGCGCTGGCCTGTGGGGTCTCGCGCTGGCGCCGCTCGCCGGCCTATTCGGGCTTGCGTATAACTTCTTCTCGGGTGGCCTTCTCGGCGTCTGGAGTGAGCGACGCGGCTTCTGGGCCGGCTGCCGGCGCACCTTCTGGGCCTTTACCACTCTAGGCCTGCTGCTGGCCGTCGGCACGGCTCTAGTAGCCGTCGCTTCCGCGCTCCTCATGCGACTCGTGGGCTTCGTCGCGGGCCTGATCGCCGGCTTCATGCTGATCGAGCTTCTCAATCTGGTGGGAGAGTACGCGCGGGCCATGGCCGTGCTGCGTGAGCGGCGTAACCCGTTTGTCCTCGTGGGCCTCGCCGCCGCATTCTGCGTTCGACGGTCCAGAGGTGTGCTCGTGCTGGGCTTGCTCGGCCAGCTGCTGCATCTCGCGGTGGCCGCGCTCTACGTCGCGATCGCCGGACTGCTGGGCAGCTCGCCGCCGATCGTGCTCTGGCAGCAGCTGGCGATCCTGGCCTGGATCGCCGTCAAGCTGCTGCGCCTTGCCTGGGCACTGAGCTACATCCAGGCTCTGGGTCCGTCGGGCCTGGCCCCGCCCGTCTCAGCCTCGCCCGCGGTCACTGCGCCTGGCTAGCGGCGCTGCGCAGCCGGCTCGATAGTTTCCTGCGCTGTCTTCCGCTTGCTTCGTTTGGCCCGCTTTCAGTCGAATGCGCCGAGGAGTGACCATTGGTTGGCGATCCGATCGTAGACCACGTAATAGACGGCCGGATTGGTGCAGAGTTGATACTCGTCGCGCTTCACAGTTGACGCCGCCGACTCCAGGCTTTCCGCCAAGGATGATCGGCGGCCGGTCGACCGTCGGATGCACGCTCCTGTGCAGTGGGCTGGAACGGGCGCGCCGGCTGCGCGGCCGGCGCCACGGCTGTAAGGGCGTGCCGCACGCCGGGCAGGTCGGCGGGGCACTGGCGGCGTGAGCGTGCCAGTCGGCAGCCGCACTCGTCAGCGTCAGGTCTTCGAGTATGCGGGCGCGTAGCGAGTTGAGACGGCCAGCGAGCTCGGCTTCGAGCGCACGTGGGGTGATGCAAAGATAGTACTAACGGGTTGCTGATCTTGGCCGAGGGCGGATGTAGTATAGGAAGAGCCCCGGAGCCATGGTTATGCAATTAGAATGCGCCCTTACAACATTTCCATTGCGCGAACTCCTGGACCTGTGCGTCCGCAGCCTGATCACCGGCGCGGTCGAGGTCGAAGCGCCCGCCGGCTTCCACCGGGTCCTCGTGCAAGGAGGGCGCATCGACCATGCCGAGTCACCGCGTGAGTGCGGTTTTGATGCGCTCTGGCCTCTATTCGAGCTCGCCGATGCGCCTTTTCGCTTCCACGCCGGGCTGAGCAGCCCCGAGCGCACGATCGACGAGCATGCTCCGGGCCTACTCGCTCGTGCGCAGCGCATAGCGGCCGAATGGAGATCGATCCGCCCCATCATCGCCAACCTTGACGTCGTGCCCCAGCTCGTCGTTCCCGATACTCGCGAAATGGTGCGTATCGACGAGGAGCACTGGTCGATCCTGTGCCTCGCCGACGGCATGCGTACAGTCCGTGAAATCGCAGCCGAGGTGGGGGTGGAGGCCGTCGACGCCTGCCGCATCCTCCTGCGCCTGCACAAGCGCGGCCTGGTACGCCTCGATCAGCAGGGTTGGGGCGATCTCCATCGCATCGCATCGCGCCTTAAGCCGCCGCTCTCCTTTGGCTCCAGCCAGGAGGCCAGTGCAGCGTCGTACTTCGCGCGGCTGGCAGCACTGCCGGTCGAGCATGCGAACGGCGGTGTGATGCAGTCGAGCGAGCGCGCCGCGCAGGTTGAGGCGATCGTGCGGCTGCTGGGCTCGCGCTAGAGCTTGCGGGCCCCCGCTCTGTCGAGGCGCGCTCTCAGCTGCGCTGCCTCGACAGGAGCACATTATCGATCAGGCGGGTCCGGCCGAAACG